>NZ_JBGLZF010000005.1:0-239485 GCF_047304405.1 Pseudomonas sp. Pseusp11
TTTTCGTCGCCGTTTCTGTTTGGGTTGGCGGGGGTATTAAACCTCTATAAATACGCACCTATTCGGTTTGGGTGGGTGGTTCCGTGGGGGTGGGAAGTTTGTCGACTCAGCGCCTCACAGAAGAGAGCAATGGGGCCTGCACCTAAGGGTATGGTAAAGCCGCATTACCATCATATCGTCCGCGAAAAAGCTCCGAAAAGCTGGAAAGCTCAAAATCAAAAGTACATTACCGACTCGCAAAAAATTCTGGCCAAACACAAAATTGGCCTAAACAACGACCCGCGCAACTTCACCTGGGCCCAAAATGGTGGAGGGAATCACTCGATAGCCAGCGCCAAAAAAGTCTATGAAATACTACAGAAAGCAGACGTCGGCGGGCTGGCCAGTGTCCAAAACGCATTAAAAAACATGGGTGCTCAAATGACAAAAGGTATTTTTTAAATGAACAACCCAGAAGAAATTTATGAAAAGAACATTAAAACTTTATTAGCCATTCACGCAGACATCGCGTCGGGAAATGCAGCCTCACTAAAAAAGTGCCTAGAGAAAAATTCCGTTCTATTGCACTTGCCCATGTATGGTCTTGATGGGCATGAAACCCTGCTGCACATGGCCGCTGAACAGGGGCAAACCGAAATTTGCCGCTTATTGGTGTCTTTAGGTATTGCGCTGGACCAGCCTGCCGCCAGTTCCGGCAATAGCACGCCACTTGCCGCAGCCGCTGGCAATGGACACTTACAAACATGCCAATGGTTTCTTGAGGCCGGTGCTTTGGTGGATGGGTGGCCTAACAGCATAACCACCCCGCTGATTGACGCGATTACCTTTGGGCATCAGGACGTCGTCAATCTTCTTGTAGAACACCATGCCAACATCAATCGACTGCACACCAGGCTGAATACTGCGCCATTGGACATCGCCAACACCTGGGGATTTACAGAGATTGCGTCCACCTTAAGAAAATCCGGGGCGGTCAGTATCATGGACGTTGAAAGCCAGCCTGAGGAATTTGGTGGTTCTATAGTCACTTTCGTCCACAACACCGCTGGCTGGGTTCTACCCGCGCAACTGAGTCCCATCACTAATGAAGAGGGGCTGGAGCTGCGTATCAGCTGTATTGATGGCAAAAGCAAGTTCAAGTTACTCTTCACCATCGGACTTTTTGCCAAAAGTCCTCATACCGAATTATTCGTATGCTTACCTGGCGACTGGCCTCTTACGCAGCATGGTTTTCCCCCCCACAGTCCTTGGGTTTTTCCGGTTGAGTTGCTGTCTCTGCTCGCTCGCCACACGTTCGATAATGGCCCCTTGTCGGAAGGCTTCTTGATTCGTCGTTCCGATGCCATGTATGCCAACCTGGCCTGGCCAGACGAAGTGGATGCTTTCGTGGCCGTGGATAAAGCCTGGGATACGAAAACTGAAAAAGAGATCATCCCCGACGATGAAAAGGTGATGCTCTATGTTTTGGTGCCTGTCAAATTCACGAAAAAAGGCGAACCCGACGCAGCAGCATTGCGTGTTCTGACACAACGCAAACGTACAGCCAGTTGGGCGAGCGTGGTCATTCCGGCTCCGGATCCAGGGATAATGCAGTAGAAAAGTGGAACGGCAAAGAATCAGCCAAATACCTGCTGGCCCCAAACTTGGACGCTGCTCATGACCGGAGATAACGAGTGCTTGAAAACACATTCTCAAATGACGAAGCGACCATTACGCCAGCGGATCTGGATCATCTGGAATCCGCAATTGGTAAGAAGCTACCGACGCCCTTTAGAAACCATTACCTCAAGTACAACGGCGGCGTACCGGAGCGGACCTATTGGGTCAGCGAAGATTTTGACGAGCCACTGGAAGTGGCTGCATTCAAGCCGATTACCGGTGGCGACTCCACGCTGCTGTCCACCTACCAGTTGATGCTAAAAAAACAGGTACTTCCTGCACACCTCCTGCCTTTCGCGAACGACTGGGGTGGCAACTTCTTTTGCTTGAATCTTGATACGGAGGCCGTTAGTTATTTTACGACTGATAGCTTTGATAGCGACCTAAGCCCTGAAGAAAATCAGGCTGAATCCGAAAAGCTGGTCTGCTCGAATTTCCTTCGGTTTGTTCAAGGGCTGATCGATGAGGAAGATCTGGACGAAGAGTGAATGAGCCAATGCCGCACAAGTAGCGGACTTGATTAGAAACGCAGATCCCCTGTGGCGAGGGAGCTTGCTCCCGTTGGGTGGCGCAGCCGCCCCAAAAGGGTTGATACATTCTTACAGGTAGACCGCATCAGCCGGTTTACGACGGCTGCGCCGCCGAGCGGGAGCAAGCTCCCTCGCCACGAACTGCAGGGCAGCCCGAAGCATGGCGCCGGGCTGGTGGTGCACAACAAACTGCTGACCTACCGGGATAAGCATTACCGCTATGACGCGTCTGGCCGGATGATCGAAAAACGCAGCGCTAAACGGGGCCTGTAGCGCTTAGGTTACGACGCCGAGAGTCGATTGATTGAAGTGCGCAACAAAAACGGCAGCGTGGTCAGGATGACCTACGACCCGCTGGGCCGGCGCATCGAAAAAACGAGCACGACACCAACGGCTACTCACTCGGCGAGGTTGAAAACCCCATATATCAGGAAAGGATTGTTATATGAAAGATTTAGCAGATAAAAACCCCACGTTGGCAGATGAGATAATGGCCATCATGGCCTCGGGCAATGAGCTCGATGAGCAAAACAAAAAAAATGAAGCCCAGGCCTTGTACCAAAAAGCATGGGACTTGCTTCCTGAGCCAAAACTTGAATGGACACCTTTGTCGTCATGGGTCACAGGTTCTTTTTTCAACCTGCACTTCGACAACGGTGACTTCGAGGCCGCTAAAGATTGGGCACAAAAGACCCTGGATGGCCGAGAGTCAGATATCGATACAGGTCCGTTGATCAACTTGGGAATGGTCTACTTTGAACTGGAAGATTATTCACAGGCTTATAAATACTTTGACGATGCTTATAGCTTCGGTAAGGCGCGAGCCTTTCAAGAAAGACCAAAAAAATATCTGAAATTCTATTTAGAGAAAAAAGCTTGAGCAAGGCCGGGGACTCTAGGACCAATGCGTCGGAGAAACCGAGCAGGATACCGATCGAGGTTTATGGATGAAAAAGACAGCTCAAGTTATGGACCTATTAATCTCCCACAGCCAGATTCAATTCCGCTCACGGCCCTTCGACGAAGCCTCAAGCCAATGGGGCAAGATTAACCTAGAGCAGGGTGCGGTCCTCCATAGTGACTATGTTGTGTTTGACCCTCTACCTGAAGACGCATTCGGGGCAAACGTACACCTGAAACTGGAAGACAGTTTCAACCTCGACCCCACTGCCCAGCGCTGCATCGTCGTGCCGTTTCATGTCACGGATCCCAGTCATGTGGAAATTGCATCCGCTGCTGAAAAATTCAGGGTCGAGCTCGATCTAGATAAACGCGACTATGCGTTGTACTTCGAGGTTTGCGAGGGTGAAGAAATCTTTTACAAAATCACTCTGGTCCCATCAGACAGCAAAGTTTCAGCCAAGTACCTGCTGGACGATCCTTGGGGCGGCGAGAAAGACAAGGTACTGGTAGAGGGACTTCGTTAGAAACTCATCTCTGCGTCCAACAAAAATGGGCACCTGATCCAGTCGGTGTGCCCATTTTTCCAGCTCGGGCTCATCATGTTCCCTCGCTATCCGGTCAGTCGAATCCATCGCTTCTTTACCTACGACGCCCTCGGTCAGTTGCTGCCGATCACAGTGCGGCCAGCAGCCTGCACCATCATTACGACGAACTCGGCAACCTGATTCAGCCCCCCCAATCCTGATCAAAAATGGTTTTCCAATCGGTCCCACGCCAATGCCTGACAGTGCTTGTTTAAAAGCCTTGTAGGTAACGTCGTGAAAGCTACAACACCTTGCGTCGTTGCCTACGGCTACGCCAGAATCCGCCGGCTTGTGCGCTTTGGGGTCGGTCGGTAACTTGATTCGTGTCACTGATCGTCAGTGGTCGGGTTTAGTCGCCCGCTGGTAATTGAAGTTGTACAAGCGTCCGTCAGACAGGTACTTGCTACCTGCATTTTGATGGTGGCTGTGCGTAGGGCACCTTTGGGTGCGCCGGCTTCTTCAATTCCCCGGTCCGACTAACCTGCGTACAGCCGCCACCCCTTCGTTTAGTCGGCGAAGGGGTGTCAGCATCACTCATGGAATTGAAGATCATGTTCAAAGTTACACCTAACCCACCGGACACCGATCCGGTCTCCCCATACGAAAGCCCCGATTCAAAAAAACTCAACGACGCCGCCGAACGCGCCCTCGACCATCACTTCCCGCCAGCCGAACCAAAGCCACCGAAACGCAAAGGCCAGCTCTTCAGCGTCTGCCCGGGCATCAACACTGAAGCCCTCCTCGCCAATGCCTCGGAAGATATCTTGTCCATCAGCGCCATCGCCGCCGACCTCGCCGACGACGTGGACGGTTCACGCCGCTCCGTAGCCCTGGCGCTCAGCCGCCTGGCCGACGGGGTGCATTTGTTGGTAGAGCGCGCGCTGGATCACCTGAATGAGCCGGAAATAGCAGCGATTCTCGCCAGGAAACAAAGCCGAGTCGGCTGATCCGCCAGACAGAAAAAATGGGCACCCAACCTCGTTGGCGTGCCCATTTTTTATCCCGCTCGCCCGCTGTGCGGGAAGTCGGTGCGTGTTACGGATTAACGCTGTCTTTCAACGACTTGCCTGGCTTGAACGCAACAGTATTGCTGGCCTTGATCTTCACCGGCTCACCGGTTTGCGGGTTTTTGCCGGTGCGGGCACCGCGATGGCGTTGCAGGAAGGTGCCGAAGCCCACCAGCGTGACGCTATCCTTGCGATGCAGAGCGCCGGTGATTTCTTCGAGAACGGCGTTGAGAACGCGATTGGCCTGTTCTTTGGTGAGATCTGCTTTTTCCGCGATGGCAGCGGCGAGTTCTGGTTTACGCATGAGTGAAGCCCCTTTGACGGTTTTTTGTTGTTATGTCCGTGCTGTTCTCGTTGGAACAGCGCCCAAGGCGCCGCAGGTGCTCTACTCTGCGGCAGACGGGAATGAGGATGGCATGCGCGCAAGAGCGGCGCCAGTCTCCCCGCGACCTTTGTGGGGGCAAAAACGGGGTGATTCCGACAGAACGACCGGCATTTACGCCAACAGGGCCGGAAGTTCTTTGTTCAGGGCGAGTTTTTCCATCACCGCCGCGCCGGTCAGCGCATAGCCCAGCAATTTGCCGGCGCTGTCGCGGCACAGCACCTTGATGTCCGCGCCCTGCCCTTCGACCGTCCAGACGCCCTCCGCGCCCCGTGGCGGCGGCGAAACCACCAATGGGCAGACCGGGGTTTTCACAGTGATCGGCATCGGGCCATAACTCACCGCCGTAGGGTTTCCGGCGAGGGTCTGGGCCAGCGCTCTCGCACAGCTCATGAGGGGCATGACGTACAACAGATTCAGCCCGTCGACCTCGGCGCAATCGCCCAGGGCGTAGATGTTGGCGTGAGAGGTTTTCAGGTGGCGGTCGACCACCACACCACGATTGACCTGCACCCCTGCCGCAGCCGCCAGGTCGATGCGCGGACGCAGGCCGATGGCCGACACCACTACGTCGCAAGGGATGACCTGGCCGTCAGACAGATGCGCTTCCAGGCCGTCAGCCACTCGCTGCAAGCGATTGAGCACCGGCCCGAGGTGGAAGCGCGCGCCCAAGCTTTCCAGGCCGGCCTGGACCGCAGCGGCCGCCGCCGGGTGGAGCAAGGTCGGCATGACTTGTTCGCAGGGGGCAACCAGTTGCACTTCGTAGCCACCGAGAATCAGGTCGTTGGCAAATTCGCAGCCAATCAAACCGGCGCCCAGCAGCAGCACCCGACGCTTGCCGGCCGCGGCTGCGCGAAAACGTGCGTAGTCTTCAAGGTCGTTGATCGGGAAAACCGCGTCGGCCGCGTCGCCTTCAATCGGCACCCGCACGGTTTCCGCACCCCAGGCCAGGATCAGGTCACGGTAGATCACTGATTCTTCGCCGATCCACAGGCGCTTGTGGCCCGGATCGATGCCGCTGATGCGCGTGTGGGTGCGCACTTCGGCCTTCAATTGCTCGGCCATGGCGCCCGGTTCGGCCATGCTCAGGCCATCGGCGTCTTTATTCTTGCCAAAGCCGGTGGAAAGCATCGGCTTGGAGTAGGAGCGTCCGTCATCTGCGGTAATCAACAGCAGCGGGGTTTCGCCATCGAGTTTGCGAAACTCCCGGGCCAGGTTGTAGCCAGCCAGCCCAGTGCCGACGATCACGACAGGTGCGTTCATTCCTAGCTCCTTGGATGCTTAGTTGATTTCAATCATTTCAAAATCCATTTTGCCCACTCCGCAGTCCGGGCACAGCCAGTCTTCCGGCACGTCCTGCCACGGTGTGCCCGCCGCAATACCGTCGTCCGGCCAGCCTTCGGCTTCGTTATAGATCAGGCCGCAGACCACACATTGCCACTTTTTCATTCAGGTACTTCCTCGGGATTCAGGCTTTTGCCGGCGCGAACGGTCGATAGATGAAGCGTTGCCGTCCGGCTCAGGGCGTTTTGTACTGATCGGGCCCGACAGATGCAAGCCTGTTCGGCGCAACGGCAGGCCGGATCAATCAAACTCGCCGCCTGACATGGTAAGCTCGCCGCCTCATTTGCTGCCAATAATGACTCACTGTGCCGCACTCAAAAGCCCCCTCCCCGACGCCGCTCTGGCTTTCTCAAAGCCAACTGATGCCCCGCCCCGACACGTCTACGCTCGATTGGTTGTTCGATGAAGGGTCACTGACCCGACGCCTGACCCGTTTGTCGAATGACGGTTTCAGCGTCACGCCGCTGTTCGAAGGCTGGCAATCGCTGCGCGCCGACGAATGTGCCGCGCTGGAGCTGGCCGAAGGCAGCGAAGGCTGGGTGCGCGAGGTGTATCTGCGCGGCCACGGTGAAGCTTGGGTGTTTGCCCGCAGCGTGGCGGCGCGTAGCGCGCTGCAGGGCGACGGATTGCATATGGATGAGCTGGGTAGCCGCTCCCTGGGCGAACTGCTGTTTTGCGATCGGGCGTTTCAGCGCCGGGCCATCGAGGTTTGTCACTATCCCCAAGCGTGGTTGCCGATGGAGGCTCAGGCGCCTGAACTGTGGGGCCGGCGCTCGCGTTTCGACCGTGGCGCCCTGAGCGTGCTGGTGGCCGAGGTTTTCCTGCCGACCCTGTGGAGCGCCGCCCGCGCGCATCCGGAGAACTGCTGATGTACCAGAACCTGCTCAAGTCTCTGAACCGCGTGAATCCTCGGGCCTGGGATTTCATTCAGCTGACCCGCATGGACAAGCCGATCGGCATTTACCTGCTGCTGTGGCCGACATTGTGGGCACTGTGGATTGCCGGTGAAGGTTCGCCATCACTGGCCAATATCGTGATTTTCGTGCTCGGCGTGGTGCTGACCCGTGCCGGCGGTTGTGTGATCAACGATTGGGCGGACCGCAAGGTCGATGGCCATGTGAAACGCACCGAGCAACGGCCGCTGGTGAGCGGCAAGATCAGCTCAAAAGAAGCCCTGGTGTTCTTCGCGGTGCTGATGGGCGTGAGCTTCCTGCTGGTGCTGTGCACCAACGCGGCGACTGTCGGGTTGTCGCTGGGCGGTTTGGCCCTGGCCTTCACGTATCCGTTCATGAAGCGTTACACCTATTACCCGCAAGTGGTGCTGGGCGCGGCGTTCTCCTGGGGCATGCCGATGGCGTTCACTGCCGAGACCGGTGAGTTGCCGGCGACAGCCTGGTTGCTGTGGATCGCCAACTTGCTGTGGACCGTGGGCTACGACACCTATTACGCCATGACCGACCGCGACGATGACCTGAAGATCGGGGTGAAATCCACCGCGATCCTGTTTGGCGATGCCGACCGGGTGATCATTCTGACCTTGCAAGGCCTGGCGCTGGGCTGCCTGTTGCTGGCTGGCTCGAAATTCCATCTCGGTGGCTGGTTCCACCTTGGGTTGCTGGTGGCGGCAGGCTGCTTTGCGTGGGAGTTCTGGTACACCCGCAGCAAGGACCGGATGCGCTGCTTCCAGGCTTTTTTGCATAACCACTGGGCGGGGTTGGCGATTTTCGTGGGGATTGTGCTGGATTACGCGTTGCGTTGACCGTTGGAAAAGATCGCAGCCTGTGCCAGCTCCAACAGGGGGATGGAGCGACTGCAGGCCGCGAACTGTTTACGGCGCAGGCGAATCGCTTATTTATGCTCGCGCATGATGTGCCAGACGTTCTTCATATTGTCGCCCGCCATGTCACCGGGTTTTTTGTCCTTCATGAAGGTGTAAAGCGGCTTGCCATCATAGGCCCACTGCATCTTACCGTCGTCACGCTTGATCGTGCTCCACTTGCCTTCGGGCTTGGCGCCCGCCGGCGCCATCATTGGCGGCCAGTATTCAGCGCACTCGCCGTTGCACATCGACTTACCGCCTGAGTCCTTGTCGTAGGTGTAAACCGTCATGCCCTTGTGATCGACCATCATCCCGTCTTTCATCATGGCCGGTTCTGCCGCGAAGGCCAGGGACGGCAGCGTTAGCGCGGCGGTGACCAGCAGGACCTTCCAGGATTGAACAATGTGATTCATGGAAACCTTCCTTTTGTGGTTGTCAGGATTCGGAATTAAAGCTTAGTTCAGGATCGCGACAATCGCAGGCTGGCTAAAATACTGTCACACGACTGCAATAATTCCGTTATCTAATGCGGCGCAAGACAGTTAAATGACAAGAGGATTAAGGCATGGTTGGCAGGAGCATTCTGATCGTCGACGACGAAGCGCCCATTCGCGAAATGATCGCCGTTGCGTTGGAAATGGCCGGCTATGACTGCCTGGAGGCGGAGAACTCCCAGCAGGCCCATGCCATTATCGTCGATCGCAAACCGGACCTGATTCTGCTCGACTGGATGCTGCCCGGCACCTCCGGCATCGAGTTGGCCCGCCGCCTCAAGCGCGATGAGCTGACCGGGGACATCCCGATCATCATGCTCACCGCCAAGGGCGAGGAAGACAACAAGATCCAGGGCCTGGAAGTCGGCGCCGACGACTACATCACCAAACCGTTTTCCCCCCGTGAGCTGGTTGCGCGCCTCAAAGCCGTGCTACGCCGCGCCGGCCCGACCGATGGCGAAGCGCCGATTGAAGTCGGCGGCCTGCTGCTGGACCCGATCAGCCACCGCGTGACCATCGACGGCAGACCCGCCGAGATGGGCCCGACCGAGTACCGCTTGCTGCAATTCTTCATGACCCACCAGGAACGCGCCTACACCCGCGGCCAGTTGCTGGATCAGGTCTGGGGCGGCAATGTCTACGTCGAAGAGCGCACTGTCGACGTGCACATCCGTCGCCTGCGCAAAGCCCTCGGCGATGCCTACGAAAATCTGGTACAAACCGTGCGCGGCACCGGCTACCGGTTTTCCACCAAGGCCTGAACAGACCGCCAGCCTCGCTGACAAGGACGCATATTTTCCGTGAACCAAAACTGGCATGGCACCCTGATTCGCCACATGCTGTTGCTGGTCACCGCCTGCCTGGTGATCGGCCTGATTTCCGGCTACTACGGCTGGAGTCTCGCCGTGGGCCTGGGTGTTTACCTGGCCTGGACCCTCAAACAGCTGCTGCGCCTGCACGAATGGCTGCGCCTGCACCAACCCGATGAAGCACCGCCCGACGGCTATGGCCTGTGGGGCGAAGTGTTCGACAGCATCTATCACCTGCAACGCCGCGACCAACGGGTACGCGGGCGCCTGCAAGCGGTGATCGACCGGGTCCAGGAATCCACTGCCGCGCTGAAAGACGCAGTGATCATGCTCGACAGCGACGGCAACCTCGAGTGGTGGAACCGCGCCGCCGAAACCCTGCTCGGCCTCAAGACTCCTCAGGACAGCGGCCAGCCGGTGACCAACCTGGTGCGCCATCCGCGCTTCAAGGAATACTTCGAGCAGGACAGTTACGCCGAGCCGTTGGAAATTCCGTCGCCGATCAACGATCGCCTGCGCATTCAGCTATACATCACCCGCTACGGCAACAACGAACACTTGATGCTGGTGCGCGATGTGACGCGTATCCATCAGCTGGAGCAGATGCGCAAAGACTTTATCGCCAACGTGTCCCACGAGCTGCGCACGCCCCTGACAGTGATTTGCGGCTACCTGGAAACCCTGCTCGATAACGTCGAGGACGTGAATCCACGCTGGACCCGTGCCCTGCAGCAAATGCAGCAGCAAGGCGGGCGCATGCAGACCTTGCTTAACGATTTGCTGCTGCTGGCCAAACTGGAAGCCACCGATTACCCGTCGGACAACCAACCAGTGTCCATCGACAGCCTGCTGCAATCGATCAAGAGCGATGCTCAGCAGCTGTCGGGGCAGAAAAATCAGCGCATCACCCTCGAAGCCGATCCGACGATTCTGCTCAAGGGCAGTGAAGCCGAACTGCGCAGTGCGTTTTCCAATCTGGTGTTCAACGCGGTGAAATACACCCCGGCCGAAGGCAATATCCGCATTCGCTGGTGGGGTGACGAGCAAGGTGCACACCTGAGCGTGCAGGATTCGGGAATCGGCATCGACAGCAAACACCTGCCGCGCCTGACCGAACGCTTCTATCGCGTCGATTCCAGCCGCAATTCCAACACCGGCGGCACCGGGCTGGGGCTGGCCATCGTCAAGCACGTGTTGCTGCGCCACCGGGCACGCATGGAAATCAGCAGTGTGCCGGGGCATGGCAGCACGTTTACCTGCCATTTCGCGCCGGCCCAGGTCACCAAATCCCGCGTGATCAGCGCCGCGGACTGATACCGACTAGCACTCGCCACTAGGCAATCGATCAGTCAGCCGCTACATTGGCTGACTTGTGCCTGCCCTTCAGGCACTGCATTTCCCCCTTTTTTGAATACACGGAACCCGCAAAACTCCATCATGGACCCTTCCCCTGGCTTGACCCTCGCAACAATATTCGCCGACTTCGGCATGATTCTTTTTGCTTTGATCCTGGTTTTGCTCAACGGCTTTTTCGTTGCGGCAGAATTTGCCATGGTCAAACTGCGCTCGACCCGGGTCGAAGCCATCGCTGAACAGCACGGCTGGCGCGGACATATCCTGCGCACCGTACACAGTCAGCTCGATGCTTACCTGTCAGCGTGCCAATTGGGTATCACCCTCGCTTCTCTCGGCCTGGGTTGGGTCGGTGAACCGGCGTTCGCGCACCTTCTGGAGCCTGTGCTGAGTGCCGTGGGCGTAGATTCCGCTGAAGTGGTCAAGGCGGTTTCGTTCTTCACGGCGTTCTTCATCATTTCGTACCTGCACATCGTGGTCGGTGAGCTGGCGCCGAAATCCTGGGCCATCCGCAAACCCGAGTTGCTGTCGCTGTGGACGGCGGTGCCGCTGTACTTGTTCTACTGGGCCATGTACCCGGCCATCTACCTGCTCAACGCCAGCGCCAACCAGATCCTGCGCATTGCCGGGCAAGGTGAGCCCGGCCCGCACCACGAGCACCATTACAGCCGTGAAGAACTGAAACTGATCCTGCACTCCAGCCGTGGCCAGGACCCGAGCGACCAAGGCATGCGCGTACTGGCCTCGGCGGTGGAAATGGGCGAGCTGGAAGTGGTCGACTGGGCCAACTCCCGGGAAGACCTGGTCACACTTGAGTTCAACGCTCCGCTCAAGGAAATCCTGGCGTTGTTCCGTCGCCACAAGTTCAGCCGCTACCCGGTGTACGACAGCGAGCGCCAAGAGTTCGTCGGCCTGCTGCACATCAAGGATCTGCTGCTGGAACTGGCTGCCCTTGATCACATTCCCGAGTCGTTCAACCTCGCCGAACTGACCCGGCCGCTGGAGCGCGTGTCGCGGCACATGCCGCTGTCGCAACTCCTGGAACAGTTCCGCAAGGGCGGCTCGCACTTCGCCGTGGTCGAGGAAGCCGACGGCAACATCATCGGCTACCTGACCATGGAAGATGTGCTGGAAGTGCTGGTGGGCGACATTCAGGACGAACACCGCAAGGCTGAACGCGGGATCCTCGCGTATCAGCCGGGCAAGCTGCTGGTGCGCGGCGATACGCCGCTGTTCAAGGTGGAACGCCTGTTGGGCATCGACCTGGACCACATCGAAGCCGAAACCCTCGCCGGGCTGGTCTACGAAACCCTGAAACGGGTGCCCGAAGAGGAAGAAGTGCTGGAAGTCGAAGGTTTGCGGATCATCATCAAAAAGATGAAAGGGCCGAAGATCATATTGGCCAAGGTGTTGATGCTCGATTAAGCGTGCTTTCGGTGGTGAGGGGGCTTGCCCCCGTTGGGCTGCGGAGCGGCCCCAAAACCGGCTGCCGCGTTTACTCAGGCAGACCGCGTTGGCTGAATGGCGACTGCTGCGCAGCCGAGCGGGAGCAAGCTCCCTCGCCACAGTAGATCTCCATCGCCTTCACTTCTTGCCCAACGCAAAGTTGGGCAACGCCCCCACCGGTTGATTGAACTGGTACGGAATCGACACCAGCCCCAATCCGGTATTGCGCTGCACCACGAAGTGCAGGTGCGGGCCGCTGCTGTTGCCGGTGTTGCCCGACAGCGCCAGCGCACTGCCCACCACCACCCGCTGACCTTCCCGTACGCAGACTGAACCCTTCTTGAGGTGCAGGTACACGCCCATGGTCCCGTCATCGTGCAACACCCGCACGAAATTGCCCGACGGATCGTTGCCGCGCCCGGTCTGGCCATTCTCGGTTTTCACCACCACCCCGCCGCGCGCAGCGATGATCGGCGTGCCTTCGGGCATGGCGATGTCCATCGCGTAACGGTTCTTCGGCCCATAATGGCTGTATTGACCGTTGGCGCCCTGGGTCAGCCGAAACGGACCGCCACGCCAGGGCAATGGATATCGATAGGCCATGGCAGCCCCTGAGGGGTCGCCCAGGGAATATTCGAACCTTGGGTTATACACGATCGGCCTTCCAGCCTTCGTCGGCGTGAGCAGGGCCAGACGAAGGTTACTGCGCGCCGGCATCACCCGCCGGATCGGTCGGCTCGGCGCACCGCTTACGTTCTGCAGCCCGTCGAAACTCAGCTCGATCTCGACCGGCGCATACAGGTCATTGCGCACGAACACGCTGTCGATGCCATTCATCCTCTTGATGTCGAGGTACACCTGCCGCTCAAGGTGTTCGACCATTCGGTCGCGAAAAACGAACACCTTCGCACCTTTGGTGGGGCGGTCACTGTAAGAGACCACGCCACTGGCATCAGTGGACCTGTAGATCGTCATGGCCACAGCCGAGGTGGAGGCCATGAAAAGACCACAGAAAAACAGCAGGCGCGCGAGCATGGGCAAAATTCTGTTGAGTAGGCCTGGGAAGGAGCCTAGCAGCAGAAATGGACCTGCGTAGTCGACAGATGTTTCAAATGATCATTCCCACGCTCTGCGTGGGAATGATCAGCGGTACACGTTACGCACCCGGTACGAAGTGCTTCTGCGCGGTGCCACGGGCGATCAGGCGGGAGATGTAGTCGAGCTTCTGTGCATCCTGGTCGACAAAGCGGAACGTCAGTTGCAGCCACTCGCTGTCCGGCTTCGGCTCGTGGGCGACGATGGCGTGCAAGTAGCCGTTAAGACGGGCAGTTTCGGCGTTGTCGCCCTGCTCCAGGTCGAGTACGGCGTTGTCGAGGACTTGCGGCAAGGTCTCGGTGCGTTTCACCACCAGCAGCGCTTCCTTGATGCTCAAGGCCTTGATCACGCATTGCTGTGTGCCGCTCGACAGGCGCAGTTGGCCTTGGCCACGACCGCCAGCGGAGGCAGCGGCTGGCGCCTTGACCGGTGGATTGTTGAGCAGGCCGCGAGACGGCGCCGCAGCCGGGGCTGGCGCGGCGGCGGCAGGTTTGGCAAACGGGTTGACCGCAGCAGCCGCGGGTGCGACTACCGCCGCTTTGCCACCGGTCAATGCGCTCAGGGAATCGTTGCCGAACGCCGAGTTCATTTTGGTCGGCGCGCTGTTCATCAAGGTATCGAGCTTGCCGACCTTGTTCAGGGCCTGCTTGACCTTGGTCAACAGCTGCTCGTTGGTGAATGGCTTGCTGACGTAGCCGGAAACCCCGGCCTGGATCGCCTGGACCACGTTCTCTTTATCGCCACGGCTGGTCACCATCACGAACGGCATGGTCTTGAGGTTGTCCTGCTCGCGGCACCAGGTCAGCAACTCCAGACCGGACATTTCCGGCATTTCCCAGTCACACAGGACCAGGTCGAACGCTTCCTTGGCCAGCATGGCCTGGGCCTTTTTACCGTTGACTGCATCTTCGGTCCGGATCCCCGGGAAGTAGTTGCGCAGGCACTTTTTTACCAGGTCACGAATGAACGACGCATCGTCCACGACCAACACACTGATCTTGCTCATCCAACACCCCTTTAAATATCCCGGCAAGCATAACGCTGGCTGATGGCACTTTGCCAAAACTCTTCAGTCACGCCGGGACTTTTCGTTCGCGGGTGCTGCTTTTCAATTCGGCTTTTCAGTTCAAAAGCCACACAAACAAAAACGCCCGGCCAAGGGGCCGGGCGCTTTTTCTTGGGCAACCTTACTTATCGTCAGCTTTGTCCGGAACATTAGCGGTTTCGGCACTTGTGCCTTCCACTTCTTCCTTCATGCGCTTGAGGCCCAGGTGACGCACGTCGGTGCCGCGCACCAGGTAAATCACCAGTTCCGAGATATTGCGCGCGTGGTCGCCGATTCGTTCAAGGGAACGCAGCACCCAGATAATGCTCAAGACACGCGAGATAGAGCGCGGGTCTTCCATCATGTAGGTGGCGAGTTCGCGCAGCGCGGTCTTGTATTCGCGGTCGATGATCTTATCGTACTGCGCCACCGACAGTGCCAGGTCGGCGTCGAAGCGGGCAAACGCGTCCAGGGCATCGCGAACCATGTTGCGCACCTGGTCGCCGATGTGGCGAACCTCGACATAACCGCGCGGCGCTTCGCCTTCTTCGCACAACTGAATGGCGCGACGGGCGATCTTGGTGGCTTCGTCGCCGATACGCTCGAGGTCGATCACCGATTTGGAGATGCTGATGATCAGCCGCAAGTCCGACGCCGCCGGCTGACGACGGGCCAGAATGCGCAGGCATTCTTCGTCGATATTGCGTTCCATCTGGTTGATCTGGTCGTCGACCTCGCGCACTTGCTGGGCCAGGCCGGAGTCGGCCTCGATCAGCGCGGTGACCGCGTCGTTGACCTGCTTCTCGACCAGCCCGCCCATGGCCAGGAGGTGGCTGCGCACTTCCTCGAGCTCAGCGTTGAACTGCTGGGAGATGTGATGGGTAAGGCCTTCTTTACTAATCATGTTGGCGTCCTTGGAGCGTCCGGTAAGGTGCGGTGGGCCGCAGCGTCAGTTCAGTGAGCAACAACAGCTTCCTAGCCGTAACGACCGGTGATGTAGTCTTCGGTCTGCTTCTTCGCCGGATTGGTGAACAGGGTGTCGGTGTCGCCGAACTCCACCAGTTTGCCCATATACATGAACGCCGTGTAGTCGGAAACCCGCGCGGCCTGTTGCATGTTGTGGGTCACGATAACAATGGTGAACTTGGATTTCAGTTCGTAGATCAGCTCTTCGACTTTCAGCGTGGAGATCGGGTCGAGGGCCGAGCACGGTTCGTCGAGCAGCAGCACTTCCGGCTCCACGGCGATGGTGCGGGCAATCACCAGACGTTGCTGCTGACCGCCGGACAAACCGAGTGCCGACTCGTGCAGACGATCCTTGACTTCATCCCACAGCGCCGCGCCTTTCAACGCCCACTCGACGGCTTCGTCGAGGATGCGCTTTTTGTTGATGCCCTGGATGCGCAAGCCGTAAACCACGTTTTCATAGATGGTTTTCGGGAACGGGTTGGGCTTCTGGAACACCATGCCGACGCGACGACGCAGCTCGGCCACGTCCTCGCCCTTGCGGTAGATGTTGTTGCCGTAGAGGTTGATCGCGCCTTCGACGCGGCAGCCATCCACCAGGTCGTTCATGCGGTTGAAAGTGCGCAACAGCGTGGACTTGCCACAGCCGGACGGCCCGATGAAGGCGGTCACGCGCTGTTTCGGGATGTTCATGCTGACGTCATACAGCGCTTGTTTGTCGCCGTAGAACAGGCTCAACCCCGGCACTTCGATGGCCACGGTTTCCTGCTCGAGACTCAGGCTCTGTTTGTCGCGGCCCAGGGCCGACATGTTGATGCCGTGAGTGTGTGCTTCGTGCTGCATGGGAGGCTCCCTGTGCTAACAAATTCGGTTCAGTGAGCCGCTGGCCTCACAAGATGGGCCAGCGGTGTCGCCGCTCTGCAAGAGCGACGGTGATCAGCTATCCAGCGCCTTGTACTTCTCGCGCAGATGGTTACGGATATAAACGGCCGACAGGTTCAATGTCGCGATCACCAGCACCAGCAGCAGCGCCGTGGCATACACCAACGGTCGCGCGGCTTCGACGTTCGGGCTCTGGAAGCCGACGTCATAAATATGGAAGCCCAGGTGCATGATCTTCTGGTCCAGGTGCAGGTACGGGTAGTTGCCATCCAGCGGCAGCGACGGTGCCAGTTTCACCACGCCCACCAGCATCAGCGGCGCCACTTCACCGGCGGCGCGGGCCACGGCGAGGATCATGCCGGTCATCATTGCCGGGCTGGCCATCGGCAGCACGATCTTCCACAAGGTCTCGGCCTTGGTCGCACCGAGGGCCAACGAGCCTTCGCGCACGGTGCGAGGAATCCGCGCCAGGCCTTCTTCGGTGGCCACGATCACCACCGGCACAGCCAGCAGGGCCAAGGTCAACGAAGCCCACAACAGACCCGGCGTACCGAAGGTCGGCGCCGGCAAGGCTTCGGGGAAGAACAACCGGTCGATCGAGCCGCCCAGCACATAAACGAAGAAGCCCAGGCCGAACACGCCGTAAACGATCGCCGGTACGCCCGCCAGGTTGTTCACCGCAATACGGATCACTCGGGTCAGAGTGTTCTGCTTGGCGTATTCACGCAGGTAGACCGCCGCCAGCACTCCGAACGGAGTGACGATCATCGCCATGATCAAGGTCATCATCACGGTGCCGAAAATCGCCGGGAAGATCCCGCCTTCGGTGTTGGCTTCGCGCGGGTCATCACTGAGGAATTCCCAGACCTTGCTGAAGTAGAAGCCAACCTTGGTAAAGGTGCTCATGGCGTTCGGCTGATAGGCGTGAACCACTTTGCCGATGCCGATCTCGACCTCTTTACCGTTCGCGTCACGAGCCGTCAGGCTGTCACGGTTGAACTGCTTGTGCAGGTCGTTCAGACGCGCTTCGATTTCCTGATAACGGGCATTCAGCTCGGCGCGCTCAGACTCCAGGTCCGCCTGTGCGGTAGCGTCGAGACGGCCGGCCAATTCCAGCTTGCGACCGTGCAGACGAACACGTTCGAGACCGGCGTTGATCGCGCCGATGTCGGTTTTTTCCAGGCTCTTGAGCTGCCCAGCCAACTGGTTGACGCGATCGACACGGGCCTGCAACTCAGGCCATGCGGCTTCGCCTTCAGCGACGACCTTGCCGTCCTCTTTAACGTTGACCAGATAGCCGTAGAAGTTGCCCCACTCGCGACGCTCGATGGTCATCAGCTCTGGCGGAGTCTTCTGGTTGGTCAGCCACTCGCCGACAGTCCAGGTGAAGTCCGTGCCGTTCAGATCACGGTTGCCGACCTTGATCAGCTCGCGGGTCATGAACTCCGGGCCCTGATCGGGCACCGGCAGGCCAGCGCTTTTCAGGCGCTCGCGTGGCACTTCTTCCTTCTGCACCACTTCGCCGATGACCAGGTGATTGGCCTGGCCCGGCACGTCATAACTGGCGTGGACCAGGTCCGCCGGCCAGAAGTGACCCAGACCGCGCACGGCAATCACCGCCAGCAGGCCAATGGTCATGATGACCGCAATGGACACCGCGCCACCGCTGATCCAGACGCCTGGGGCGCCGCTCTTGAACCATCCATTCAGGGAGTTCTGTTTCACAGACTTCTACCTTTCTTAAAGCGACGAGTATTTCTTGCGCAGACGCTGACGAATCAGTTCCGCGAGGGTGTTCATGATGAAGGTGAACAACAGCAGCACCAGCGCCGAGAGGAACAGCACGCGGTAGTGGCTGCCGCCGACTTCCGATTCGGGCATTTCCACCGCGACGTTGGCTGCCAATGTACGCAGGCCTTCGAACAGGTTCATTTCCATGACCGGGGTGTTACCGGTGGCCATCAGCACGATCATGGTTTCACCGACCGCGCGGCCCATGCCGATCATCAGCGCCGAGAAGATGCCCGGGCTGGCGGTGAGGATCACCACGCGAGTCATGGTCTGCCACGGCGTGGCGCCGAGGGCCAGGGAACCAAGAGTCAGGCCGCGCGGCACGCTGAACACGGCGTCTTCGGCAATGGAGTAGATGTTCGGGATGACCGCAAAACCCATGGCCAGGCCGACCACCAGAGCGTTGCGCTGGTCGTAGGTGATGCCCAGGTCGTGGGAGATCCACATGCGCATGTCGCCGCCGAAGAACCAGGTTTCCATGTACGGGCTCATGTACAGCGACAGCCAACCCACGAACAGAATCACTGGAATCAGGATCGCGCTTTCCCAACCGTCCGGCACTTTCAGGCGGATCGACTCAGGCAGGCGACTGAAGACGAAACCCGCCACCAGAATGCCGATCGGCAGGAGCATCAGCAGGCTGAAGATGCCCGGCAAATGCCCTTCTACATACGGTGCGAGGAACAGGCCGGCGAAGAAGCCGAGGATCACCGTCGGCATCGCTTCCATCAGTTCGATCACCGGCTTGACCTTGCGACGCATGCCCGGTGCCATGAAGTACGCGGTGTAGATCGCTGCGGCGACGGCCAGGGGCGCGGCCAGCAGCATGGCGTAGAACGCGGCTTTCAGGGTACCGAAGGTCAGCGGCGACAGACTCAGCTTGGGTTCGAAGTCAGTGTTGGCGGCAGTCGATTGCCAGACGTATTTAGGCTCGTCGTAGTTCTCGTACCAGACCTTGCTCCACAATGCGCTCCACGAGACTTCCGGGTGCGGGTTGTCGAGCAGCAACGGTTGCAGCTTGCCGCCCTGCTCCACGATCACGCGGTTGGCCCGTGGCGACAGGCCGAACAGGCCTTGGCCGTCGACCACCTGATCCACCAGCAAAGTGCGGTGCGCGGTGCTGTGAAACACGCCGAGCTTGCCGGACGCATCAAGGGCAACGAAGCCTTTTCGACGTTCTTCGGCGGTAATTTCAACAATCGGCGCAGCGCCCATCTGGAAGGTGCGGATTTGCTTCAGGCGCAGTTCGCCATCGTGATCGCGAGCCATGAACCACTGGGCGAGACCGCCCTTGGAGTCGCCGAGGATCAGTGAGATACCGCCCACCAGCTGGGTGCTGGCGGTAATCTCGGCATCGCCGTCTTCGAGCAATTTGTAGCGACCGTTAAGACTCTTGTCGCGCAGGCTGAACACATCGGCTTGAGCGCGACCGTTGACCACGTACAGCCACTGCTGACGCGGGTCGACGAAGATGTTCTTCACTGGCTCGGTCATTTGCGGCAGGTCGATACGTTTCTGCTCGTTGGTGACTTCGCCGGTCATCATGTTTTCTTCGCTGGTCAGCGACATGACATGCAGTTGCGCACCGGTGGAGCCAGCCAGCAGCAGGGTCGAATCGGTGGCGTTGAGGCTGACGTGCTCCAGAGCGCCGCCCGCCTCGTTCAGCACGATTGGCGTTTCGCCGTACGGGTATTCGATAGCCGGCGAGATGGTTTTCTTGCCGTCCGGGTAGCTGACTTTATAGGTGTGGCGGAACACCAGCACCTGACCGTTGGACAACCCCACTGCGACCAATGGATGGCCGGGTTGATCTTCACCGATGGAGGTCACGCTGGTACCGGCTGTGATCGGCAGGTCGACGCGGCGCAGTTCGGCGCCGCTGTCGATATCAAAAAACAACGCCTGGCCCTTGTCGGAAACCCGCATGGCGACCTGGTTCTGTTCTTCGAGGGAGATCATCAAAGGCTTGCCGGCGTCTTGCATCCAGGCGGGCGTGATGGCGTCTTTGGCGGTCAGGTCGGCACCCTGGAACAGCGGCGCGACAACATAACCAAGGAAGAAGAAGATCAGGGTGATCGCGCCGAGGACGGCGAGGCCGCCGACGAGGACGTACCAGCGGGTCAGGCGATCTTTCAGCGCACGGATGCGGCGCTTGCGGTGCAGCTCAGGCGTATTGAAGTCAATTCGCTTGGGGGGATTTGTAGTCATGGTGGAGTTGGCCAGATCATTCATGCGCACACCCTAGCGATCCTGTATGACAGAAAGATGACAATGCAGTGACGCAACAAATCCGCCGCCGGTGGAAACTGGCAGTGGATCAGAAATTTGGGGAGGGCCGGGTTGCCATCATGGCAACCCTGGGCCTTTGTAGCAGCGAAGCTTGCTCGCGAAGCCTCGCTCCTACAGGTCCGGGTTTACCCCGGACCTAGGGTTTTACTTTTTTGCGACTTCAGCGCCGCCTTCCGCCAGACCCAGGTCAGCCAGTGCTTTTGCAGCAACCTTGGCTGGCAGTGGGATGTAGCCGTCTTTCACTACAACTTCCTGGCCCTGCTTGGACAGAACCAGTTTCACGAACTCGGCTTCCAGCGGGGCCAGAGGCTTGTTCGGGGCCTTGTTGACGTAAACGTAGAGGAAACGCGACAGCGGATACTTACCGTTCAGGGCGTTTTCTTCGGTGTCTTCGATGAATTCAGTGCTGCCTTTCTTGGACAGGGCCACGGTCTTCACGCTGGCGGTCTTGTAGCCGATGCCCGAGTAACCGATGCCGTTCAGCGAGGAGCTGATCGACTGCACAACCGACGCCGAGCCTGGTTGTTCGTTGACGTTTGGCTTGTAGTCGCCTTTGCACAGGGCTTCTTCTTTGAAGTAGCCATAAGTGCCGGATACCGAGTTACGACCGAACAGTTGTACTGGCTTGTTGGCCAAGTCGCCGGTCACACCCAGGTCGCCCCAGGTTTTCACATCAGCTTTGGCGCCGCACAGACGAGTCGAGGAGAAGATCGCGTCGACTTGTTCCATGGTCAGGTGCTGGATCGGGTTGTCTTTGTGTACGAAGACCGCCAGGGCGTCCACGGCCACCGGGATAGCGGTTGGCTTGTAGCCATACTTCTGCTCGAAGGCCGCCAGTTCGGTGTCCTTCATCTTGCGGCTCATCGGGCCCAGGTTGGAGGTGCCTTCAGTCAGCGCAGGTGGCGCGGTGGCGGAGCCAGCGGCCTGAATCTGGATGTTTACGTTCGGGTATTCTTTTTTGTAGTTCTCAGCCCACAGGGTCATGAGGTTGGCCAGGGTATCGGAGCCGACGCTGGACAGGTTGCCCGACACACCAGTGGTCTTGGTGTAGCTCGGGATAGCAGGGTCAACAGCGGCAACCGCGTTGGCAGTCGCAACGCCAGCAGCGACAAAAGTCATTGCCGCCATCAAACGCTTCAGTTTCATGCCTTACTCCTAGCAGATAGGTGTGTTAAGTCGGGGCCAAGTATCAGCAGGCCGTGTGAACACTCTATGGCTGAAATATGACAATTGGATGAAAGGCCAGTATTCAATTGCCGGATACATTCTGACTCTCTGAGCAGGTTGACAAATAAGAACTAAAATATAGTCTTGTCAACCACGAGAGGAACTCATGATTAATGACCGAATCCGCCGCGCTCGCCTTCTGCGTGGCATATCCTTGGAGGCGCTGGCGCTCCAGCTTGGCGACATTACCAAGCAAGCCCTCAGCAAATACGAAAAAGGGTTAAGCACCCCGAACTCCTCGCGCCTGCTGCAAATGGCAAAAGTATTGGAGGTCAATCCTGAGTACTTTTTCCGCGCGGACGCCATCCCGCTTGCGCCGTTGGAGTTTCGCAAGCTTGCGAAAATGCCCAGATACCGTCAGGTGCAAGTCGAAGAGCAGATTCGTGAACACCTTGAGCGCTACATGGCTCTGGAGGAATGTTTCGACCCAGCGGACATCCAGACTCCAAGCACTCCGGCTCAAATGCTGCCCGTTTCCTCTATTGAAGAGGCCGAACGCGCCGCCGAGCTACTTCGGGATTTCTGGGGAATTGGTAGCGACCCCATCGCTAATCTGACCGAGCAGTTAGAAGAGCACAGCATCAAGGTAGCGATGCTCATGGGGCCGGATGATTTCGATGGGGCCTGCGCAGCTACCGGAGACGGGCGCCATGTCTTGATCGCGTTAAATGCCGAGCGTCCAGGTGAACGTATACGCTTCACCGCTGCCCACGAGCTTGGCCATTGGGTCATGCAGTTACCCGACGATATGCCTGAGAGAGACAAGGAAAACTGCTGTCATCGATTTGCAGGTGCATTCCTCTACCCGGCAAAAGGCGTCACCAGCGACTTTGGCAGCCATCCACGTTCACGGGTTCATCCGCGCGAGTTACTCATCGCCAAGCGCCAATACGGGATTTCGATGCACGCAGCACTACGGCGCCTCAAGGATCTGAACCTGCTTAGCGATGCGGGTTACAAATCTCTAACCATCCAATTCAGCGCGAACGGCTGGCGCAAGGCTGAGCCAGAACCCATGCCCTGTAAGCCACCACAACGTTTTGAATCGTTGGTGTTTTGGGGATTGGCAGAGGGGCTTATCACCAAATCCCGCGCAGCCGAACTTTTACGTAAGCCAGTGAGCGCCCTTGACCCAAACTTCCTAGGCTCATTGGAGAGTGCATGAGTCTGATCTACATCAGCGATACAAATATCTGGATCGATTTCAGAAACGCTGGATTGCTGGAACAGATGTTCAGACTTCCGTTCACACTTTGCTGCACCGATTTCGTGATGGATGAACTGGAGGACTTTCCCCATGACGAATTGCTCGCCCATGGGTTGATTGTCGAATCTTTCGATGGCCCCGGAGTGGCTCGACTTTTCAGCCTCAAGGTAGAGCACAACAACAGTTCACTGGCGGATGTCTCCTGTTATTTGCTCGCGCAGGAGACAGGCCGACCGTTACTGACCGGAGACGGCAAGCTCAGACGCCAGGCTCAACGAGATGGCTTGCAGGTCCACGGGGCCCTCTGGCTACTCGACCTAATGGTCGAGCACCAAGTTGTTCCACCAGCACACGCTGCGGATGCCTTGGATAACATGCTCGAACATGGAGCACGTTTACCGCCTGGAGAATGTGATGCAAGGCTTTCGCACTGGCGAAAGCATTAACATCCAACCGTTGTTACCGTCCTTTTTTCCAAAGATACGCCCCCACCAGAATCCCGACCCCACAAATGATCGCTACGTAATAGGCCGGCCCCATCGGGCTTTCCTTGAGCAGCAAGGTGACGACCATTGGGGTCAGGCCGCCGAAGATGGCGTAGGCCAGGTTGTAGGAAAACGACAGACCGCTGAAACGCACCACCGCCGGGAAGGCTTTGACCATCACGTACGGCACCGCACCGATGGTGCCGACCAGCAAACCGGTCAGGGCGTACATCGGGAACAGCCAGTCGGGATGATTGAACAGGCTGTGATAGAAGGTCCACGAGGTCAGCAGCAGCAACGCGCTACCGAACACGAACACCCGCCCGGCGCCAAAACGGTCAGCCAGTGCACCGGAGGCCACACAGCCCAGGCTCAGGAATACGATGGCCAGGCTGTTGGCCTGCAACGCGGTAGTCGGCGGGAAGTGGTAGACGGTCTGCAGCACGGTCGGGGTCATCAGGATGACCACAATGATCCCGGCGGACAGCAACCAGGTCAGCAGCATGGAAATCAGAATCGCACCGCGATGGTCACGCAGCACAGCGCGCAGCGGCACTTCTTCGGCCAGGGCTTTACGCAATTGCAGTTCGGCAAACACCGGGGTTTCGTGCAGCCAGCGGCGCAGGTAGACCGAGAACAGGCCAAACACACCGCCCAGCAAGAACGGGATACGCCAGGCGTAATCCGACACTTCCACCGGCGTATAAATGCTGTTGATCGCGGTGGCGACCAATGAGCCCAACAGAATGCCGGCAGTCAGACCGCTGGTCAGCGTGCCGCAGGCATAACCGATGTGCCGCTGCGGTACGTGTTCGGAAACGAATACCCAGGCGCCCGGCACTTCGCCGCCAATCGCCGCGCCCTGAATCACCCGCATCAGCAGCAACAGGATCGGCGCCCACATACCTATCTGCGCATAAGTCGGCAGCAAGCCCATAATCAGGGTCGGCACCGCCATCATGAAAATGCTCAGAGTGAACATCTTCTTGCGTCCCAGCAGGTCACCGAAGTGCGCCATGACGATGCCGCCCAACGGCCGAGCCAGGTAACCGGCGGCGAAGATGCCGAATGTCTGCATCAGGCGCAGCCACTCGGGCATGTCGGCGGGGAAGAACAGTTTGCCGACCACCGTGGCGAAGAACACAAAAATGATGAAGTCGTAAAATTCCAGCGCGCCGCCCAAGGCAGACAGTGACAAGGTCTTGTAGTCGTTGCGGGTCAGCGGACGTGCAGGTTGGGCTGGTTGCGCGATGCTCGAGGGCGCTGTGGTCATGGCAAGGGCTTCTCTTATAGTCGGATCTGCAACCTCAACAACGCTGGCGGAGGCTTGGGCAGGTTCGGCACGATAGCAAATTGTTCGAAAAAGCACATAGAGGTGCGTATTTGACGGTCGAAATGAGAACCGGACGGTCGTCTCGGAGTCTATCGACCGATATACTCACAACGTTGCAACGGTTTGTAAGGGGTTGCTGTGCGAAACCGTCGTTGGCACCCGTCAGCCGATTTCGCAGAGTTTCCCTTTAGGCGCCTTACGAAAAACGTGACGAACGTAGTATGTTCGGGGCTGAATCGTTTTTCCAAGGCTCCAGTGCGCAAAGTCGCCGAGCGAAGGTCAGGCAAGGCAAAAACAGGCGAGGAACGGCTGGGGTCGCACCCGACTTTACTGCTGTAAATGAGCGTCCGAGCCTGTTTTTAACGCAGCATGACCGAGCGCAGGCACTTTGCGCGCGGAGCCGTAAGACGGCTACTCACCCGCTATACCTACGAAGAGTCACGGGTCAGAGGCACCCCCGGCATGATAGAGCTCGAACAAGAAGATCCAATCCCGCAAGGCGACCTGGCCCTGCAAATTACCGCGCTTCCGCGTGAAACCAATGGCTTTGGCGATATTTTCGGCGGCTGGTTGGTGGCGCAGATGGATTTGGCGGGCACCGCAATGGCCAGCAAGGTTGCCGGTGGTCGCGTGGCCACCGTTGCGATCGATCGCATGGCGTTTCTGGTGCCGGTGGCGGTGGGCGCTCAGCTCTCCTTCTATACCCAGGCCCTGGAAATCGGTCGCAGCTCAATTCAGATGATGGTTGAAGTCTGGAGCGACGATCCGCTGTCCAGCGAATGGCGTAAAGTCACCGAAGCCGTATTTGTGTTCGTCGCCATCGACGGCAGCGGCCGCACTCGTTCGGTTCCGCCCAGAGCTCGTTAAACAAGGCGCTCGTTAAACGCGGTGACCGTTTTGCGGTCCATAGCAGTCATTGTTCCTGATTGAGAGTCGCCCCATGAGCACGCCCACCGTCGAAGCCGTGAAACTGGATGAACTGAACTGCTGGCGCATCCGCCACGGTCAGGCCGAATTGCTGGTGGCCCAGCAAGGCGCGCACATCCTCAGTTATCAACTGGCCGGCCAACCGCCGCTGATCTGGCTCAACGACGAGGCCGTGTTCAAGACCGGCAAAGCTATTCGTGCCGGTGTGCCGGTGTGCTGGCCGTGGTTCGGCAATCTGTCGCGCAACCCGCAGAGTGTCCAGGCCATGCGCATCAGCCAGGAGCCGCCGACCGCTCACGGGCTGGTGCGAGCGATGGACTGGGAACTGGGCAGCATCGAAACCGAGGGCGAAAGCCTGAAGGTGGAGTTCGTCCTGCCCTACCCTGAAGGCGGACTGCCAGGCTGGCCGCATCAGGTGGGCTTGAAGCTGAGCATTCGTCTGGATGAGCAGTTGCACATCAGCCTGACGAGCGAAAACAACGGCGCTGAACCCGTCACGATCAGCCAGGCGCTGCACAGCTATTTCGCGGTCAGCGATGTGCACAACGTGCACGTTGAAGGGCTTGATGGCTTGAGTTACATCGAGACGCTGGACGACTGGAAAACCGTCACTCAGACCGGTGATCTGCGTTTTAGCGGTGAGACCGACCGCATCTATTTGAATACCCCGCCGACGCTGAGCATCGTTGACCCGCACTGGGAACGACGCATTGAACTGACCAGCAGCGGTTCGCGCTCGGCGGTGATCTGGAACCCATGGATCGACCGCGCCGCGGCGTTCAGCGACATGGCTGACGATGGCTGGCAGCGCATGTTGTGCATTGAAACGGCGAATGTGATGGATGATGTGGTGACGCTGGCGCCGGGTGCTAGCCATACCCTGGGCGTGAGCATCGCCAGCAAACCGCTTTAAGATCAAAAGATCGCAGCCTGCGGCAGCTCCTACGCTGATCTATGTAGGAGTTGCCGCAGGCTGCGATCTTTTTTGCGGTAACCGCGCTTACAAATCCGATTCCTTGACCACCCGTACTTGCGCCGCATCCAGCGCATACGCCGCATCCGCCAGGTCGTTGTTAACCGTCTCGATCTTCAGCGTGCCGGTCACCCAGAGCGGCGTATAGATGTCATTCAGCTTCAGGCCTTTGGGATAACGCACCAGCACCAGTTGGTTAGGCGGCGGCGGTGGCACGTGGATGCAAGCGCCCGGGTACGGCACGAGGAAGAACAACGTGCTGCGGCCCTTGGCATCGGATTCCAGCGGCACCGGATAACCGCCGATGCGGATGTGCTTGTCGTTCATCGACGGCACGGTCTTGGTCGAATACATCACCGTCGGCAAGCCCTTGCTCTGCTTCATGCCACCCTTTTGGGTAAAGGTGCCATTGGCTTCCGGGGAGTTGTGATCGATTTCGGGCATGGCCTCGAGGGCCTTCTGGTCCGACTTGGGCATCAGTTCGAGCCAGTCGGTTTCCGGCAGTTCGCCGGCATGGGCCAAACCACTGCCCAGGAAGAGAAGAGTCAACAGAAGACGGCGCATGGAGGTGCTCGGCAAAGGAAAGGACGTTGGAACGCCAAGCATTCTAGCCCTCTCCGGTGTTGGCGCAGAGAGGGCTTTGTCGCTTGAATCAGTTCTTTTTGATCAGGCCGTAGATCACCAGCAATATCACCGCGCCCACCAGCGCACCGATGAAACCTGCGCCCTGACCCGCATGGTAAATGCCCAGGGCCTGGCCGCCATAGGTGGCTGCCAGCGAACCGCCGATACCGAGCAGGATGGTCATGATCCAGCCCATGCTGTCATCGCCCGGTTTCAGAAACCGAGCCAGCAGGCCGACGATCAAGCCGATAAAGATGGTTCCGATAATTCCCATGGCATTTCCCTCTGATTAAGTTGGCTATGTCAAAGCCTAGACAGACTTTGGCATCCTGCCATCAGAGAACGGCGGCCACTGAAGGTTCCCCCGCTGCTACATGAAACTATTCGGCAATCAGCGCTTCGACTTTGAGGATCTGCGCGGCAAGGGTCGCACGGTCAGCACAACGCAGGTTGGCGTGACCAACCTTGCGGCCGACCTTGAAGGCCTTGCCGTAGTGATGCAGATGGCAATCGGCGATGGCCAGGACTTTCTCGGTGTCCGGTACTTTGCCGATGAAGTTGAGCATCGCACTCTCACCGACCTTGGCCGTCGAACCCAGCGGCAGACCGGCAACGGCCCGCAGGTGGTTTTCGAACTGACTGCACTCGGCACCTTCGGTGGTCCAGTGCCCGGAGTTGTGCACACGCGGGGCGATCTCGTTGGCCTTGAGGCCACCGTCGACTTCGAAGAACTCGAATGCCATCACGCCGACGTAGTCCAGTTGCTTGAGTACCCGGCTGGAGTAGTCTTCAGCCAACGCTTGCAACGGGTGATCGGTGCTGGCCACGGACAGCTTGAGGATGCCGCTGTCGTGGGTGTTGTGCACCAGGGGATAGAACTTCGTTTCGCCATCGCGGGCACGCACGGCGATCAGCGAGACTTCGCCGGTGAACGGCACGAAGCCTTCCAGCAGGCACGCAACGCTGCCCAGTTCGGCGAAGGTGCCGACCACGTCTTCAGGCTTGCGCAGGACTTTCTGGCCCTTGCCGTCGTAACCCAGGGTGCGGGTTTTCAGCACGGCCGGCAGGCCGATGGCAGCCACGGCGGCGTCCAGGTCAGCCTGGGACTGGATGTCGGCGAACGCAGGGGTCGGAATCCCCAGGTCCTTGAACATGCTCTTCTCGAACCAGCGATCGCGGGCGATGCGCAGCGCTTCGGCGCTCGGGTACACCGGAACGAATTGCGACAGGAAGGCCACGGTTTCGGCCGGGACGCTTTCGAACTCGAAGGTCACCAGATCGACTTCATCGGCCAACTGACGCAGGTGATCCTGATCGCCGTAATCGGCCCGCAGGTGTTCGCCCAATGCGGCTGCGCAAGCATCCGGCGCCGGGTCCAGGAAAGCGAAGTTCATGCCCAGCGGAGTGCCCGCCAGCGCCAACATGCGACCCAACTGGCCGCCACCGATTACACCGATCTTCATCGTCAACAACCTCAGGCGATGCGTGGGTCTGGATTGTCCAGGACGCTGTCTGTCTGCTCAGCGCGGAATTTTTTCAGCACGGTATGAAACTGCGGATGCTTGGCGCCCAGGATGCTCGCCGAGAGCAAGGCTGCATTGATCGCACCGGCCTTGCCGATGGCCAGGGTGGCGACCGGAATGCCGGCTGGCATCTGCACGATAGAAAGCAGCGAATCGACGCCCGAGAGCATCGACGACTGCACCGGCACGCCCAGCACCGGCAGGTGAGTCTTGGCCGCACACATGCCTGGCAGGTGGGCCGCGCCACCGGCACCGGCGATGATCACCTCGATGCCACGGGCCTCAGCCTCTTCGGCATACTGGAACAGCAGGTCCGGGGTGCGGTGGGCAGAGACCACTTTCACCTCGTAAGGGATGCCGAGCTTTTCCAGCATATCGGCGGTGTGGCTAAGGGTGGACCAATCGGACTTGGAGCCCATGATCACGCCAACCAGTGCGCTCATCGTCGTGCCTCTTCTCTCTGGGCGCCCGCAGGCGCGTCAAAAAACAACAAGCCACGCAAAATGCGTGGCTTGATTGTACGAATTATGGCCAGTCAAACCGGCCGAAGGCCGCGCAGTATACCTCAATGAGGCAGATAAACAGCCCCCCATACGACCATCTGTCATACGGCTCAAAGTACCGGTTTTATTGACTTCAGGGTCAGCCAAAAAGATCAAAAGATCGCAGCCTTCGGCAGCTCCTACGCCGAACATTATAGGAGCTGCCGAAGGCTGCGATTTTGGTGGCTGTGCAGACGCCGTATTTTATGCAGTCTGCGCTGCACCACCCTCGAGTTTGCGCCAGAGCAACCGCACATTCGCCTTGCGCACCAGCGCGCAGCGATACAGCCGAATCTCCAGCGGCACATGCCATTGCGGGCCACCGCAGATGACCAACTCGCCGCGAGCCAATTCGGCGCGCGCGCTCAAGCGCGGCACCCAGGCGATGCCCAGGCCTTCCAGCGCCATGCTTTTCAGGCTGTCGGCCATGGCGGTCTCGTAAATAGTGGTGAACCTCAGGGCACGCTGGCGCAACAGCATGTTCACCGAGCGCCCGAGAAATGCCCCGGCGCTGTAGGCCAGCAAAGGCACGCTGGTCTCGCCTTCCAGGTCGAACAACGGTTTGCCGTCAGCGTCCGCGGCGCACACCGGGAGCATTTCGGTGTCCCCCAGATGCAATGACGGAAAAATCTCCGAGTCCATTTGCATCGCTGCGTCCGGATCATAAAACGCCAACATCAGATCACAACCGCCTTCACGCAACGCGTGCACTGCATCGCCAACGTTTGTGGCCACCAGCCGCGTGGCAATGTTCAACCCTTCGTTGCGCAATTGTGCGATCCAGCGCGGAAAGAAACCCAGCGCCAGGGAGTGGGCGGCGGCGACCTGGATCACCTCGCCCTGCCCGCCTTCCAGGTGATGAAGATGACGTAATACTTCACCCAGCTGTTCGACCACGGTTCGCGCGGTCACGAGAAACAACTGCCCCGCCGCCGTCAGCTCGATCGGGGTGCGGGAACGGTTGACCAGCGTCAGCCCCAGCGCGGCTTCGAGGCTGCGGATCCGTCGGCTGAATGCAGGCTGGGTCACGAAGCGTCTTTCAGCCGCTTGGGAGAAGCTGCGGGTGGCGGCCAAGGCACTAAAGTCCTCAAGCCATTTGCTTTCCAGATTCATCACGCCCTCCCGGACATGCACCAATTTAGGTCACACGTTCGCCGCGCACGCGGCGTCACACGGGCATTATGCCGAATGTGCATAGGCTAGTGTTTAACAGCATTGGCTCAAAATTCTCCACAAGCCTAGCATTTGCGCTGTTCCGGCATAGACCGGGTCCATATCGAGATGATTTCTATCATGTCTTCCGCTGCATCTTTCCGCACAGAAAAAGACCTGCTTGGCGTACTCGAAGTACCTGCTCAAGCGTATTACGGCATCCAGACCCTGCGAGCGGTGAACAACTTCCGTCTCTCCGGCGTTCCGATTTCGCATTACCCAAAACTGGTTGTTGGTCTGGCGATGGTTAAACAGGCCGCCGCTGACGCCAACCGCGAGCTGGGTCACCTGAGCGAAGCCAAGCACGCTGCCATCAGCGAAGCCTGTGCCCGATTGATCCGCGGCGATTTCCACGAAGAATTCGTGGTGGACATGATTCAAGGCGGCGCTGGCACTTCAACCAACATGAATGCCAACGAAGTCATCGCCAACATCGCGCTGGAGGCCATGGGCCACAGCAAGGGCGAATACCAGTACCTGCACCCGAACAACGACGTGAACATGGCGCAGTCGACCAACGACGCCTACCCGACGGCCATCCGCCTGGGTCTGCTGTTGGGTCACGACGCGCTGCTGGCCAGCCTCGACAGCCTGATCCAGTCGTTCGCCGCCAAAGGTGAAGAATTCAGCCACGTCCTGAAGATGGGCCGTACCCAGCTGCAAGACGCCGTGCCGATGACCCTCGGCCAGGAATTCCGCGCCTTCGCCACCACCCTGAGCGAAGACCTGGCGCGCCTCAAATCCCTGGCGCCTGAACTGCTGACCGAAGTGAACCTGGGCGGCACCGCGATTGGTACCGGCATCAACGCCGACCCGCGTTACCAGGCCCTGGCCGTTCAGCGTCTGGCCCTGATCAGCGGTCAACCGCTGGTGCCAGCCGCCGACCTGATCGAAGCCACCTCCGACATGGGCGCCTTCGTGCTGTTCTCCGGCATGCTCAAGCGCACCGCGGTCAAGCTGTCGAAGATCTGCAACGACCTGCGTCTGCTGTCCAGCGGCCCACGCACCGGCATCAACGAAATCAACCTGCCGGCGCGCCAGCCAGGCAGCTCGATCATGCCAGGCAAGGTCAACCCGGTTATCCCTGAAGCCGTGAACCAGGTGGCGTTCCAGATCATCGGCAACGACCTGGCCCTGACCATCGCGGCCGAAGGCGGCCAGCTGCAGCTGAACGTGATGGAGCCGCTGATCGCCTTCAAGATCTTCGACTCGATCCGCCTGCTGCAACGTGCCATGGACATGCTGCGCGAGCACTGCATCGTCGGCATCACCGCCAACGAAGAACGCTGCCGTGAACTGGTCGAACACTCGATCGGCCTGGTTACCGCGCTGAACCCGTACATCGGCTATGAAAACGCCACCCGCATTGCCCGTGTTGCCCTCGAAAGCGGCCGCGGCGTGCTGGAACTGGTGCGCGAGGAACGCTTGCTCGACGAAGAAATGCTCGCCGACATCCTGCGCCCGGAAAACATGATTGCTCCGCGTCTGGTGCCTTTGAAGGCTTAACCAAACGCAGGCTCTTTTGAAGAGCACGCTCACCAGGTCGAGGGACTAGACACCTCTCACCTTTTGAGGGCTTGGGGATTTACTCCCTCAAGCCCTTTTTTTTCAACACTTTTGCGGATTTTACGAACATGTTGAATGTTTTCAGTACCGCAAAGATCGCAGCCTTCGGCAGCTCCTACCGGGTTTGACAGAGACCCGTAGAGGCTACCGAAGGCTGCGATTTTTTGATTTTGCAGCGCTTTCGTTTCGTCGCACGCACCACAACTGTGCAGACGGACGGCACTCTCCTATGTATAGTGCCGGCCCTCTTCGCATGAGCGGTCGTCGATAACGAGGCCTAAACCCATGCGAACCCCGAACTAATAACAACCCGCGAAATGGAACAGGGACGAACCTTCGACCCACCAGTTGTGCCACGCACAATCCGGTGTAACGCGATGTGTCTACCACCCAGTATTCGCACACACAAAAAATAGCGAGGAATAATCCATGCTCGAAGTCATCAACGACTTCCTCTCAGGGAAAGTACTGATCGCGCTCATTGTCGGGCTCGGTAGCTACTTCACGATCCGCTCGCGTTTCGTCCAATTGCGCCACTTCTTCCACATGTTCGCGGTGTTCCGCGACAGCCTGCGCAGCAGCGCCGGCCAACTCAGCTCGTTCCAGGCCCTGATGCTCAGCCTCGCGGGTCGCGTTGGTGCGGGCAACATTGCCGGTGTCGGTATCGCCGTGACCCTCGGTGGCCCCGGTGCCGTGTTCTGGATGTGGGTGACCGCGCTGGTCGGCATGTCCAGCAGCTTCTTCGAATGCTCCCTCGGCCAGCTCTACAAGCGCTGCGACTCCGAAGGCCAGTTCCGTGGCGGCCCGTCCTACTACATCCAGCACGGCCTGCAGAAACGCTGGCTGGGCATGGTCATGGCCGTGCTGCTGCTGGTGACCTTCGGCTTCGCCTTCAACGGTCTGCAATCCCACGCCGTGACTCACTCGCTGAATAGCGCCTTCGGCCTCGACACCACTTACACCGGGCTGGCCCTGGCGGTATTGCTGGGTCTGGTGTTCATCGGCGGTATCAAGCGGATCGCCAAGGTCGCTGACCTGCTGGTACCGGTGAAAACCCTGGTGTACATCGGCGTGACCATCTACGTGATCGTGCTGCAGTTCGACCACGTTCCAGGGATGTTGATGACCATCGTCAAAAGCGCCTTCGGTCTGGACCAGGCGTTCGGCGGTCTGATCGGCAGCGCTATCGTCATGGGCGTGAAGCGTGGCGTGTTCGCCAACGAAGCAGGCCTGGGCAGTGCGCCGAACGTGGCCGCCGTGGCCGCGGTCGAGCACCCGGTTGCACAAGGCGTGGTTCAGGCGTTCAGCGTGTTCCTCGACACCTTCGTGATCTGCACCTGCACCGCGTTGCTGATCCTGCTGTCGGGCTTCTACACCCCGGGCTTTGAAGGCGACGGCATTGCCCTGACCCAGAACTCCCTGGCCGCCGTGGTCGGTGACTGGGGCCGGATGTTCATCTCCGTGGCCCTGGCGTTGTTCGTGTTCACCTCGATCCTCTACAACTACTACTTGGGCGAGAACAGCCTGCGCTTCCTGGTCGGTGAAAACCGCAAGGCGCTGATGGGCTACCGCGCGCTGGTACTGGCGTTGATCTTCTGGGGTGCCATCGAGAACCTGGGCACGGTGTTCGCATTCGCCGACATCACCATGACCCTGCTGGCCTTCGTGAACCTGATCGCGCTGTTCCTGCTGTTCAAGGTCGGCATGCGGATCCTGCGTGACTACGATGACCAGCGTGCCGCCGGCATCAAGACCCCAGTGTTCGATTCGAGCAAGTTCGCGGATCTGGACCTGGACCTGAAAGCCTGGCCGGCCAATCCGCCAGCCGTCACCTCTCAGCCACAGGCCCAGCCTGCAGGCGTGACCGCAGCGCAACGCTGATCGGTAAAAAACCGGGCGCATCCCCTGCGCCCGGCGTGACACAACGTATGACCGGCGTCATGCTCGGTTGTACGTTGTGGCAGCTTTTTTGATGCTGCCGTTTTGATTCGGGCTTCAAGTCGCATCGCTGCCATCGCGAGCAGGCTCGCTCCCACAGTCATCGTTTTCGGAGAGTCTCCATGAATTCCTCGACCTATCCTGCCGCCCAAACCGTCATGGTGCTCTACACCGGTGGCACCATCGGCATGCAAGCCAGTGCCCACGGCCTGGCCCCGGCGTCCGGTTTCGAAACGCGGATGCGCGACTACCTGCACAGCCAGCCTGAGCTGGTAGTGCCGCAGTGGCGCTTTCGCGAGATGTCGCCACTGATCGACAGCGCCAACATGACACCCGCGTACTGGCAGCAACTGCGTGAAGCGGTGGTCGACGCCGTTGATGTCCAGGGCTGCGACAGCGTGCTGATCCTGCATGGCACCGACACCCTGGCCTACAGTGCCGCGGCCATGAGCTTTCAGTTGCTCGGCCTGAACGCCCGCGTATGTTTCACCGGCTCGATGCTGCCGGCCGGCGTGACCGACAGCGATGCCTGGGAAAACATCAGCGGCACACTGGTTGCCCTTGGCCAAGGCCTCGCGCCGGGTGTTCATCTGTACTTCCACGGTGAACTGCTCGACCCGACCCGTTGCGCCAAGGTTCGCAGTTTCGGTCGTCATCCGTTCAAGCGGCTGGAGCGTCAGGGTGGCGGCGTGAAAGCTTCCTCGATACCTGCCCAACTGAACTACAACCAGCCAAGGCAACTGGCGAAGGTCGCGGTGCTGCCGCTGTTCCCCGGCATCGGCGCCGAACAACTGGATGGCCTGCTCAACAGCGGTATTCAGGGTCTGGTGCTGGAATGTTATGGCAGCGGCACCGGGCCCAGCGACAACCCCGGGTTTCTCGCCAGCCTGGAACGGGCGCGAGACAACGGCGTGGTGGTGGTCGCGGTCACGCAATGTCATGAAGGTGGCGTGAAGCTCGACGTGTATGAGGCGGGCAGCCGCTTGCGCGATGCCGGTCTGTTGTCCGGTGGTGGCATGACCCGCGAGGCGGCATTCGGCAAGTTGCATGGATTGCTAGGTGCAGGGCTTGAAACCGCTGAAGTTCGGCGGCTGGTCGAACTCGACCTGTGTGGCGAACTGAGCTGACACAACACATAACCTTGTGGGAGCGGTCCGTGGCGAGGGGCTTGTCGGAACGCCGCATCGCCCCGTTGGGCTGCGAAGCTGCCCCAAAATCTCTGATGTACCAAAGATCTTGTGAGTGCTACGCACTCAAACGGGGGCAAGCCCCCTCGCCACAGCCCGCTCCCACAAGATCGTTGTTGGGCACATAACTTGCTCCCGTTCCAGCATCTCGACGCTGGAAGACTCCATGCTCCACTCCCACCTCACCACCCTCAACGCCGTCTCCCTGGTGCTCAACACCTTCAAGGCCGAAGGCCTGTCCAGCGAGGCGTTATTGGCTGGCAGCGGCATCAGCGCGGCGGATCTGAGCCGGGCGGACACGCGCATCACCACCAATCAGGAGATGCTGGTGTGCGCCAACGCCGTCGCGCTGCGCCGCGATATCGGTCTGGAGTTGGGCCGGCGGATGCACGTTTCGTCCTATGGCATGCTCGGGTACGCCTTACTCACCAGCGCCACTTTAGGTGACGCCTTGCAGTTGGCGCTGCACTATCCGGCGCTATTGGGAACACTGTTCGAGTTGAGCCTGGAGGAGGATGGCGAGCGCATCTGGCTCACCGCAGGCGACTATCGGGAAAACCCCGCGCTGGCACCGTTCAATGTCGAGTTTTGCCTGGTCTCGATGAAAGTCACCTGCGAAGACCTGCTCGGCCACCCTCTGCCTTTGCTCGGCGCTCGCTTCGATTACCCGGCACCGGACTATCAGACGCGCTACAGCGAGCGTTTCGACTGCCCGTTGCAGTTTGATGCAGCATCCAACGGATTTGCCTTCGACAAGCGTTGGCTCGAACACCCCCTGCCGCTGGCCGACGCCATCACCCACCAGGCCATGGCCGAACGCTGCCGCAAGCAAAACACCGAGTTCACCGGGCGTCAGGCCTGGCTGGGGCGCATCCGCCAATTGCTCGCCGCGCAACTGAGCGCGGCACCGGGCCTGGACGGGCTGGCCGAACAGTTGAACTGCTCGTCGCGCACCCTGCGCCGACATCTGAAGGACCTGGGATGCAGCTATCAGGAACTGCTCGATGAACTGCGATTTGAACAGGCCAAACGCATGCTCTGCGAGGATCAACTACCGATCTACCAGATTGCCGAAGCATTGGGGTTCAGCGAGACTGCGAGTTTCCGGCATGCGTTTGTGCGCTGGAGTGGGGTGGCGCCGAGCCAGTTCCGGCCTTGAGCCGCCCCTGTGGCGAGGGAGCTTGCTCCCGCTCGGCTGCGCAGTAGTCGTTACCCGGCAACTGCTATCTGAAGGGAGGAATACGGTGTTCGGTTTGGGTCTGCTGCGCAGACCAACAGGAGCAAGCTCCCTCGCCTCAGAGGGGCGAATTTCGGTCAAATGTTTTGGCCATATCGATCCCCTTTTGGCCTTTCCTGCCGTTCTCCCAAACGTCGCCTGCCGCAAGACTGTGTTCAAACCGAATCAGCCTGCGGAGAACAAGAATGCTGACGATCTACTCGGACGACCACCACCTGCATCATGGCCGTTGTGAATTGATGGACGGGCAATTGATGCCCTGCTTCGAAATGCCCTCGCGCGCCGATCACGTATTGCAACGGGTCAAGAATCAGAACCTCGGGCCGGTCGAAGCGCCGAAAGACTTCGGCCTTGATCCGATCGCGCGCATCCACAGCCGCGATTACCTCGACTTCTTCAAAGGTGCCTGGGCGCGCTGGACCGCATTCAATACCGACGGGGATTTACTGCCCTATACCTGGCCGGCCCGCACCCTGCGCCGAATCATGCCCACCAGCCTGCACGGCCAACTCGGCTATTACAGCTTCGACGGCGGCGCACCGATCACCGCCGGCACCTGGCAAGCGGCGTACAGCGCAGCGCAAGTTGCCCTCACGGCCCAAGCGGCGATCCAGCGCGGCGCCCGCAGTGCCTTCGCCCTGTGCCGTCCACCGGGACACCATGCCGCCAGCGATTTGATGGGCGGTTATTGCTACCTCAACAACGCCGCCATCGCCGCTCAAGCGTTCCTCGATCAAGGCCACAAAAAGGTTGCGATCCTCGATGTCGATTACCACCACGGCAACGGTACTCAATCGATTTTCTACGAACGCAGCGACGTGCTGTTCACCTCGATCCACGGTCATCCAGAAGCCGAGTTTCCGTTCTTCCTCGGCTACGAAGACGAACGCGGTGAAGGCGCAGGCGAAGGGTTCAACTTCAACTACCCATTGCCCGCCGGCAGTGCTTGGGACCGTTGGAGCGCCGCGCTGGAACAAGCCTGCAAAGAGATCGAAACGTACGGCGCCGACATCGTTGTCGTGTCCCTGGGCGTCGATACGTTCAAGGACGACCCCATCTCCCAATTCAAACTCGACAGCCCGGATTACCTGGCGATGGGCACGCGCATCGCCAGCCTCGGCAAGCCGACACTGTTCGTGATGGAAGGCGGTTACGCAGTAGAAGAAATCGGCATCAATGCCGTGAACGTTCTCGAAGGTTTTGAAAGCGCCCAATGAGGAATTAGAACAATGAACCGACTCAAGCGTCTTATCGCTCCAGCTCTATGCGCCACGCTGCTCAGTGGCGCCGTTCATGCTGAAGAACGCACTTTGCGGGTCTACAACTGGTTCGACTACATCACCCCCAAAGCACTGGAAGATTTCAAGGCTCAGAACACCCAGACCAAACTGGTCTACGACATTTTCGACACCAACGAAGCACTGGAAGCCAAGCTGCTGACCGGCAACTCCGGCTATGACGTGGTGGTGCCGTCCAACGTGTTCCTCGCCAAGCAGATCGAAGCCGGCGTATTCCAGCCAGTGGATCGCAGCAAACTGCCGAACTGGAACCACCTCGATCCCAAGCTGATGAAGCTGATCGAAGCCAACGACCCGGGCAACAAATTCGCCGTGCCGTACATGTACGGCACCATCCTGATTGGCTTCAACCCGGACAAGGTCAAGGCGGCTTTGGGCGACAACGCACCGGTGAACAGCTGGGACCTGATCTTCAAGGAAGAGAACATCAGCAAGCTCAAGCAATGCGGCGTGGCCCTGCTCGACTCACCTTCGGAGATCCTGCCGCTGGCCCTGCAACACCTCGGCCTGGACCCCAACAGCAAGAAGCCCGCGGACTACGCCAAGGCTGAAGCGCTGCTGATGAAGATCCGCCCGTACGTCACCTACTTCCACTCCTCCAAGTACATGGCCGACATCGCCAACGGTGACATCTGCGTCGCAGTCGGTTACTCCGGCAGCTTCTCCCAGGCCGCCAACCGCGCCAAGGAAGCCAAGAACGGTGTGATCGTCGACATGCGCCTGCCCAAGGAAGGCGCGCCGATCTGGTTCGACATGCTCGCGATCCCCAAAGGCGCGAAAAACCCGGAAGACGCCTACACCTTCATCAACTACCTGCTGCAACCCCAGGTCATCGCACCGGTCAGCGACTTCGTCGGCTACCCGAACCCGAACAAGGACGCCACGGAAATGGTTGACCCGGCGATTCGCAACAACCCGAACCTGTACCCGACCGAAACGGCAATGAGCACGCTTTACACCCTGCAACCCTTGCCTCGCGATGCCGAACGGGCGCGGACCCGGGCCTGGACCAAGATTAAGTCCGGGACCTGAAACACCCGGTGAATCAAAGACCCGCGCCATCGCGGGTCTTTTTTTGTCAGCGCCTACTGGGGGGCTTTGATCTGCCCGGTGGCAGCAATCAGGAGCTCATCGCCATTTATCGCGGCGAGATCAGTCGCACACTCGCCGTCCCAGTGTTTTATTCGTAGGTCAGCGGTTCATTAGAAAAAACGGGAGGCCATCGTTCAATCCCGCCAGACCTGTCGCAACCGTGCCAGCGCCGACTCTATCGCTGGCTCTGGCACCGCCGCAAAACCCAATACCAGACCGGCGCGCTGATCGACTGGAGTCCTGGAGTCCGATAGCCAATAGTTGCTCAAGCCATTGATCTCCACACCCACGCTTTCCGCTTGTTCGATCAGCTGCCGTTCGCGGGCCAGGCTGTCCACTGAAACCGTCAGGTGCAGCCCGGCGGAGACGGTGGGCAGGCTACCCACACCGGCAATCCCGGTCGGCCAACCGTCCAGCAAACAGTTGCGACGGCTGAGGGCGGCACGCCGCATCCGGCGAATGTGCCGCTGAAAATGCCCGGTAGCCATGAACTCGGCCATCACCGCCTGAGTGCTCACCTCGGAATGGCGCATATCCACCGCCCGACGTTGCGCGAACGCCTCCACCAGACCCGGGGGCAACACCAGATACCCCAGACGCAACGCCGGAAAGGCGACCTTGCCGAAGGTGCCGACATACAGCACCCGCCCATGGCGATCGAGTGCCGCCAGCGGCGCCAGTGGCGCGCCGCTGTAACGGTACTCGCCATCGTAGTCGTCCTCGATGATCCAGCCCTGGTTGCCCTCGGCCCAGGCGAGCAGTTCCAGACGCCGGGCCAGACTCATGACCACACCGGTCGGGTATTGATGGGAAGGCGTAACGTAAGCCAGCCGGCAATCGCTCAACCCCGCCAGCGTGCTGCAGTCGATCCCTTCGTCATCCACCGGCACACCGTGCAACCGTGCACCGGCTACCGCAAAGGCATGACCGGCGGCGCGATAACCTGGGTTTTCGATGCCCACCCCATCGCCAGGCCCCACCAGCAACTGTGCACAAAGGCTGATCCCCTGCTGCGCACCACTGGTGATCACAATTTGCTCAGCGGTGCACTGCATGCCGCGCGAACTGCGCAAGTAAGCAGCAATCAGCCCACGCAATCGCGAATCGCCCGCAGGGTCGCCATAACACAGCTGCTGCAAATCCGGCTTACGCCAGAAAGCCGCATTCAGCTTGGCCCAAACCTCGAAAGGGAACAGATCGAACGCAGGCACGCCGACCCTGAATGCGCGCGGCGGACCACTGGGCGGCACGGCCAAATGATTCTTTTCAACGCGCCCCAAAGCGCCGCTGTGGATAACTTTACTGGATGAATCAACAGGCAAATCCAGCCAGTCTGTGGATAAGGCTGTGGGTAACCCTGTTGAAAATCCTGTGGATACTTTTGTGGATAATTTTTTCACCGGCAACGCCGCCTGAGGCAATTGCGCAACGTAAGTCCCGTCGCCAACACGCCCCTCGATGAAGCCTTCAGCGTAAAGCTGATCGTAGGCACGGACCACGCTGTTGCGGGAAATCGATAAGGCCGCCGCCAGATCGCGACTGGCCGGCAGTCGTGTGCCGCTGGCCAATCGTCCGTCGAGTACGCGTACCCGCAGCGCTTGATAGAGCTGCCGACTCAGGCCCTGGCGGCGGTCGAGTTCGATACCCGCCGGGTTGAACGACGAGGGAAGCGGCGTATTCGACATGACAATGGACCTATGAAATTGGTCATTAATGGCTCTTACAACAGACCATTAGCCTGCCTAGGATGAGGGCATTCGCCAAGGAAATTTTCCCTGTACCTGCCACTTTGACGCGTTAAGGAATAAACATGAGTCAGATCGACATCCGCCAGGTCACCGCCGACGATCACGCTGCCTGGCTGCCGTTATGGCAAGCCTACTTGCGCTTCTACAACACCGAACTGCCCGATGTCGTGACCCAAAGCACCTGGCAACGCCTGCTCGACCCGAGCGAACCGACCCACGGGGCGCTGGCCTGGGCCGATGGCAAAGCAGTGGGCATGGTGCACTTCATCTATCACCGCTCGAACTGGAGCATCGAAAACTCCTGTTACCTGCAAGACTTGCTGGTAACGCCCGAAACCCGTGGCACCGGCGTCGGTCGGCAACTGATCGAATTCGTCTACAGCACAGCCAAGGCCGACGGTTGCTGCAAGGTCCACTGGCTGACCCACGAAACCAACGCCACCGCGATCCAGCTCTATGAGCGCATCGCCGAACGTCCCGGTTTCATCCAGTTTCGCAAAGCCCTTTAAGGTTCAAGGAGAACACCATGTCGACTTCACTCGCAGACTGGAAAGGCGTTCCGGCGCCTTCGGTCCAACTGATCGAAGGGCGTTTCATTCGCCTGGAAAAACTCGACCCGGCGCGTCACGCCGACGGTTTGTGGAAAGCCCTGGAAGGCCCGGGCTCGGACCCGAAGCTTTGGGACTATTTGCCTTATGGTCCTTTCCCGGAGCGCAGCGCATTCAACGACTGGCTGAACAATCACGCGGCCAACAGCGATCCGTATTTTTTCACGGTGATCGACCGCGCTAGCGGCGATGTGCAAGGCATCCTCAGCCTAATGTCGATTGTCCCTTCGCAGGGTCGCATCGAGATCGGCCATGTGACCTTCGGCGCACCGATGCAGCGCTCACCGAAAAGCACCGAGGCGGTTTACCTGCTGGCCAGGGAAGCGTTTGCGCTGGGTTACCGGCGTCTGGAATGGAAGTGCAACAACGGCAACGCTCGCTCCAAGTACGCAGCAGAACGGTTGGGGTTCAGTTTTGAGGGGGTGTTCCGCCAGCACATGGTGGTCAAGGGTCAGAACCGCGACACGGCGTGGTATTCGATTCTGGACTCGGAATGGCCGACGATTCAGGCGGGGTTCGAGCGGTGGTTGAGCGATGAAAACCAGACGGAATCGGGGCAGGTGAAAACGTTGGCGGAGTGCCGGAGCTAAAAGCCTTAACGACAAAAGATCGCAGCCTTCGGCAGCTTCTACAGGTATACACAAAACCCTGTCGGAGCTGCCGAAGGCTGCGATCTTTTGATCTTTCTTTTTTACACCAACTTCCGCGCCAACACCGCAATATGCTCCGGCCCGATCCCGCAGCATCCGCCCAAATGGCTGGCCCCCCTCTTCCGCCAGTCAGCCGCCCAAACCAGATAACCCGGCGGATCGAGATCATCACGTAGCGGGTCCAGACCGTCGTTGGCCGTGGCTTCTTTCGGTTGAGGCGGGAAGGCATTGGCGTAAGCGCCGATATGAATCTTCACCCCCAGGCGCTCGAAGGTTTCCCGCGCCGCATCAATCGCCGCGCCGATCACTTCCGGCTGGCTGCAGTTGAACAGCAAAGTCTCGACACCCAACTCAGCCGCCACCGCGGCGGCCTCAGCCACTGGCTCACCGGAGCGCAAACGCGGCACTTCGTCGGTGTCTTCATCCTTCAAGGTAAACGACAGCCACAACGGTTTGCCGTCCTTCGGCAGCCCGGCATGGATCGCCCGTGCTTCGACAATCGAACTCTGGGTTTCGGCCAGCCACAGATCAACATGAGGCGCCAGGCCATTGACCAGAGGGCTCAACAGTTCAGTCACTCGAGCAGCATCGAACAAGTCCGGGCGGTAGGAGCCAAACAACGGCGGCAATGAGCCGGCCACACGCACCGCTTGGCCCGACGCATCGACTGCACGCCGAGCCAGCTCGCCGGCCAACGCCGCAAGGGCCTGGCCTTCAGCGGCAAAACGCTCCTCGCCAATGTGGAACGGCACCACCGCGTAACTGTTGCTGGTGATCACGTTGGCACCGCTCTCGATATAAGCCGCGTGCACTGCCTCCACGGCTTGTGGCGCCTCGCTCAAGGCCAGCGCCGACCACTCGGGTTGCCTGAACGGCGCCCCTCGGCGTTGCAGTTCACGACCCATGCCGCCATCCAGAATTACCGTGCTGTCTGCGCCCATATGCTTTTCACTCATAAGCTTATGAAAATAACTCACTATCAGAGTCGTTCTTATAACTATTTAATGCGCACCATACGGTTAATAACAACCTCTTTTTTCAGGGATCAACTGTGAAACTTCAACCGCTGCTGGCCCTGGGCCTGACGATTCTGGCTGCCTCCACCCAAGCCTTTGCCGGCGCCACTCTGGATCGCATCGAACAAAAGAAAGAACTGGTCGGCGTGTTGATGGAAAGCTATCCACCCTTCTCGTTCCTCAACGATCAAAACCAGCTCGACGGTTTCGACGTCGACGTGGCCAAGGCCGTGGCGAACAAACTGGGCGTCAAGCTGCGTCTGGAAACGCCGTCCTGGGATGTGATCGCCGCCGGCCGCTGGAGCGGGCGTTACGACATCTGCATCTGCTCCATGACCCCGAGCAAGGCCCGCGCCGAAGTCTTCGACTTCCCGGTCGAGTACTACGCCTCCCCCGCCGTGATCGTGGTCAATGCCAAGGACGATAGCATTCACAGCGCCAAGGACCTGAGCGGCAAGAAAGTCGGCCTCACCAGCGCCTCCAGCTATGAAAGCTACCTGAACAAAAACCTGGTGATCGAAGGCGCCGAAGACACCCAACTGCAGTATCCGTTCGAGAACGTGCAGATCGCCCCGTATGACACTGACAACGTCGCATTCCAGGATCTGGGCCTGGGCGCTGGCGTGCGTCTGGACGCGATCCTCACCAACCTCGTCACCGCGCAACCGCGCCTGAACGAAGACAAGCGCTTCAAGCTCGCTGGCCAGCCGCTGTACTCGGAGCCGAACTCGGTGGCCATCGAAAAAGGCGACGCCCAGTGGGACGCCAAAGTGCGTGAAGTGTTCGCTCAGTTGAAACAGGACGGCACCTTGAGCAAGCTGTCGCAAAAATGGATCGGCGCCGACATCAGCAAATGACTTCTTTCCCCAAACCTCCTCAGCCACCGCAACCGGTGGTTGAGTCATTACTGCGACGGGTCTTCGGCTTCCGTACCCGGCTGTACCTGACCTGGGCGGCGATGTTCGGCTTGTTCGCCAGTTTCTTCCTGAGCTTCGACCTGAAGTTCTCGATCATCCTCGACAAACTGCCGAACCTGATCGGCCTGCACCTGGCGCCCAACGGCTTTCTGCAAGGCGCGGCGCTGACGCTGTTCTTGTGCCTGTGCTCGATTGTGGCTTCGTCGCTGCTGGGCTTCATCACGGCCCTGGCTCGACTGTCGAAAAGCGCCGTGGCGTTCGGCATCGCAAGTTTCTATGCCTCGTTCTTTCGCGGCACGCCGCTGCTCATCCAGATATTGCTGATCTACCTCGGCTTGCCGCAATTGGGCGTCGTGCCCGGCGCGATTGCCGCCGGCATCATCGCCCTGTCGCTGAACTACGGCGCCTACCTGAGCGAAATCTTCCGCGCTGGCATCCTTGGCGTCCCCCATGGCCAACGCGAAGCGTCGCTGGCCCTGGGCATGCGCGAAACCGTGATCTTCTGGCGCGTCACCCTGCCCCAGGCCATGCGCACCATCATCCCGCCCACCACCAACCAGTTCATCTCCATGCTCAAGGACTCATCACTGATCTCGGTGATGGGGGTTTGGGAAGTGATGTTCCTGGCACAATCGTACGGGCGCTCGAGCTATCGCTATATCGAAATGCTGACGACGGCGGCGATTATTTATTGGCTGATGTCGATTGGACTGGAGCTGATTCAGGCGCGGATGGAACGGCATTATGGGAAGGCGTATTTAAGTCGTAGTTAGCAACGAACAGCCTCGCCAATTTCAAGCGTGCCAGCGGCGAGATCGGCAACAACAGCCGTAATCATGGATTGATCGGGCATTGGTAGATGAGTTTCTAAGTTTTCGCCAATGGAAGCTTCCGGGATTGCTGTAAGGAAAAACATCAAATGGTCGGGTGAAAACGGACGTCGTCGAAGACCACCATTGCTTCGGCTACAACCGACGTCTCTACGCCTTTCGATGCGCCGGGAAACGCCCGGCATCCTGAAACCGGATCGACTTTTAGAGTTTGGCCTCCCTTCAAAAGAGGCTGAACCCGATGTCCAGCAGACACACTTTTCGACCGCAATGCATGGCTCTGACGATTTCCCTCACCCTTGCCCATGCAGGTTCCGCGCATGCTCAACAGCCAACCGCCATCCTGCCGTCATTCGCTAATCAAATGACACTGTTCGAGGCATTCATCAACGGTTCAGACACGGTTAAAACGCCGGTAACCAAAACAGAAAAAGGTGCTGATGGCATCGCATTGAAACTGAGCGATGCCAACGATCTGATAACCGTCAGCCGACGCGGCCGTTTCGACGGGATCGTTGATGGAGGCGGCGGCACCAACGCTCTGCAACTCGATATCGTGAGCGGTGGCGAACTAGGGGAAAGCCGGAATTTTAACTACCTGCACGTCAATCGAGGTGAGTGGACGCTGACGGGGACTGGTGACTTCTCCGAAGGCGCCATAGTGAAGGAAAAAGCTGCGCTAACTAATCGCGGGCACATTGTCGGCCAAGTTTCGGTTGATAAAAAAGCGACCTTTCGCGGCAATGGGCAAGTTGGCCACTTGTTGGTAGCAGGTCGGCTTGAGGTCAATGCGATGCACGGTGCACCGCGGGTAAGCGGCAACCTTGAGCTGCACGACACTGGCGAACTGGCCTATGAGGTAAATGCCGATGGCCGCAGCGAAACCATTCAGGTTGATGGCACCGCCAACCTTGGCAACGCCACGCTGAACATTGTCGCCGTGCCGGGCGACTATGCGTTGAGCAACCAGTACACCGTTATGAACGCCAGCAACGTCGAAGGTGAGTTCGGCAAGGTTCTCAACAACCTGGCTTTCATGACCCCTGCCATTCAGTACAACGAAAAATCTGTTGGCCTGACTTATGCGCGGAATGAGGTGACTATCGAAAGCCTCGCGAGCAGCGACAATGGACGCGAGTTGGCTAACAGCATCGAAGAACCAATAGAGTCCCCCTCTGCTCAGATGCCATCTGACACGACGAACAACACGATCGCCGCCGTGACTCCAACCGCCACCTCCGAACCCTCCATCAGCGCACTGACTCCACCTCTTGCCACAAAAAATGAGGCCTTCGAAGTAGCGTCATCGCCCACTCCCCATCCGACGGTCGTCGCTGCGAAGTCATCCACCACAACCAACGCCGCCATCTCCGCCCTGCTCGGCTCCAACAAAGCCACCGCCATCCTGGCGATCGAACAATTGGCCGGTGGCAGCAATGCCAACCTGGCCAGTGCAACCTTGAGTAGCGCCAATTCGGTGAACAGCAGCCTGCTCTCGGCCATGCGCCAGACGGACAATACCGACTTCAACGGGCAGCACAGAACGCCGAGTTTGGCGGCGGGCAGCGAAGCCACTGGCAGGGTCTGGCTACAAGCACTGGGCAACGGCGGCACACTCGATCGCGGCCATGCCAGCAGCGCGCTGCAACATTCCACGGAAGGTCTGGTGCTGGGTGCGGATTGGGCGCTCGATGAGCAATGGCGTGTGGGCGCCATCGGCGCAAAATCGCAGACACGCCTGGACGGAAATCATCTGGACGGAGATCTGGACAGTTGGCACTTGGGCGCCTATGCCCTGCGCCAAAGCGGCCCGTTGGCGTTACGTCTGGGCGCAAGTTACGGCAACCACGATGGCAGCACCAAACGGCGAGTGGCGTTCAACAGTTTCAGCGATCGCCTGAAAGGCCGCTACGACGCCCACACTCAGCAAGCCTTTGCAGAGCTGGGTTACAACCTCGGCAGCGGTAGTTTCCACGCCGAGCCCTTTGCCAATCTCGGCTATCAGCGCTACCAGCGTGACAGCTATACCGAGAAAGGTGGAGCGGCGGCATTACAGGTCCATGGGCAAACGCAGGGCAATTTCAGTAGCACATTCGGTCTGCGCCTCGCACAGCTCAATACGCTGGATAACGGCATGCAACTGACGCCACGATTCGGCGCCGGCTGGAAACACACCTACGGTGATGTCGACAGCAGGACTCATCAACGACTGGTAACCGGCGGCAGGACTTACACCGTCAAAGGCGCTGCGCTGGATCGCAACAGCCTGCTGGTCGATGCGGGTCTGGATCTTGGGGTTTCGGCAAACCATACATTGGGTGTTGGCTTCACTGGCGAAATCTCCAGTGATAGCCGCAATCATGGCGTGACGGGACAGTGGCGGATGGCGTTCTGACGAAATCACCTCGCCCTTACTGATTCAGCACAGTTCCTCCTGGTGGGAGCGAAGGCCCAAACTCCGGGCGAAAAAAAAGGGGAGCACATGCCCCCCCGAGGTTTAAAGCGGTATATCGAGGCTGTTAACTCAGCCTTCGATCTCGATCAGGATCTCGCCCGGGTTCACCCGGTCGCCCTTGGCCACGTGGATGGCGGTGACTTTACCGGCGATGGCCGACTGGACTTCGGTTTCCATCTTCATCGCCTCGGTGATCAGCACGGCCTGGCCGGCTTTCACGGTGTCGCCTTCCTTGACCAGCACGTCGACGATGTTGCCCGGCATGGTGGTGCTGACGTGGCCCGGTGCAGTGGCTTGCTTGCGCTTGCTGCTGCCGCCGCTGACGAATTCGTTGAGCGGTTCGAACACCACTTCTTCCGGCATGCCGTCGATGGACAGGTAGAAGTGGCGTTTGCCTTCAGCCTTGACGCCCACACCAGTGATGTCGACGCGGTAGGTTTCGCCGTGAACGTCGATGACGAACTCGGTCGGCACGCCTTCACCGCCCACCGAAGCCACCTTTCCGGCTTCCGGAATCGGCAACAGCACTTCTGGCGTCAGGGTGCCGGCCGCGCGTTCTTCGAGGAACTTGCGGCCGATGTCCGGGAACATGGCGTAGGTCAGCACGTCTTCTTCAGACTTGGCCACGGCGCCGATTTCGGCACGCAGCTTGGTCATCTCCGGCTTGAGCAGGTCGGCCGGACGAACGTCGATAACCTCTTCGCTGCCGATGGCCTGGCGACGCAGTTGCTCGTTCACAGTGCCCGGCGCCTTGCCGTAGCCGCCTTGCAGGTAAAGCTTCACTTCGTTGGTGATGGTCTTGTAGCGCTCGCCGGCCAGCACGTTGAAGAACGCCTGGGTGCCGACGATTTGCGAGGTCGGGGTCACCAGCGGCGGGAAGCCGAGGTCTTCGCGAACGCGCGGGATTTCCGCCAGCACTTCGCTCATGCGGTTCAGGGCGCCCTGCTCTTTCAACTGGTTGGCCAGGTTGGAAATCATCCCGCCCGGCACCTGGTTGACTTGAACACGGGTGTCGACCGCCGTGAATTCGCTTTCGAACTGGTGGTACTTCTTGCGCACGGCGTAGAAGTACAGGCCGATCTCTTGCAGCAGTTCCAGGTTCAGGCCGGTGTCGAACTCGCTGCCTTTAAGGGCGGCGACCATCGATTCGGTGCCCGGGTGGCTGGTGCCCCAGGCGAAGCTGGAGATCGCGGTGTCGATATGGTCGGCGCCGTTTTCGATGGCCTTGAGTTGGCACATCGCAGCCAGGCCGGCGGTGTCGTGGGAGTGGATGAACACCGGCAGCGATTGCTCGGCCTTCAGAGCCTTGACCAGTTCACCCGTGGCGTACGGGGTCAGCAGACCGGCCATGTCCTTGATCGCCACCGAGTCGCAACCCATGGCTTCCATTTGCTTGGCTTGCGCCACGAAAGCCTCGATGGTGTGCACCGGGCTGGTGGTGTAGGCGATGGTGCCCTGGGCGTGTTTGCCGGCAGCTTTCACCGCTTCGATGGCGACTCGCAGGTTACGCACATCGTTCATGGCGTCGAAGATGCGGAACACGTCGATGCCGTTGACCGCGGCCTTGGCGACGAAGGCTTTGACCACGTCGTCGCTGTAATGGCGATAGCCCAGCAGGTTCTGGCCACGCAGGAGCATTTGCAGGCGCGTGTTAGGCAACGCGGCGCGCAGTTGGCGCAGACGCTCCCACGGGTCTTCTTTCAGGAAGCGTACGCAGGCGTCGAAGGTCGCGCCGCCCCAGACTTCCAGCGACCAGTAGCCGACTTTGTCGAGCTTGTCGCAGATCGGCAGCATGTCTTCGGTGCGCATGCGGGTGGCGAGCAGCGATTGGTGGGCGTCGCGCAGGATTGTGTCAGTTACATGGATCTTCTTGGACATTGTCATATTCCTCACAGGCCTGCGTGGGCGGCGATGGCGGCGGCGATGGCCAGGGCCAGCTCTTCGGGTTTGCGCTTGATCGAGTAGTTGGTCAGTTCAGGGTGGCTTTCAACGAAGCTGGTGTTGAACTGGCCGCTACGGAATTCCGGGTTACGCAGGATTTCCTGGTAGTACGCGGCGGTGGTCTTGACCCCTTGCAGACGCATGTCGTCGAGGGCTCGCAAGCCACGGTCCATCGCCTCTTCCCAGGTCAGCGCCCAGACCACCAGTTTCAGGCACATCGAATCGTAGAACGGCGGAATGGTGTAGCCGGTATAGATCGCTGTGTCGGTGCGCACGCCGGGACCGCCGGGCGCGTAGTAACGGGTGATCTTGCCGAAGCTCGGGAGGAAGTTGTTTTTCGGGTCTTCGGCGTTGATCCGGAACTGCAGCGCGAAACCGCGGTGCTGGATGTCTTCCTGTTTCACCGAAAGCGGCAAACCGGAGGCGATGCGGATCTGCTCGCGAACGATGTCGATGCCGGTGATTTCTTCGGTGATGGTGTGTTCCACCTGCACCCGGGTGTTCATCTCCATGAAGTACACCTCGCCCTCGGCGAGCAGGAACTCCACGGTACCGGCGTTCTCGTAACCCACGGCCTTGGCTGCACGCACCGACAGGTCACCGATGTAGGCGCGCTGTTCCGGGGTCAGTTGCGGGCTCGGAGCGATCTCGATCAGCTTCTGGTTGCGACGCTGGATCGAGCAGTCACGCTCGAACAGGTGCACCACGTTGCCGAAGCTGTCGCCGAGGATCTGCGCTTCGATGTGTTTCGGGTTTACGATACATTTTTCCAGGAACACTTCCGCCGAACCGAAAGCCTTGGTGGCTTCGGAGATCACTCGCGGAAAGGCTTGTTCGAGTTCTTCGCGACTGTTGCAACGACGAATACCACGGCCGCCACCACCGGAGGTAGCCTTGAGCATCACCGGGTAACCGATGCGGTCGCCTTCGGTCAGGGCTTCTTCGATGCCCGACACGTTGCCTTCGGTGCCCGGTGTGACCGGCACGCCGGCCTTGATCATGCTGCGGCGCGCTTCGGTCTTGTCGCCCATGCGGCGAATGACTTCCGCCGACGGGCCGATGAATTTGATTCCGCGCTCGGCGCAGATGTCCGCCAGCTCGGCATTTTCCGAAAGGAAGCCGTAGCCGGGGTGCAACGCATCGCATCCGGTTTCCACCGCCAGGTTCACCAGCTTGCGCGGGTTCAGGTAGCCGGCCAGTGGCTCGGCACCGATGCTGTGGGCCTCGTCCGCACGCTTCACATGCAAGGCATGACGGTCGGCGTCGGAATAGATCGCGACCGAGCGAATGCCCATCTCGGCGCAGGCACGCACGATTCGTACGGCAATCTCACCACGGTTGGCAATCAGGATCTTTTTTATCACTTGGAGGTTCCCTTGAGCCGGTGGCACCCACGACCCGATTAGACAGGTCGACGCGTGACCAAATGTTTCAATTCAGTCGCAGCTCCACACTAGCGCTCGCAAGGGATTAACAAAAATGAATAATAATTGGGTCAGGCATAAGCAAAGACTTATAGTTGAGTCATCGGCCTTCGCTCAGGATTTATAGAAAATGCGTAAGTCATTGATGCGTATGACATTGCGTCAATTGCAGATCTTCAATGAGGTGTGCGATTTAAGGTCCTACAGCCGCGCTGCCGACGAAATGTCTCTCACACAACCTGCCGTGAGCCTACAGATTCGTCAACTCGAAGAGCTGATCGGCCAGCCCCTGTTCGATTATGTCGGCAAAAAACTCTACATGACCGAGGCGGCCGAAGCACTGCAGCGCGCCAGCCGGGACATTTTCGGGCGCCTGGAAAACCTCGATATGCAGCTGTCGGACATGCAAGGCTCATTGCAAGGTCAGTTGAAACTGGCGGTGGAGTCCAGCGCCAAGTACTTCGTGCCGCACCTGTTTGCCGCGTTCAAACGCCAGCACCCGGAAGTGAACCTGCACCTGACGGTGGTCAACCGCGGCCAGGTTATCCGGCGCCTGTCGGATAACCGTGACGATCTGGTGATCATGTCGATGGTCCCACAGGACATGGGGCTGGAATTCCTGCCGTTCCTCAATAACCCGATTGTAGCCGTGGCGCCGCCGGATCATCCGCTGTGCCACATGGGGCCGCTGCGCCTGCAGGATCTGGAGCCCTACACGCTGCTGTTGCGCGAACCCGGTTCCGGCACGCGACTGGCCTGTGAGGAGTATTTCAAAGAGAAGCGCGTGCACTTCACCCAGACCCAGGAGGTCGCGTCGGCGGAAGCTCAGCGTGAATGCGTGCTGGCGGGTCTGGGCCTGGCGCTGTTGACGCGCCATGCCCTGAACCTTGAGTTGGCGACCGGTGGCCTGATTGAGCTGCCGGTCGAAGAGCTGCCGCTGCTGCGTAGTTGGTGCCTGGTGCAGGCGAAGGCCAAACGGCTATCGCCGGTAGCTCACGCATTCCTTGCGTTTATCCGCAGCGAACGGGCGCAAATCAGCGCGCTGGTTGAGCGTTTCGGCGGGAAGTTACCGGCGCTGCCTGCCAGTAGTTGAGTTCGAGGTCGTCGGGAAATTCGCCGATTTCGGCCAGAAGCTGGCGGCGTTCGCAACGATCTTCGATGGCGCGGCGAAATTCCATGCGGCGCTGGTCTTCTTGCTGACGACGGGTTTTGACGGCGCTGTTGCGTTCTTCGTAGGGCTGGGCCATTTCGAGTCTCCCAAGGCGAGTACGGGAGTTTCAAGATAGGCGCGAGGGATGACGGTTTGGCGGCGGGAGGGTTACAGAACGATGAAACTCACTGGCTGACCGCGAACCTGTGGCGAGGGAGCTTGCTCCCGCTGGGTCGCAAAGCAGCCCTAAGATTTTACGACTGCTGCGCAGCCGAGCGGGAGCAAGCTCCCTCGCCACAATTCCAGCCAGAATCAATCGTCCAGCGCTTTTACTGACTTTGGCGACAGCCGCAAGCTGCGAAGGCTGCGTTTGACGCTTTTCAGGTGATTGACCAGGCTCGGCCCACGAGCCATGGCCACGCCCATCGCCAACACATCGATCACTACCAGATGCGCAATACGCGACGTCAGCGGCGTGTAGATTTCAGTGTCTTCGTGCACATCGATCGCCAGGTTGACGGTCGACAGCTCGGCCAACGGTGTCTGGCTCGGGCACAGAGTGATCAGCGAGGCGCCGCTTTCGCGCACCAGGTTGGCGGTGATCAAAAGGTCTTTTGAACGACCGGACTGGGAAATGCAGATCGCCACATCGGTCGGCTTCAAGGTCACTGCCGACATCGCCTGCATATGCGGGTCAGAATACGCCGCCGCGGTCAGCAGCAAACGGAAGAATTTGTGCTGGGCATCCGCCGCTACCGCACCGGACGCGCCGAAGCCGTAGAACTCGACACGCTGGGCCTGGGACATCGCGGTCACGGCTTTCTGCAACGCTACCGGGTCAAGTTTCTCGCGAACTTCCATCAGGGTGTGCAGGGTAGTGTCGAAGATTTTCAGGCTGTAATCGGCAACCGAATCGTCTTCATGGATCGCGAATTGCCCGAAGCTCGCGCCAGCCGCCAGGCTCTGCGCCAGCTTCAGTTTCAAATCCTGGAACCCGGAGCAACCGATGGCGCGGCAAAACCGCACGATGGTCGGCTCGCTGATGCCTACGCTGTGGGCCAGGTCGGCCATGGAACTGTGCATCACCGCCGCAGGATCAAGCAGCACGTGGTCGGCGACCTTGAGCTCCGACTTGCGTAACAGGTGGCGTGACTGGGCGATGTGTTGCAGCAGATTCAAGGGGCAGGACTCTTTGTTATTGGCAGGTGCCGGGGATGTAGCACGCTTGTAGTTATACTACATGAATCGGCTTTTTGCCTGCTCAATGCGTAACTCAATGTCCCCGTATCACGCGACATATGCTCCATGTAGCACCTACGAGGTTTTTTCGTCCGCGCGCAACAGCTCAGCCAGGTCAGTAGCCTCAACCGGACGACTGATCCAATAACCCTGCACTTCATCGCAACGCTCGACCTTCAGAAACTCCAACTGCTCCGGCCGCTCGACCCCTTCAGCCACCACTTTCAACGACAGACCATGGGCCATGGCAATGATCGCCCGGGTGATCGCCGCATCTTCACTGCTCTCCCCCAGCCCGCGAATAAATGCCTGATCGATCTTCACGTAGTCCACCGGAATCCGTTTCAGATAACTCAGAGACGAATAACCGGTACCAAAATCGTCGATCGCCAGCTTCACCCCCAGATCGCGCAATTGCTGGAAGGTCGCGATGATGTGCTCGACGCTGTCCAGCAACTGGCTCTCGGTAAGTTCCAGTTCCAGGTAGTGCGGCGCCAGACCGGTTTCCTCCAGCACCTGGCGCACCAGGCTGACCAGTTTCCCCTGACGCAGTTGATGCACCGACAGATTGACCGACACCCGAATCGGCTCAAGCCCCTGACGCTGCCATTCGCAGGCTTGCCAGCAGGCCTGACGCAATACGAACTCGCCGATAGCGTTGATCAGGCCGGTTTCCTCGGCCAGACCGATGAAATCCCCCGGCGGTACCTGGCCAAGGGTCGGGTGATTCCAGCGCACCAGCGCTTCGGCGGCATTCAACCGGCCGGTGGCGAGGCAGAGTTTCGGTTGATAAAACACCTTCAACTGCTTTTCTTCGATGGCTTTGCGCAATTGGTTCTCAAGCTGCAAACGCTCGAGCGTGCTGGCCTGCAGGCTGTCGGTGTAGAACTGGAAGTTGTTGCCGCCCAAGTGTTTGGCATGCTGCATGGCCATGTTCGACTGGCTGACCAGCGCGGAAATCTCCCGCGCGGTGTCCGGCAACAGGCTGATGCCCATGGACGCGCTCATCACCAGTTCATGCCCCTCGACGGTGATCGGCAAACGCAGCTTGGTCGACAATCGGGTCGCCACGCGCGCCAGGCTCGACAGGTTGCCGTAGGCGTCGAACAGCACCGCAAATTCATCGCCGGACAACCGGGCGATGGTGTCCGCTTCCGGCAACGCATTGACCAACCGCCGGGCCATTTTCTGTAACAGCTGATCGGCGATTTCGTGGCCGAGGCTGTCGTTGAGCAGCTTGAAGCGATCCAGATTGATGTGCAGCAACGCCAGGCTGCGCCGACCGCCCTGGCGCACCCGCTGATGAGCCTCGCTCAGTCGTTCACGGAACAACGAACGGTTGGCCAGCCCCGTGAGCTCGTCGTAATGGGTCAGGTAGCGCATACGCTCTTCGGATTCACGCCGAGCGGACAGATCAGCGAAGAAGCCAACAATATGACTGACATTTCCCCGCATATCGCGCACGGCATTCAGTTGCAGCCACTGCGGATACAACTCGCCATTCTTGCGGGTCTCGACCAATTCGCCCTGCCAACTACCGTGCTGCTCCAGCGCCTGACGAATCGCCGCGTAATGCCGACGGGCATCGCGGCTGCAGGGTAAATCGACCACGTTGCGCCCAAGCATGTCGCCGATTTCATAGCCAGTTACCCGACTGAAGGCTTGATTGACGGCGATCAGCGCGTAATTCGGGTCGAAAATCACAATGCCTTCGCTGGCCGCCTCGAATACGGTCGCCGCCAGTTGGCGCTGTTCTTCCAGGTGCTTGCTGGCGCTGATATCGCGGCGGGTGCCGACCATGCGGATCACCCGGCCGTTTTCGCTACGCTCGACCGCTCGACCACGGTCCTCGATCCAGACCCAATGGCCATCCCCATGTCGCACCCGGTACTCGATCTGATAATCCTCGGTGCGGCCCTTCAAATGCTCGACCAGCGCCCGCCGCAGCGCTGGCAAGTCGTCGGGGTGCAGCCTCGGCTTGAGGTGGCGGAGCATCGCCGTCACGTATTCCGGCTCCAGCCCGAACAACTCCTGGAGCTGGGTGTGATGGACTTCGTCGGTCTGCAGGTTCCAGTCCCACAAACCGAGTTCGCTCGCCTTCAACGCCAGCGCCAGCCGCGCTTCGCTCTTGCTCAACGCCTGGTTGGCCGCATCCAGTTCCAGGCTGCGTTGGGCGACCCGGTTTTCAAGGTCGACCTGGGTTTCGCGCAATTCTTCTTCGGCGCGACGACGCTGGTCGATTTCCTTGGCCAGTTCGTGATTGAGTTGCTCGCTGCGACTTTGCGCCTGCTGCAAGTGCTCGATCAGCGCCTGATTTTGAAAGCGCCGTAGCAACCCCTGATCGATCAGTCGATTGACCTGCCAGGCGACCACGCTCAACGAGCCCAGCAGAATCAGCCCGAACCAGCCCCAGCCCTGCTCCTGTTCATCGCCGCCCCAGAACAGATAGCCGATGGCGGGCAACAGACAGGGCAAGGTAAAGGATAGAAATGCTGGCAGGCTGACCGCATAAGCGACGCTGGCCGAGAGGGCTGCGGCGCCGATCAGGCCAAACACCCAGGCTTGCTGGATGAAATTGTCAGCGGGCACCAGTGCAATGCCGGCACCGGCCAGGGTCAAACCGGTCATCGCCGAACCGAGCAGAAACATGCGACGCCAGATCGGATGGGCCTGACGGTTGGGAATCGCCGAATCGAAGGCCGCGACCTGAATCACCCGCAACGCCACCAGCGACAATAACCAGACCAGCCAGACACTGACCACGAAGTAGCGTTGCGGGCTCCAGAGCAACCCGGCGCAGACCAGACCGTTGATCAACATGAAAAGCGTCGGCAAGAGCGAGCCTTGGTACAGCAGACGCGTGCGTTCGACCGCCATCTCCATGGCGTACTGTTTGCGGATAGCCCGAGGCTCCACGGAGGGGCCCGACAGGTCGGAGCTGAGGGTCATAGGCGATGTTCTTGTTCTTATAGTTGAGCATGCGAGCCCGAATTGTGGACGGAGCATACACAAGCAAATGCCCGGACCAAACTGCCTCAGGTCATAAAATAGACAAAAGTTTTAGTCGCCCGCATCCGGCGTAAAAGCCGCCAGGCGAGCCCCGCCCCTGCTCGCAGCCAGTGACCGACCGGTCGTCATCGGTGCTTCTTTCATCGGCTAATGCAAAGCTCGGTTTGCCCGGTGTGACGGCGCACCCTAGAATGCCCCGATGCGCGATGATCTCTCCCTTCTGCTGAACTCCCTCAACGATGCCCAACGCCAGGCCGTAGCTGCCTCCGTGGGTCGTCAGTTGGTCCTGGCCGGTGCTGGCTCCGGCAAAACCCGAGTGCTGGTGCACCGTATCGCCTGGTTGATCCAGGTCGAAAACGCCTCGCCCCACTCCATCCTGTCGGTGACCTTCACCAACAAGGCCGCTGCCGAGATGCGTCATCGCATCGAGCAGCTGATGGGTATCAACCCGGCCGGCATGTGGGTCGGCACCTTCCACGGCCTGGCGCACCGCTTATTGCGGGCGCACTGGCAAGAGGCGGGCCTGAGCCAGACCTTCCAGATTCTCGACAGCGACGACCAGCAACGGCTGGTCAAGCGGGTGATCCGCGAGTTGGGCCTGGACGAGCAACGCTGGCCGGCCCGGCAGGCCCAGTGGTTCATCAACGGGCAGAAAGACGAAGGTCTGCGTCCACAACATATTCAAGCCAGCGGCGATCTGTTCCTGGCGACCATGCGCAGCATTTATGAAGCCTACGAGGCTGCGTGCCTGCGCGCCGGCGTCATCGACTTCTCCGAACTGCTGCTGCGCGCCCTCGATCTGTGGCGCGACCACCCGGGCCTGCTCGCCCATTACCAGAAGCGCTTCCGGCACATTCTGGTGGACGAGTTCCAGGACACCAACGCCGTGCAGTACGCCTGGCTGCGTCTGCTGGCCAAGGGTGGCGACAGCCTGATGGTGGTCGGCGACGACGACCAGTCGATCTATGGCTGGCGCGGCGCGAAAATCGAGAACATCTATCAGTATTCCGACGACTTCCCGGATGCCGAAATCATTCGTCTGGAGCAGAACTACCGCTCCACCGCCGGGATCCTCAAGGCCGCCAACGCCCTGATCGCCAACAATACCGGGCGCATGGGCAAAGAGCTGTGGACCGATGGTGGCGAAGGCGAAGCAATCAATCTGTACGCCGCGTTCAACGAACACGATGAAGCACGCTACGTGGTTGAAACTATTGAAAGCGCGCTGAAAACCGGCTTGGCTCGCAGTGATATCGCGATTCTGTACCGCTCCAACGCCCAATCGCGCGTTTTGGAAGAAGCCTTGCTGCGCGAGCGCATCCCGTACCGCATTTATGGTGGTCAGCGCTTCTTCGAACGAGCAGAAATCAAGAACGCCATGGCGTATCTGCGTTTGTTGGAAGGCCGTGGCAACGATGCGGCCCTTGAGCGGGTGATCAACGTTCCGGCCCGTGGCATCGGCGAAAAAACCGTCGAAGCGATTCGCGATCATGCGCGCCACAGCGACGTGTCGATGTGGGAGGCCATGCGTCAGCTGGTGGCCAACAAGGGCCTGACCGGTCGCGCTGCCGGCGCCCTTGGGGCGTTCATGGAGCTGATCGAGAACCTCGCCGCCAAGTGCATGGAAATGCCGCTGCACCTGATGACCCAGACCGTCATCGAGCAGTCGGGGCTGATCGCCTACCACCAGGCGGAAAAAGGCGAGAAAGGCCAGGCCCGGGTAGAAAACCTTGAGGAACTGGTCAGCGCCGCGCGCAACTTCGAAAACCCGGAAGAGGACGAAGAGCAATCGCCACTGGCGGCGTTCCTCGGCCACGCCTCGCTGGAGGCCGGGGACACCCAGGCCGACGAGCACGAAGACAGCATTCAGTTGATGACCCTGCACAGCGCCAAGGGCCTGGAATTCCCTTACGTGTTCCTGGTGGGCATGGAAGAAGGCCTGTTTCCGCACAAGATGAGCCTGGAAGAACCCGGTCGCCTTGAAGAAGAGCGCCGTCTGGCCTATGTCGGTATCACCCGGGCGATGCAGAACCTGGTGCTGACGTATGCTGAAACCCGACGTTTGTACGGCAGCGAGACCTACAACAAGGTGTCGCGTTTCGTACGTGAAGTGCCGAAAGGCCTGATCCAGGAAGTGCGACTGTCCAACAGTGTCAGCCGTCCGTTCGGCGGAGGCCAGCAGCAGAGTTCCAGCAGCCTGTTCGGCGGCAGCGAGATCCCGGACACCGGGTTCAGCCTCGGCCAGACTGTGCGGCATTCGGTGTTCGGCGACGGTGTGATCCTGAATTTCGAAGGCGCCGGTGCTCAGGCGCGGGTGCAGGTGAACTTCAGCGAAGGCAGCAAGTGGCTGATGCTGGGTTACGCCAAGCTGGAAGCGATCTAAAACCTGCCAGTGATTTAATGTGGGGGCGAGTCTGCTCGCTCCCACAATGTTCTGTGTTTCAGATTGATCTTATGAAAGGCGCGAATACATGGGCTCGGGTTTCTTTTCTTCCTGGACATTCTGGGCCCTGATGTCGGCGGCATTTGCCGCCATGACCGCGATCTTCGCCAAAATCGGCATCGAAAACGTTAACTCGGACTTCGCCACGCTGCTGCGCACGGTGGTGGTTTTGGTCAGCCTGGCCTTGATTTTGTACGCTACGGGCCAATATCAGTCATTAGGATCGATCTCGGCCAGGAGCTACCTGTTCCTACTGCTGTCGGGACTGGCCACTGGTGCCTCGTGGATCTGCTACTTCCGCGCGCTGAAACTGGGGCCGGCCTCGTTGGTCGCTCCGGTGGACAAACTCAGCGTGGTGCTGGTGGCGGTGCTCGGCGTAATCCTGCTGGGCGAAAAACTCGACCTGCGCCAATGGGGCGGAATCGGCCTGATTACGGCCGGTGTCGTCATGCTGGCGCTGCGGCGCTAAGCATTCTTCCTACAGAAGCTGTCCACTCGTCCTACGGACTAACGCTAACAGGCCTTATTGCGCTGACTGAAGCTGAACACAACCTGTCAGGCAAAAGCCCGAAACACTCTGCCGCTAGCCAGTAACACTTCAGCTGTGCAACATGGCGCGCGTGCCATCCACAAATGGGAATTCCCTTTATGAAACGTTTTCTTAGCATCGCCATGGCGTTGTGCATCGGCCTGACGATGAGCCTGGACGCCAACGCCAAGCGCTTTGGTGGCGGCAAAAGCGCCGGTGCGGCGCCGACTCACCAGACCAGCCAAATGGCTCCTTCTTCTCCTGGCGTGGGCGGTGCAGCCGCCACTGCCGGCGCGGCCGGTGCCGCTGGCGCTGCCGCCAAGGCCGGCGGTGCTTCGCGTTGGCTCGGCCCTCTGGCCGGTATCGCGGCCGGTGGCCTGCTGGCTTCCATGTTCATGGGCGGCGGCTTCCAGGGCATGCAGTTCTTCGACATCCTGATCATGGCGGTCATCGCCTTCCTGGTCTTCCGCTTCATTGCCGCTCGTCGTCGCAAGCAGCAGGAGCATCTGGCTCCGGCCGGCGCGCCTTTGCAACGTGAAGTGTTCGAGCAGAAGCCAGCCATGGGGTCGATCTTCGGCGGTTCGGCTGCACCTGTTGCCCGTCCGGTGATCAATGCTCCGGCCTGGTTCAACGAACAGCGCTTCGTTGAAGCCGCGCGCAACCATTTCCAGTCCCTGCAACAGCACTGGGACGCCAACGAAATGGACAAGATCGCCGAGTTCGTGACCCCGCAATTGCTGGAGTTCCTCAAGCGCGAGCGTGCCGACCTGGGCGACGGCTTCCAGTCGACCTACATCGACAACCTCCAGGTACAACTGGACGGCGTTGATGACCGTGCGGACAAGACTATCGCCACCCTGACCTTCAGCGGCGTGTCGAAAAACTCGCGTTTCGACCAGGGCGAAGTGTTCAGCGAAAGCTGGAACATGGAGCGTCCCCAGGGCGAAAACCAGCCTTGGCTGGTAGCGGGTATCCGCCAGAACGGCTGATACCCCCGCGCTTTCGCATGCTGTAATGAAAACCCCGGCTCTGCCGGGGTTTTCTATTTCACGGTTGCATCTATAGCGAGCTACTGTATAAACCGCCCCAACTAAACCGCGCCATCAAGCAAGAGGATCCCGGACGTGGAAGAAATCATCGAACAACTGCGTGAAGCCAACGAACCGGTACCGGTCCCCTTGGAGTTGCCCGACGAAGATCTGCTGGTAGAAATCGAAGAGCAACTGTTCATCGACATTCCATTCGTATTCAGAGAGTTCCTGCTGACCGTTAGCGATGTGGTCTACGGCAGCCTGGAGCCGGTGACCGTCACCGACCCGCAATCCCACACCTACCTGCCGGACGTTGCCGCCAACGCCTGGGACGCTGGTGTTGATCGCAGCCTGATCCCGATCTGCCAGGACGGTGACAACTACTACTGCGTCGAAGAAGACGGCACCGTGGTGTTGTGGCTGGCCGAAGAAGAGTTACTCGCCGAAGAAACCTGGGAATCGGTCTGGCACTGGGCACGGGACGTCTGGCTGGAAAGCTGATTTACCCCTGCACGACTGTCAGTGGCTTGAGGAGTCCTTGTGGTTGTCCAGGGTTTCCAGCAAGGCCACCTGCATCCGCGTATGCACGCGGATGAACCAGCGCCAGAGCAGCGCCGCTACCGCAGCCGCGACCACGACAATCAGCACCAGCAACTTGTTGGTCGGCAGAATACTGGCCGACAAGGCTGCCAGCAGCAGGAAAATCACCAGCAGCGAGAGGATCGGGATCATTTCGGCGATCACCCGCCGCACTCGCTGCGTGTGGCGGCCGGCCATCTCCGGCTTCACCCCCATTTCTGCCAGCAGCATCGACAGCGCCTTGAGCTTGCGATAGGCGGCGATCAGGAACGGCAGCGACAACAGCAACGCCCCACCCCAGATCAACGCTTTCTGCCAGCTCGGGTCGCTGATCCAGTCTTGCAGGTAAACGGACATGCGCTCGGCGAAGAAGGCGCCCGATAAAAAGATCGCAACCACCAGCGCCAGATTGACCCCCACCTGCAACAGAATCCGCCGAATCATCGACGCCAACAGCGCGCCCTCGCCCTGAGGCTGGATGCTGCGCAGCCATTCGCCATACATCCCCAGCACACGAGCCAGGCGCTGCGGCATCACGGTAGCAAGCTTGATCGACAGCGGATCGGCCGCGCGGATCAGATAGGGCGTCAACAGCGTGGTGATCACCGAGACGGCCACAGCCACCGGATAGAGAAAGCTGCTGGTGACCTGCAGCGTCATGCCCAGCGCGGCGATGATGAAAGAGAATTCGCCAATCTGTGAAAGCCCCATTCCCACGCGCAGTGAGGTGCGTCCGTCATTGCCAGCGATAAACGCGCCGAGGCCACAGGACAGCATCTTGCCCAGCACCACGGCGACGGTGATCACCGCGATCGGCCAGGCGTATTGCAACAGGATCATCGGGTCGAGCATCAGGCCGATGGCGACGAAGAAGATCGCACTGAACAGGTCGCGAACCGGCTCGATCAACTGCTCGATCTTTAGCAGTTGGCGTGATTCGGCCATGATCGCGCCGATCAGGAACGCGCCGAGAACCATGCTGTATTCAAGCTTGACCACCAGCAGGCAGAAACCGAAACACAGGCCCAGCACGGTAATCAGCAACATCTCGTTGCTTTCGAATTTCGCCACATAGGCGAGTAGTCGCGGCACCAGCAGAATGCCGATGACCAGTGCGACAATCATGAACAGTGAAAGCTTGCCGACGGTGGAAAAGACCTCGCCGGAGCTGACTGTGCCGCTGACCGCGATGCTCGACAGCAAGGCGATGATGCCGATACCGAGGATGTCCTCGACGATCAGTACGCCGAAGATCAACTGCGCAAAACGCTCGTTCTTCATCTTCAGGTCGTTGAGCGCCTTGACGATGATGGTGGTCGAGGAAATCGCCAGGATCGCGCCGAGGAACAGCGAATCCATGGTATTCCAGTCGAACCAGCGGCCGATTTCGTAGCCGATCCAGATCATCAGGACGATTTCCAGGAAGGCCGCGATAAACGCCGTGGCGCCGACCTTGAACAGCTTGCGCAGGCTGAACTCCAGCCCCAGGCAGAACATCAGGAAAATCACCCCTAGCTCGGCGAGGGTCTTGATGGTTTCTTCGTCGTGGATCAGGCCGAAGGGTGGCGTATGCGGGCCGATAATGAAACCGGCGACGATGTAGCCGAGCACCACCGGTTGTTTGAGACGATGAAAGAGCACGGTCACCACGCCCGCGATCAACATGATCACTGCCAGATCCTGAATGAAACTGATGGCATGCATGGTGTGTGGCTCCTTCGGGGGTGGGCTTTTGAAGGGTAACACCACGACTTCCGGCGCAAAGACGGTGCAATATATGGAAACAGATCGCTTCGGGCGTGACGGCACCTCCCCGCCCGGCGTCCCGATAACTGTTGGTTTGAAAAACACCGACAAGCACCCACAGAGGTGTAACCCCCAAACCCTGCCTTGAACCCGTGAGTACGTTATGGAACCCGGAAACGCCCAGCTGTCGATGACGGTATTGATGACCCCCGACATGGCCAACTTCTCTGGCAATGTCCACGGCGGCACCCTGCTCAAATACCTCGATGAAGTGGCCTACGCTTGCGCCAGCCGGTATGCCGGTCGTTACGTAGTGACCTTGTCGGTGGATCAGGTGATCTTCCGCGAGCCGATTCATGTCGGTGAGCTGGTGACCTTTCTGGCCTCGGTCAACTACACCGGTAATACCTCGATGGAAGTGGGCATCAAGGTCGTGACCGAGAACATTCGCGAGCGCTCGGTGCGCCACACCAACAGCTGCTTCTTCACCATGGTCGCGGTGGATGACCAGCGTAAACCGGCCTCCGTCCCGCCACTGCAACCGCAGAACAGCGAAGACAAGCGTCGGTACATGCAGGCCCAGCAGCGCCGGCAGATACGTCAGGAACTGGAAAAGCGCTATCAGGAAATCAAGGGCGACGCTTAAAGCAAAAGATCGCAGCCTGCGGCAGCGCCCACAGACGCGCGGGAGCTGCCGAAGGCTGCGATCTTTTCTACCGCCACACCATTACAAACTGATCGCTACCGCCTCGAACCGCACCCGGGGATGGGCGATCCGGTCCTGCGCCCGCACCAGTTCCAGCTCATAGCTGGCACACGCCTGGGTTTCCAGCAGCACTTCATGCACCGCCGCCGCGGTGAATTCGAAGGCGCTCAGCAGACTGTCACCCAGCAGCACACGCGCCAGGAACAGCCCGGAAGTCAGATCACCAACGCCCACCGGCTGACGCGGGAACGCCAGCAACGGCCGACGCAAGTGCCAGCTGCCTTCAGCGGTCACCAGTAACATCTCGAAGCCATCCGCCAGTTTGCCGGGATAGTCGAGATGCTTGACCAACACCGCCTTCGGACCGCGCGCCAGCAGCGCCCGCGCCATGGCCAGGCAATCGAACAGTGACTGCGCCTTGCGCCCCGAGAAGCTGTTCAGCTCCAGCTGATTCGGGCACATGAAGTCGGCTAACGCCGCCGCCTCTTCCAGCAGGAAATCGCTGACTTCGGCTGGAACGCTGCAGCCCTTCTCCGGATGGCCCATCACCGGATCGCAGAGGTACAAGGCTTTGGGATTGATCGATTTGATTCGCTCCACTCCCGCCAGAATCGCCCGCCCCTGGGCCGCGCTGCCGAGGTAGCCGGACAACACGGCATCGCAGTTGCCCAGTTCGCCAATCGCCGCGATGCCTTCCACCAATTCCGGAATCTGATGCGGGGCCAGCACTTCCCCGGCCCACTGGCCATATTGCGTGTGGTTGGAGAACTGCACGGTATTGAGTGGCCAGACGTTCACCCCGACCCGCTGCATCGGGAAAACCGCGGCGCTGTTGCCAGCGTGGCCGAACACCACATGGGACTGGATGGCGAGCAGATGGGGCGTACGTTTCATGCGGTGAGTTTTCCATAAACCGATTGAAATTCGAGCCGCGCAGTATGCGACTAAACGCAGCCTGTACGACAGACCAGAGACGCAGTTAAGCTGGCACTATCTTGTTGGAGCACTCTGTTGATGCTGACCTTAGGAAATATCTTTGTGCTGATGCTGCTCGCCACCGGTGGCGCGTGGCTGTGGCACAACCACGGCTTGCGCGAACGTGCGCTGGAGCGGGTTCAGCAGCATTGCGCCAAGCTGCGGATCGAGCTGCTGGACGGCAACGTAGCCTTGAAAAAGATCGCTTTCATTAAAGACGCCAACGGCCGTCGGCGCCTGGCCCGTGTGTATAACTTCGAGTTCACCGTGACCGGCGAAACCCGCCACAACGGCACCATCACTCAGTTCGGCGCCCATAGCGCACAGATCGAGCTCGCACCCTACCCAATGCCGTTCGATGACACGCCACCGGTGGTCGAAGTCGCAAAACCCAGCGCCGAGGTGATTGAATTGAGCCAGTGGCGGCAAGAACACACCAAGTGGCGTCCCTGAAGATCAAAAGATCGCAGCCTGCGATTTTTTGATCTTCAAACCGACCGGCAATCGGCCAGATCTCTTTGCAGCGACTCAACATCCTGCACCTCACTGAAAATCAGCTCGATGCGCGAATCCCGTCTCCATTCGCTGGGTTGCCAATCCAGTAACGAGTTATCCAGTGCGTTGGCCGACACCCAACCCTCGACGCTGTGGATAACCAGCTTCGCCCGCAACCATTCAAGGCTCTCAAGCCACTTTCCGACAAGCACGGCATCGAACGTCTGACTCGGATGCCAGCGCCAGCCGACGCTCCAGCCACCCTCTTGCGCCTGACTCAAGCAAATCGGCTGCGCAGGGTCAGTCCAGATGGCCGGCATCTGTGCCAGCCCCTTGGGCACGATAAAGTTATCCACACCCACGACAGCCTGAGCCTTGAGGCCCGGTAACTCGCTCAACGGCAAGACAGCTTGCTGCGTCCAGTACAAAGGACGCGACGGCAACTGTGCGACAACTCGCTGGCGATCACTGTCGTCGAGGCTTTCCGCCTTGTTCAGCAACAGCAACCCGGCACTGTCCAAGGCTTGCTGTTGCGCCGCTGGCAGCGGTTTTCCGGCCGCGAGTGCCCGGGCGTCCAGTACCAGCACGCAAGGCTGCACCGCCAGGACGCCTTGCCACGGCGCCTCGCTCAATTGCCTGAGCAACTGAGCCGGATGCCCCAGTCCGGAGGGCTCGATGAACAGTCGATCCGGTCGTGCCTTGCGCAGCAACCGTCCGAGGCCGACCTGAAACGGCGCACCATTGACGCAACACAAACACCCCCCGGCCACTTCCCCCAGTGCGATACCATCGACGTCCTGGGTCAGCAGCGCAGCATCCAGGCCGATCTGGCCGAATTCGTTGATCAGCACCGCCCAGCGCTCACCGGCCGGCCGTTGCGCCAGCAGGTGCTTGATCAGGCTGGTCTTGCCGGCACCCAGCGGGCCGGCGATGACGTGGGTGGGAATGTTCTGCAACATGGTCGAGGTTTTCTGAGGAGGTAAAGGATGCGGTTGATGGGATGGTCGTTGCTTCTGGCGCTTATGTCGGGTGAAGCGCTGGCCCAGGCCTGCGTGGTACATAGTACGGCTGCGCGGCTCGACGTGAAGGTCTGCCAGCAGAACCGCAACATCCCGGAAAAACTGTTCGCCGACGGCTTCTGCCAGCCGAATCTGGCCGGGCAGAAAGTCGAGGTGCAGTACGTCGACCAATGCCCCACCGGCGCGTTCGGGGTGTGCAGCAACGCTCAAGTCGCCAATATGCCTTACCGGCAGGATATTCACTATTACGGCGTGGCCACCGATGCGGCGTATTTGCAGCCGTTTTGCGAAGCCCAGAGCCAGGGAACCTGGCTCAAACCTTGAGCCGCTAGCTCAGCCAATCGAGGGTCAGGATCAAACGACGCTCCCCCGGTGCCGGCTGCGGCGAACGGTGAATCAGACCGAAACCTTCGTTGCCGTGCCACTTCTCTCCTTTGAGCATCGCCACTTCGCCACTGGTGATTTGCTGGATCAGCGAATCATCCTGCGGTTCGGCGTCAGGTTTGCCTAATTGGCGGCGATCCATCGCCCCTTCTTTCAGCCATTGGCTGCCGGCCCCTGCGTAGGTGGTGATCAACCGCACTGGAACATGATCGACGTGGAAACGCGGGCACATGGCTTTGTCCAGAACCCGCAGGCGCAGGCCGATGCGTTGGGCGCCCAACAGGCAGGCGAACGCGCTGACCAGCCAGGAAACGTCGGCGATAAAGCCTTCGTAACCTTCAAGGTCGCTGAAGCCTGAGGCTAAACCGTGGAGGTTGGGTTCAGCGTCATCATTGGCCATTTCCAGGGACAGCGACTCAGCCAGCGGCTCGTTCAGGGACAACAGCAAGCGACCGAAATCGGCAATGTGCGCCGGCAGTTGGCGCTGCCAAAGGGCAAGGTTCACACCGTCGTCCAGAATCCCGGTCAGCACTTTTGGCGTATCACCTTGAACCTGAGCAATGACCGGTCGCAACTTCAGACTGGGCGCCGACATCAGGCCGCCGCCTCTTCGTGCCAGGGACCGAACGGATCAGACAACAACCGCCAACCCTCGACACCCAAGGCCATTTCAACATCCGTCAGCAGGCAGTTATCGAGTTCGGCGGTGAGTTGCGCAAAGTCGATGTTCTGGCCGATAAACACCAGTTCCTGCCGACAATCGCCGGTGGCGGCCGTCCAGTTTTCCATGATCCCCGCGGTGCTTTCTTCGTCTTGCGGCCACTGGTTTTTCGGCACGAAACGCCACCAGCGCCCGGCAAATCCATGGCGCATCAAGCCGCCGGCCTGGGACCAACTGCCGGCGTCCATATGTTTACTGGCCAGCCAGAAAAAGCCCTTGGAACGCAGCAGTTTGCCATTCACCCACGGGCGGTCGATGAAGCTAAAGAAGCGTTGTGGATGAAACGGACGCCGCGCCCGATAAGCCGTGGAGGCAATGCCGTACTCCTCGGTTTCCGGTACGTGTTCACCGCGCAGTTCCTGTAACCATCCCGGCGCCTGAGCGGCCTTCTCGAAGTCGAAACGCCCGGTATTGAGAATTTTCTTGAGCGGTACTTCACCCATGACCATCGGAATGATTTCGGCCTGGGAATTGAGCCGTTCGAGGATCGCGATCAACTCCTGGCGCTCGCGACTGCTGATCAAATCGATCTTGCTGATCAGGATCACGTCGGCAAATTCGATCTGCTCGATCAACAGGTCAGTGATCGAGCGTTCATCCTCCTCGCCCAGGGTTTCACCACGGGAAGCGAGGCTTTCGGCGGCCTGGTAGTCGAGCAGGAAGTTCATGCCGTCGACCACGGTGACCATGGTGTCGAGCCGCGCAATGTCGGCCAGGCTCTGCCCTTCTTCATCGCGAAACGTGAAGGTTTCCGCCACGGGCAGCGGCTCGGAAATGCCGGTGGACTCGATCAACAGGTAATCGAAACGACCGTCCTTGGCGAGTTTGCTGACTTCTTCGAGCAGGTCTTCGCGCAACGTACAGCAAATGCAGCCGTTGCTCATTTCCACGAGTTTTTCTTCGGCACGGTTCAGGCTGACATCGCGTTGAACTTCACTGCCATCAATATTGATCTCGCTCATGTCGTTGACGATCACCGCGACCCGCAGATTATCGCGATTACGTAGTACGTAATTAAGCAGTGTACTTTTTCCGGCGCCGAGAAAGCCCGACAGGACGGTCACAGGGAGACGATTGGGCATCAGGTATTCCTCACAGGGATGCCCGGTCGCAATGTCGGGCTTAATTTATGTTATAGTATAACAACACAATCAAGCCACTCCCCCCTTGCTCGTCACGATAAAGGGCACAATGCTTTAACCCGTCCGCCCCTTGAGAAATGCCATGGGAAACGCCCTGAGATTCTCGCTGTTGAGCCTTTCGCTGCTGATCGCGGTCAACGCCTGGGGACAGATCCCCAGCCTGGCCAAATGCACCCGCAGCGCCAATCTGCTGGCCTGCGTGGATGCCGACGGCAATGCCTACAGCGTTAACACCGTCGGTAGCACGATCTACTTGCGTGGCTTTGAAGTGGCCGGTAAACGCCATTGGGCGCAGACCAATAGCCGCTACGGGCAACTGACGTTCTTTACCGGCATCGCGTCCGATGGCGAAGCCTGGGTTGGCTACAACCGTCGGGTTGGCTGGACAACCATCAATCGGTTCTCCAGTTCCGGGGGCAGCAGCGCGAAGTTCACCTGTAGCCGGATGACGGGTTGCTAGGCCTGTGCCTTTTTCTGCTCCTGCTGCCACGCGATGTAGCTGTTCATCGGCGGATTCTTCTGGAAATAACGCTGCAAGCCTTCGAATAAACCATCCGCCACCGCCTGCTGATGCCGCGCCGTCACCAGTCGCTGGCTGTCGCGGGCGTTCGAGATAAAGCCGGTTTCCACCAGAATCGATGGCACATCCGGCGACTTCAACACGGCGAAACCCGCCTGTTCCACACGCTTCTGATGCAGCGTGGTAATGCCCGCCAGACTGCCGAGCACCGTGTTGCCCAACTGCAAACTGGCGGCGATGGTGGCGTTCATCGACATGTCGAGAATCACCCCGGCGAGCATCGGATCCTTGTCCTTGAGATTGAGCAGGCTGGTGGCGCCCAACAGGTCCGCGCCGTTCTCACGTTGCGCCATGAAGCGCGCCGTGGCCGAGGTCGCGCCGCCTTCGGACAGGCAGTACACCGACGCACCTGAAGCAGTGAGACGCGGCGCTGCGTCCGCATGGACCGAGATGAACATGTCGGCCTTGTGCTTGCGGGCGATCTCCACGCGTTTGCGCAGCGGGACGAAGAAGTCATCGTTACGCACCAGTTTCACGTCGAAGCCCTTTTCACGCTTCAGCCTCTTGGCCAACAGCTGGGCGATCGATAGCACCACGTCTTTCTCCCGCTCACCTTTGGCGCCGACCGCGCCCGGGTCTTTGCCGCCGTGACCAGGGTCGACCACCACAATGATGTCGCGCTTGGGATGAGCCTTGTCGATGATGGGCTCACGTTTGTCCGACGGCGCCGCCGCGATCTGTAGCGGAGCAATGGCCTTCAGATCGAGCACCAATCGATGCCCCTGCCCATCCTGTGGCGGCAACAGGAAGCTGTTGAGCTGCACCGGACCGCTGAGGTCGAGGACGATCCGTGTATCGCCCTGACCGAAATGCCCGGAACGGATCGCACGAATCACCGAGTTGTCGAGTGCCAGCTGACTGAAGTCGCCACTGAAGTTTGCGCCACTCAGATCGATGATCAGCCGCTCCGGAGCACTCAGGGAAAAAGTTTTGTACTGCACCGGCCCGCTCAGATCGAACACCAGTCGCAGCTTGTCGTCCGAACGCCACAGTCGTGCATTGCGAATTTGCGTGGCCGACACACCAAAAGGTAACGCGAAGGCCGCGCTGGCCAGAATCAGGTTGAGCAAGTGACGTCTGTGCATGATGAAAGCTCGTTCACGAAAAAGGCATCGTCGATTTGATTGTTATAATATAACATGCCAAATCAACTCCCACGATGGACCTGCTCATGAATGCGCTGACTCTGCCGGATATCGCCGCGCAGGCCTCACGCCAAGCCCTGCCACTCGATTGGGTGGGCATGTGCGGCATTGCTCTTCCTGTTTTATTCGATGGCCAGCGATTGAGCGCAAAGGCCGACGCTGGCGTTAGCCTCGACGATGGAGAGGCGCGTGGTATCCACATGTCGCGGCTGTATCTGGCGCTGGAAATGCTTGAGCAGGAAAACCTTTCACCCGCGTTGTTGCGGCGAGTCTTGCGGAGTTTTCTCGAGACTCATGAAGGACTTTCCAGCAACGCTTACCTAAAAATTCATACCGATCTACTGCTCAAAAGACCCGCGCTCGTCAGTCCGTTGGCCGGTTGGAAAACTTATCCGGTGAGCGTCGAAGCGAGTCTGAAAAACGCGATGTTCCACGTGGAACTAAAAATCGACGTGCCTTATTCCTCAACCTGTCCTTGCTCAGCAGCCCTTTCGAGGCAGTTGATTCAGCAGCAATTCGTTGACGACTTCGCCAATCGGCCATTGCAACACGCTGACGTTCTGGCTTGGCTCGGCTCCACGAAAGGCATCGTCGCGACGCCGCATAGCCAACGCAGCAATGCGCAATTGCGGCTGCGTCTGGATGATTATCTGGATGACCTGCCGCTGATCGCCGCGATCAACGACGCGGAAGCGGCCCTCGGCACCGCTGTGCAAACCGCCGTGAAACGCGCCGACGAACAAGCTTTCGCCCTCGCCAATGGTCAGAACCTGATGTTCTGCGAAGACGCCGCGCGACGCTTGAACCTGGCACTGAAACGCTCCCCGGGCATCAACGCCTTTCACGTGCGAGTCGTCCACGCCGAAAGTCTTCACGCCCACGATGCTGTCGCCGAAAGCCGCTGGAACTGGGAGGCCGCATGATCCGATGCCAAGCCTTGCGCTGGGGCGCACCCGGTCAGCCGCTCACTCCAGCGGTTGATTTCGAATTACCCAAGGGGAGTCTGACCGCCGTCATCGGCGCCAACGGGTCGGGCAAAAGCAGCCTGCTGAAAGTCATCGCCGGCCTGCAAAAGCCACTGGCCGGCAACATCGTCATTGATGTTCCACGCAAGGGCGGCCTTTCGTTCCTGCCTCAGCAACAACACCTGGACCGACAATTCCCCATCAGTCTGCAAGAGTTAGTGGCTGCCGGTTTCTGGGGCAACAAACAAGCGCCAGAGATACGCAGCCAGCGCCTCAAGTCTGCACTGGAAGACTGGTGCCTGACCGGTCTGGAGCACCGCCCGTTGATGGCCCTCTCCGGAGGTGAATTACAGCGTGCCCTACTCGCCCGATTGAGCCTCGCCGAAGCGCCCTTGCTGCTGCTCGACGAACCCCACGCCGCACTCGACGAACTCGGCCAGGCGCTGCTCTGGAAACACATCCACGCCTGGCATGCCGAAGGCCGAACCCTGGTCGTGGTGTGTCATGACTTGGCCGCCGTGCGCCAACAGATTCCACAAGCGCTACTGATCAAAAGCAGCGGCTGCGTCCTCGGTCCCAGTACCGAGCTGATTCGCCAACAACCTCAGACGCAGGTGGCTTGATGATCGCCGCTGCTCACCTTTGGCAACCGTTTCACGAATTCGTATTCATGCGTCGGGCACTGCTGGGTGGCCTTGTTCTGGCCTGCAGCACGGCGCCGCTTGGGGTGTTTCTGATTCTGCGGCGAATGAGTCTGATCGGCGATGCAGTGGCTCACGGCATCTTGCCCGGCGCCGCATTGGGCTTCTGGTACGCAGGGTTGAGCCTGCCCGCGCTGACTATTGGCGGCCTCGGTGCCGGCCTGAGCATGGCCGGACTGGCCGCCTGGATTACCCGTCGCACCGGCTTGCGGGAGGACGCGAGCCTGGCCGCGATTTACCCGATATCGCTGGCCAGCGGCGTGCTGATCCTCGGCATCGCCGGCAAGCGGCTGGACCTGTTGCACCTGTTATTCGGTTCGGCGCTGGCGGTCGATGGCCCGACCTTGACCGGCATGCTGTGGGTCTCGGGCTTCAGCCTGATCGCCATGGCCCTGATCTACAAACCACTGTTGCTGGACACCCTCGACCCGCTCTTTCTGCAAACCGTCAGCCGTCTCGGGCCGCTGGCTCACGGGGTATTTCTGACGTTGGTGGTGCTGAACCTGGTGATCGGTTTCCAGGCTATCGGCGCGCTGATGGTGGTCGGTTTGATGATGCTGCCGGCCGCCGCTTCTCGCTTCTGGAGTCGTCGTTTGCCGGTGCTGATCATCATCGCCGCGTTGCTCGCCAGCCTCTCGGTCTGGCTCGGATTGTTGCTGTCGTTCTACTACTCGCTGCCCAGCGGCCCGGCAATCGTGCTGGTGGCTGGCGGTTGGTATCTGCTGTCCGTGGTGTTCGGTCCGGTACACGGTTTGCTGCGCCGCCCGCCTTTGCTCACATCCCAATGAGGTGTAACCCGATGCGCGCTTTACTCGTGCTGTTCAGTCTGATGCTGTCGATGTCGCTGTCTGCCGCGGAAAAACTCCAGGTAGTCACCAGCTTCAGCATCCTCGCCGACATGACCCATCAGGTCGGCGGCGACCATATTCAGATCACCAACATGGTCGGTCCGGACGCCGATGCCCACACCTACGAACCGACGCCGGACGATGCAAAGGCATTGCTCAACACCAGACTGATCATCAAGAACGGGCTGGGTTTCGAGCCATGGCTGGACCGCCTGGTGACCAGCACCGGAACCAAAGCCCCGGTCATCAGCGCCAGCCACGGTGTCATTCCGCGCTCGCTGGATGAAGACGGCGAAACCATTCCCGACCCGCACGCCTGGCACAACCTGGCGAACACCGAGTTGTACATCAGCAACATCACCAAAGCGCTGATCGCCGCCGACCCTGCAAACAAAGCCGACTATGAACACAACAGCCAGGCCTATCTGAAAAAGATCTACGCCTTGCTCGCCGAGGCTAAAGCCAAGCTCGGTTCGCTGCCGCCGGGTAATCGCAAAATCGTCACCTCCCATGATGCCTTCGGCTATCTCGGTCAGGCTTACGGCATCAACTTCATGGCGCCGCAAGGTCTGTCCACAGAACGCGAACCTTCGGCCGCCGAAGTCGCTGCGCTGATCACACAGATCCGTCAGGCCAAGGTCAAAGCGGTGTTCATGGAAAACATCAAGGACACGCGCCTGCTCAAGCAAATCGCTGATGAAAGCGGCGCGCATATCGGTGGCACGTTGTACTCCGATGCCCTCGCTGCAACTGGCCCGGCCAGCACCTTCACCGGGCTGTTCGAATACAACCTCAACACCTTGTACGAGGCATTGAGCAAGCCATGATCCGCAAGAATCCTTCAGGTGATCTGCCGTTGATTGCAGAGTCGGCGTACGTGGATAAAACCGCAATCATCTGCGGCAAAGTGGTGATCGGCGAGAACGTCTTCGTCGGCCCCTACGCGGTGATTCGCGCCGATGAAGTGGACGACTCGGGCGAGATGGAAGCAATCACCATCGGTGCCAATTCGAACATCCAGGACGGCGTGGTGATCCACTCCAAGTCCGGCGCGGCGGTGACCATCGGCGAGTTCAGCTCCATCGCCCACCGCTCCATCGTCCATGGCCCCTGCAGCGTCGGTAATCGCGTGTTCATCGGTTTCAACAGCGTGCTGTTCAACTGCGCGGTGGGCGACGGTTGCGTGGTGCGGCACAACTCGGTAGTCGATGGTCGTGACTTGCCTGACGCCTTCTACGTGCCCTCCACCACACGCATCGGCCCCAACACCGACCTGTCGCAGTTCCCACCCGTCAGCGTCAGCGCCTCGGAGTTTTCCGAAGACGTGGCGCGCACCAACGTTGATTTAGTCCGCGGCTACAAAGCCCTGCAGAACGAGTTCTGACCATGAGCAGCGTACTGATTCGCAACGCCCGGCTGGTGAACGAAGGTCGGGAATTCGACGGTGATCTGCTGGTAAGCCACGGTCGCATCGTCAAGATCGCCAGCAGCATCGAAGGCGAAAAAGCCGCCGTGGAAATCGATGCCGACGGCCAATGGCTACTGCCAGGCATGATCGACGACCAAGTGCATTTCCGTGATCCCGGAGCACCGGACAAGGGCAGCTTCCATACCGAATCCCGGGCGGCGGTGGCGGGCGGCATCACCAGTTTCATGGACATGCCCAATACCTCTCCTGCCACCCTGAGCCTCGCCGCATTGGCTGACAAGAAGCGTCGAGCAGCAACCCATTCAGTGGCCAACTACGGCTTTCATTTCGGTGTGAGCAACGACAATCTCGACACCGTCGCCGCCCTCAATCCTTGTGAAGTGGCCGGGGTCAAAGTGTTCATGGGCGCCTCCACGGGCAACATGCTGGTGGACGATCCACGAATTCTTGAGCGACTCTTCGCCGAGGTGCCAACCCTTTTGTTGGCCCACTGCGAACACACGCCCAGCATTGAAGCCAACGCGGCGAACCTGCGAGAACTGTTCGGTGAGCACCTTCCACCCGCTGCTCACCCGCTGATCCGCAATGCCGAAGCGTGCTTTCGATCCTCCTCAATGGCCGTCGATCTGGCCAAGCGATATGGCACCCGTCTGCACGTTTTGCACCTGACTACCGCCCGCGAACTGGCACTGTTCGAAGACAAGCCGCTGGCACAGAAACGCATCACTGCCGAGGTCTGCCTGCATCACTTGCTGTTCGACGACCGCGACTACCCGAACCTCGGCAACCTGATCAAATGCAACCCGGCGATCAAGACCCAGGCCGACCGCGATGCCTTGCGCAAAGCACTGTCGAGCAATCGACTGGACGTGATCGGCAGCGATCACGCGCCTCACACCTGGGCCGAAAAACAGCGGCCCTATAACCAGGCGCCGTCCGGTTTGCCATTGGTGCAACACGCCCTGCCCGCGCTGCTGGAACTGGTGGCTGATGAGATCCTGCCGATCACCACCCTTGTGGCCAAAACCAGTCACCGGGTCGCCGATCTATTTGCCATCCCCGACCGCGGCTACCTGCGCGAAGGGTATTGGGCCGACCTGGTGTTGATCAAACACGAGCCTGATGGCATTGCCGTTTCCAGGCAACCGGTCCTCTCGAAATGCGGCTGGACCCCCTTCGCCCGGCATCGCTTTCGCCACAGCGTCAGCACCACCGTCGTGTCGGGGCAAATTGCCTGGCACGCCAATCGTCTACATGACAGCTGCCAGGGTTTACCCCTGCGGTTCATGCGCTAGCGCACGTCTAGAAGCCCTCGAGAACACCGATATGATCCACATCACCCTGCCCGATGGCTCCTTGCGTGAATACGATCAGCCGCTGTCTGTGTATGAGGTTGCCGCGAGTATCAGCCTCGGCCTGGCTAATGCGGCGGTCGCGGGTCGGGTGGACGGCGTGCTGGTGGACTGTGGATTCCTGATCGAGTGCGATGCACGGGTCAGTATCGTTACGTCCCAGGAACCCGACGGTCTGGAGGTCCTTCGGCGTTCCTGTGCGCTGATGCTGGCCATGGCCGTCAAACAGCTGCATCCCAATGCGCAGTTGCGGGCCGGATCGGTGCTGGGTGACGGTTTCTTTTATGAGTTTGCTTTCCAGCGATCCCTAACCCTGGCCGCGCTGCCAGTGATCGAAGCGCGCATGCGTGCACTGGCAGCGACCAACCATTCGATCCGCCGGCGGGAGCAAACGCCAACCGAACGGCTATCGCTGTATCGCCTGGGGGACTTCGAGGGTTTCGCGGCAGGCCCGCACGCTCCCACCACCAAGGTATTGCAGGCCTTCGCACTGGACCACATCACCGGTACGTTACAGCAACGAATCTATGGCACGTGCTGGTCCAGCCAACAAGAACTGGAGAGCTGGCGAGTGCCGCCCCAGATCGTGGTTGTGAATATCGATGAGCGTCAGAGCGACTATGCGCACTCGGTGACCGAAGCGCTGCGCCGTCGCGGACTGCGCGCCAACTCGGATCTGCGTCACGAGAATATCAGCCGCAAGATTCGCCAGCACTGCCAGAAAGTGCCGTATCTGTTGGTGGTCGGAGAGAAGGAAAAGGACGGTGGGTTTGTCAGCATGCGCAGTGGCAGCGGAGAGGATTTCGGGGAGAAAGGGATTGAGGCGGTGTGTGATTTGTTGGGTCCGCCAAAGACTGGAGGCGTCTGAGCGGGCGCCTTCGCGGCAAGCCCGCTCCCACAGGGATCACATATGACCTGGTGGGAACGAGCCTACCCGCAAAGCTTTTAAGCCCGCGGTTTAACGGTCCCGCAATCCTGGCCCAACCACACAGCGCGGGTATCGAGGCTACCCTTCTGCTGAATGCCGGTGGCGTTGAAGGTGCCGTTGACCTTGGTGGTGAACTCACGATCACTCATAAAAGTGGCCACTCCGCTGCCCTGGGCTTTCGGACAGCTGAATCGGAATTTCCACTGGTTACCGGTACGCTCGGTGATTTCCTGCTTGCAGCCCGATTGCGGGTCCGTCAGCGGAATGTTGTCGGTCTTCACCTGTTCAGGCGTCAGGCACGCCCGAATCCCTTTGCCGCCCATGGTGATGCCTTGCTTCTCCAGCATGGCCCGTTGTTGGGGGGTAATCTGGTTTTGTAGCTGGCCGAGGATCAATTGCAGATCGGGCATGTTCTGGTCATCGACCTTCATGTTACTTGAGGTCAACTCCCACAAGCCCGGTTGCAGCATCTGTGCCTGAGCGGCCACAGGAAGTGCCAAACCAAATGCCATGGCCAAACCCAGCAGACGAACGTTCATCGAGTAACTCCTGATCATTAGTGGCCGTTAGACGTCGGCCACGGGCTTCGGTTCATGGGCCAATTAAATAGCGACATTCTGCCCGGAACATGGTCTGTTAAGCATTGAATCTTCAAGGAGCAAGGCTGCCCCATGGATTATTTCGGACCGCATGTATTCGGTTATCTGATCGCACTGTTGCACACACTGGGCTCGATCGCCGCCATCCATGCCGTGTTGACCGTTCGGACCGCTCAGGGCTCGATCGCCTGGGCCCTGTCACTGCTGTTCATTCCCTACCTCACGCTGATCCCTTATCTGGTCTTCGGCCGCAGCACCTTCGATGGTTACATCAAGGCCAGGCGACAAGCCAACGAGGAAATGCGCAAGGCCATCTCCGAACTGAACTGGCGCCCCTGGGTAGAAGAGGCACTGGCTGCGCGTGCCTCCAGCGCTTACGCGTCTTTGCGGGCCATGCCGAAGCTGGGGCGCATGCCATGCCTGGCAAACAACGATGTGCGCTTGTTGATCGACGGCCAAGCCACGTTCGATGCAATTTTCGACGCCATCAGCAACGCCCGTAAAGCGGTGCTTATCCAGTTTTTCATTATCCACGATGACCGCCTCGGCCAACGCCTGCACACCCTGCTGACGAAGAAAGCCGCCGAGGGCGTGGCGATTTACTTGCTCTACGACCGCATCGGCAGCCACTCCCTGCCCCACGATTACGTGCAACCGTTGCGTGATGCCGGCGTCGAGGTCAAAGCCTTCGCCACCCGCAGCGGCTGGCTCAACCGCTTCCAGGTGAATTTCCGTAACCACCGCAAGATCGTCGTGGTCGACGGGCTTGTCGGTTTTGTCGGCGGGCACAACGTCGGCGACGAATACATGGGCGAGAAACCACCCCTGGCGCCTTGGCGCGATACCCATGTGCAAGTTCGCGGGCCGGTGGTGGCCTGCATGCAGGAGTCCTTCGCCGAAGACTGGTTCTGGGCAGCCCGCTCGCTGCCCCCGCTGATCCTGCCAGACGTTTATCCAGATGACGGCGTGCTCTGCCAATTACTGGCCAGCGGCCCGGCGGATTCCTACGAAACCTGTTCGCTATTCTTCGTCGAAGCCATCCATGCGGCGACGGAAAGGGTGTGGATCACCAGCCCTTACTTCATCCCCGATGAAGCCGTATTCGCTGCATTACGGCTGGCAGTGTTGCGCGGCATGGATGTACGGATCCTGTTGCCGTCGCGGCCGGATCATCGGATCGTCTACGCCGCGTCCAGCCTTTATGCCTTCGAAGCCGTACGCGCCGGGGTACGCGTGTTCCGTTATCAACCCGGCTTCCTGCATCAGAAAGTGGTACTGATCGACGACGAGATCAGCGCCATCGGCAGTGCCAACATGGACAACCGTTCGTTCCGGCTGAATTTCGAAGTGATGCTGCTGACGGTCGACAGCGGGTTTGCCGCCGAAGTGGAGCAGATGCTCAACAACGACTTCGCCCAGGCTCACGAAATCGCCAAAGAAGAAAGCCGGGAGACCCACCGCCTGCAACAGGTCGGCATGCGGATCGCCCGGCTTATTTCGCCGATTCTCTAGTTGTAGATGTCGTCGCGGGTCCACGGCAGTTCATGGCTGCCATCGGGATGGGCTTTCACCGCGAGGATTTGATGCAGGTTGATCCAGCCTCTGGCGAAGGCATAGGCGCATCCCGCCAGGTACAACCGCCAGATCCGTAGTGCCTGCTCCGGCACCAGTTTGGCGGCGGCTTCCAGATTGTCTTCCAGGCGTTCGCTCCAGTGGTCCAGGGTCCGCGCGTAATGCAGGCGCAGGCTCTCGACGTCGACAATCTCCAGCCCCGCTTCACTGATCTCGGCGGAGATCATCGACAGGTGCGGCAGCTCGCCGTTGGGAAACACATACTTCTCGATGAACTCACCAGCACCGCGCCCGACCGGACGACCGTCGGTGTGTTTGGCGGTAATCCCGTGGTTCATCACCAGCCCGCCCTCTTTCACCGCGCCGAACAAGGTTTGGCAGTATTCGGCAAGATTGGCGTGGCCGACGTGTTCGAACATGCCGACGCTGACCACCTTGTCGAAACGCCCGTCCTGAGGCAGATCGCGGTAGTCGAGCAGTTGCAGTTCGATCTGATCTTCCAGGCCTTCGGCTTTCACCCGCTCACGAGCCAAATCCAATTGCGCTTGACTGAGCGTGATCCCGAACACCTTCGCGCCGAACTCCCGCGCGGCATACCGCGCCAACCCGCCCCAGCCGCAACCGACATCCAGCAGATACTCCCCTGGCTGCAAGCGCAACTTGCGGCACAGGTGGCGAAACTTGGCTTGTTGAGCCTGCTCGAGGGTTTCACTGCCGGTCTCGAAGTAGGCGCAGGAATACGCCATGTCGCTGTCGAGCCACAGCTGATAAAACTCGTTGGAAAGGTCGTAGTGGTAGGAGATAGCTTTGGCGTCGGTTTCCTTGTCGTGAACCAGGCGCACCGGTTGCGCATCGTCGTCTTCGTTGAGCAGCGCCTGACTCCATTCATCGCAGACACGAATCACGTCGCTGATGGAGCCTTCCAGCTCCAGTTTGCCTTCGACGAACGCCGCCCCCAGCGCGTCCAGGCTCGGATGGGTGAACTGGGTAACCATGTGCGGGTCCTTGACCACAATGGTGACGCTGGGCGTCGGCCCCAGGTTGAACTCATGGCCGTCCCAGAGTCGCAAGCGAAGCGGTAACTGCAGATTCTGTAAGGCCGGTGGAAGTTGCGCGAGCATGGATAATCCCCCTGATTTTCAGACGTCTGATTTGAGGGTAGTCCATCCTTGAAAAATAGCCGGCTATCGATTTAATAGCTGCTCTCTATGATTCGAGGCTGCAACCAACCGTCCTGAACCCACTGTTTCAGCCATGTAACAGCCTGAAGGGGTGCATCCTCACCACAGATGACTGCTAATTCGGAGCACAGTTCAGCGAAATCCCAGTCGCCCTGAAACAAGCCGTTTAGAGCTGCCGCCTCCGCAGGTTCCAGGCTGCGGTAATGACAAACCAGCCCCGCCCTCCAGATCACCAATACTTGGGGCGCCCCTAACGCTGCACTACCGGGGAACCCGGTTTCATCCTTCACTGCCCGCCACAACGCAACACTGTTGAAAGCACACTCAAGCCATTGCACAGAGGGGCTGGGGCTGACCCGCAACGTCGGCCAGTCTTCAGGCTTCAGGGCGGCCATGTCCTGTATCGTCAGCGGCGCGCCTTCAGGCGCGTCGAACGCCAGCGTGAATGCCCACTCAAGTGCCGCCAACTCCCCCAGCGCTGCACTTTGCTCTGGTACTAAATGCTGTCGAATAAACGACTCGAACCCTTCACCCAGCCACCTCAGGCTGTAATGAGCAGACGGACACTGGCGAATGTAAGCCGCCGCGAGCAGCTCGAATTCATCGTCACCCAGCCAATGCCAAATGACCGGATAGTCGCCGCGCAGGACTTCCTGAAGCCTTGCCTGATAGGCGTTGTGATAGATCGCCAGCCCGGTGCTCACATCCAGTGTCGGCCCCCCCATAAGACTCGCGCCTAGCGCGGTATCGGCTGCTGTCTGCTCACCCAGCAGATACGTTTCAAAGGCCAGCTGCCAGTCGTTCAGGCGCATCTCAGTCTCCGGGTCAACACGCTAGCACCCAATGCCCGGGCCTTTTGCAACTCGGTAAGTAGCTCTTCAAAAGGCGGGAAATGATCATCGCGTTCCAGCAGTGTCGCGACTGGCCCGAGGTGTTCCAGGGTTTGTTGATAGAGCGCCCAGACCGGATCACTCACCGGCTGGTCATGGGTGTCGATCACGTAATCGCCGTGGTCGCTGTGGCCGGCCAGGTGCAACTGTCGAACCTTTTCGGCCGGCAGCCCTTGAATGAATGTCCACGGATCGAAGCCATGATTGCGGGAGCTGACATAGACGTTGTTGATGTCCAGCAACAGCTCGCAGTCGCTCAACCGGCTGAGCGCATCAAGAAACTCCCATTCGCTGAATTCGTCGCCAGCGCTGCGCACGTAACTGGAGACGTTTTCCAGTACCAGCGGACGCTGCAAGACGTCCTGAACCTGCCGCACTCGGCCGGCCACGTAATAAAGACTTTCTTCGGTGTAGGGCAGCGGCAACAAATCATGGAGTTGATGGGCGTTGCCACGGCTCCAGCACAAGTGATCGGAGATCCATGCCGGTTCAACTCGCTCCGCCAGAAGTTTCAGCTGTTGCAGATACTGCGGATCGAGGGCATGAGGACCGCCAATAGACAGCGATACGCCATGCATCACCACGGGATACCGTTCGGCAATGGCGTCCAGGTAGTACAGGGCCTTGCCGCCCTGGACCATGAAATTTTCCGAGACCACTTCAAACCAGTCCACGGCTGGCGACTGTTCAAGAATCTGTTGGTAGTAGGCACTGCGCAAACCCAGGCCGTAGCCCAGACAAGAAAGGGAAGCAGACATTTTGCGGACTCCTCGCAAAGTGCCGCAGTGGCAAGAGAGCCACCGCGACGGCATTCGGCAGTCAGTTATTCGCCGACTTTTCCATCTGCCTTCATGCATTCGGCCTGAGTCATTGCCTTGAAGCCATGCCCTTTGCAGACAGCCTGACCTTTGCAGGCGTTTTCGGCTGTCTTGCAGTCATTCATGCCTTTGCACGATGTCACGCCGTAGCAGTGAACTTGTGCAGCGTCGGCGGCCTGAGCCTGAGTGGCAACACCTGCGAACATTGTTGCAGCGGCGAAGGCGAGAGCGGCACCGGCGGTGGCGTTTTTGAAGTTCATTTGTATATCCTCAGTAATCGTCAGGGGTGTCGGCTGGAAGGTTGTTCAGTCCCGACACAGCACTAGAGAGCGCTGCCCTGACGGCGTTACAGAGGCGATGAAAAAACTTTTCGCCTCGCTCAAACCTCATCTTTGAGCTTGAGCAAAGGCTCCTGAAAACGCAGCAAACGCCCGGCATTACCGAGCACCAATAACGTACTCAAGTTGTGCAACAGTGCGGCAATCATCGCCCCTGCCACGCCAAGCCAGCCGAATGCGGCGAAGGCGACAATCGCCAGGGTCCAGCCCAGACCGATGATTACGTTCACCTGTAAAGTCTGCCGGCATTGGCGACTCAGGCGCACACAGGTTCCGAGCCGGCGCAGGTCGCTGCCGATCAGTACGATATCGGCCGAGGCCAGCGCGATGTCCGCGCCGCCCGCGCCCATGGCCACGCCGACCACACCGGCCTTCAGCGCCAGGGAATCGTTGATGCCGTCTCCCACCACCATCGGCCGGAAACCGCTGTCGATTTCTTTCAACACGCGATTGAGTTTGTCCTCGGGCAAGGCCTGGGCTTCGACATCGCTGATGCCCACATCCCGGGCCAGCGTATGAGCCACGCTTTGTCGATCCCCGGTCAACAACAACTGACGACCCAGGCCGAGTTCACGCAACTCGCCCAGGGCAAACCGCGCCTCGGGTTTGACGCTGTCGGCGAGCAACAGCCAAGCGAGAAATTCACCGTTGAGTGCCAGCCCCGCAATCGGGCCATCGTGTTCGGGAACAGCTGAGGTGACGATGCCCAATTGCGCGAACAGCTCCGGACGACCGAGGGCCGCTTCGCCCTGCTCGGTCATCGCCACGACACCCAGCCCCTGACGCTCGCGGATGTCAGAGAGCAGCAGGAAATGTTCCTGGGTGACCAACCCGGCCAACGCGCGGCTGACCGGGTGGCTGCTGGCAGAGCCAAGGCTGGCGGCGAGTTTCAGTACGTGACTGCGATCTTTCAGCGGACTGTCGATCGATTGCAGGCGCAAGGTGCCGAACGTCAGGGTTCCGGTCTTGTCGACCACCAACGACGTCAGGTCAGCCAATTCTTCGAGGAACGCCGAGCTGCGAATCAGAATCCCGTGCCGGGCCGCCACCGCCACCCCGGCAATCGCCGTGGCCGGTGCCGACAACACCAGCGCGCAAGGACAGGCCGCCACCAATACCGCAAGCATCGCCTGGGCATCGTTGGTGACGAACCAGGTTACGGCCGCCAGCAGCAACACCAGCACCATGTAGCTACCGGCGTAGCGTTCGAGCAAACGCGTGATCGGTGGCTTGGAGCGTTCGGCGTTTTGCATCAGCGCGATGACTTTACCCAGTGTCGACTCGTGACCGGTGCGGGTCACTTCAATGCGCAACAGGCCATCGAGGTTGATCGCCCCGCCGAACACCGGCATGCCCACAACGGCCTCTATGGGCACCGACTCACCGGTGATCGATGCCGTGTCGAGGCTTGCCTGACCGGACAACACCCGGCCATCGGCCGGCACGCGATCACCGGCGCGCACTTCAACGAGGTCGCCAGACTTGAGTGTGCTGTTATCGACTTCGACGATCGCGCCGTCAGCCTGAATCTTGCGCGCATGGCTGCGCGTCAGTTTGCCGAGGGCATGAATCGCTTCCTGGGAGCCGATCACGCTGCGCTCTTCCAGCACATGGCCGAAGATCATGATGATCGGCAGCAGTGCCGCAGTAAGCAGATCGCCAGTAGCCCAAGCGCCGAGCATGGCCAGGGCGATCAACTGATCGGTGATCCCGTGCAGGCTCGGATAACGCAGGCTGTACCACGCCGAGCGCATGACCGGCACGGCCACCAGCAGCGAGGCAAAACCCAGCAGCAATTGGCTGACCCCGGTCTGCTCCGGCAACGACCAGCGCCAGATCAGGCCGAGCGCAAGCAACCCGAGCGCAAGCATGGCCAGGGTCAACTGGCGCGCGGCGCTACGTTGTTCAGCCGAGGACAACATGCTCGGCGCGGCGGCGGTTTGGGCAGTCATTGCGCAGCTCCCTGAATGATCAGGCGGGAATCGTCTTTCGGATCGACCGTCGTCACCGAGCCGGCCTGCCCGAGAATTTTCGGCATCCGCTCACGGTAAATACGCAGCAGCATTTGCGGGTCGGTGCCCTGCTGTTGCGCCTTGGCCAAACTCAACACCGTGGCGGTGTCGGTGGAGGCTTTGGCCAGGCGTTCGCTGGCCTGGGCGTGAGCCACTTGCAGCGTGCGGTCGGCTTGTTCGTTGGCGGACTGAGTCAGCTTCTCGGCTTCCGTGCGCGCATTGGCCACGGCCTTGTCAGCTTGCTGGCTGGCGGTTAACACGGCGTTGAACGCGCTCACCGCCGGGCCGGGCAGACTCGATTGCACATCGACCCGCGCCACTTCAATACCCAAGTCCTGCCCGGTCGCTGTCAGCTCGGCCAAGCGTTGATTGATGCCCCGCACCAAATCGCCGCGTAGACGTTCGCGACGTTCGGCTGCCTGATTATCGGCGCCGATCAGTTCCGGTCGAGCCACCAGAATGGTGTCCAGGTCTCGCGCCGCGGTGAGTGCCACGGCACTGCGCGTCACCAGTCGATCCAGAGCCGGCAACACATGCTCACCCTGAAGAACGAAGGCATAGGGCTCAGTGACTTTGTAGAACACCCGCACATCCAGCTGCACCACGCCCGCGTCACCGGTCAGCAGATAACCGGAGCCGGCGAGCGCATCGCTGATAGGTGTGGCGAAGCTCGCCACCCGGTCGGCCTGCAATGCGGCATCGGTGCGCAGCAGATTTTCCACCCGACGCTCGATCACCCGGTCCGCAGCCGGCAACAAAATCACCTGCTCAAACGGTCGCGGCCACGCCAACAGCAAACCGGCATTTTGAATGCGATCCACAGCGCCGAAGTGCAGCACCACGGCACGATTCTGCGGGTCGATCTGCCGCACATTGGAAAATGCCCACGCCAAAGCAGCCAGCACGGTCACCGCGTAAAGCGCGAGAAAAGCCAAGCGCCCGGCCTGAATCCAGGGGCTGCTCAATTCATTTGTTCCACGTGGAACCAAACTCATGGCTGCGACCCGGACTTGTTTTCGAGCGTCGGTGGGCCGTCAACCAACACCCGGAACGGCGCCGCATCGGTGCGCAAAATCAGTTTGGTGCCCGGTGCAACGATGGTGCCCAAGGTGTCGAGCGAACGCAGCAAATTGTAGAGCTGCGGTGAGCCTGCGTAAGCCCGGCCGTAAATCTGCGCGGCTTCGACGCGGGATTGGGCTTCGATGTCTGCAGCTTTCACCGTCGCATCGGCTTGCACGATTCGCGCGTCACGCTCAGCCGCGGAGCGGATTTGCGCGGCTTCGCGTTTACCGATGGCCGTGCGTTCAGTGGCGATTGTTTCACGCTCGGCGCGCATACGATCGACCGTCGCGGTGAGAGTCACCGACGGCAGGGTCAAACGCTCGATGCCGACTTGCAGCACTCGCACGCCATAGGTGGTGAGCAACTGCTGATCGATCTGCTGACGCAGCTGCGCTTCGAAATCGGCGATGTGCACCTGGTTGGCGTCGGTGTTCACCAGGTTGGCCAGGTCGAAACTGCTGGCAGTGGTTTCCAGCGCCGAGCCGACAAAGGTACGAATCTGCCGCGCGGCTTCATCGGGTTGATTCTGTACAGCGCGCATAAAGCGTTGCACGTTGTCCGGGTCGCCCTGTACCTGCCAGGCCACGTAGGCTTGCACGATGATGCGCAGACCGTCGCGCGTGCCCACATCCTGCAAACCGCTGGAGGTGGTGCGCAGCCGCAGATCCACCGGGATCGCCGCCTCGAATGGCGCCGGCCAACGCCAGCCAAGCCCCGGCTCCAGCAACACCCGCGATGGATTGCCGAAGCGCGTAATCACCGTGGCCTCCCCCGAGCGCACTTGCACAAGGCTTGCCGCCGCAACGGCAAAGGCCATCAGCAGCGCCGCCCAGCCCATTCGCCGCCATGGAAAAGGGCCAGCTTCGTGCGGATCACCATGGTGGTGATGGTGATGATGACCGTGGTGATGCCCGCCATGGCCGTGATCGTGGCCGGCGTGGTCATCATGGTCGTGATGATCGTGAGTAGACGTCGACTGGCTCAATGGGCGGCTCCTGGCTGAGCGGTATTACGCGGCGGCGCAGGGTCAGCCGGCAGCGTGAATGTACGTAGGTCGATGGTCGGCGCATTGCTGCTGCCGCCCAGGCGATGATCGAGAACCAGCAGCTTGGCATTAGCCAAACCCTGGGTCAGTTGGCTGAGGTATTGCTCCAGTACAAAAGCCTGGCCGGCGCTGGCATAAGCCTTTCGCTCGGCGGCAAATTTCAGGTCGGCGGCCTGAGCGCTCGAGTTGATTTCATGCGCACTGGCCGTGGCTTGATCGCGAGCAATGCTGGCCTGCAATTGCGCCTGGTTGGTCGCCTCTGCCGCTGCACCGCGCTCACGGGAGATCAATGCCTGGGCGCCAATCTGCGCTGCTTGCACGCCGTGATAGGCATTGGCCGCCCCTGCTGGCGGATGAATGGCCTCAACCACCGTGGCGAGAATTTCCACGCCGCTGTCGAGTTTTTGCAGATCCGCTTGCACAGCGCGGCCGATTTCTTCGGCGAGCCCTACCCTGTCTTCACCGAGCAAACCGTCGAGGGTACGCGAGGCGAAGTCATGAACCAGAATCCGGCTAGCGGTGCTGCGAATCAGCGTCGGCACGTCGGCGCTGTTGTACGTCGCGGCCAGAGCCGCTTGATCGCTCAGGCCGATGCGATAGACGAAGCGCACGTCCATGTTGACGATCTGAAAGCTCTGCTTGTCGGCACGGCTGCTGGCAATAACCTGGGACTTGTCATTCACATGGCTGGCGTCCCACAAGCGATTGGCAATGGCCGGTGCCGGGCCTTCGGCAGGTTCGGCTGCGACCGGGGCCGATGCTTCGCCCACACTGGTGGCCAACTCATGGACCACGCCGTTCTCGACGCTCAGCACGCGACCCAGCGGCCACGGCAAACCGGCGTGCAAACCGGGCCCAAACACTTCCACCGGTTTGCCGAAACGTTCGTAGATGCCCCGCCCCTGTAGCGGTATTTCATGAATGCCGGTGAGCGACCAACCGACGATTGCCACCACCGCCAGCACCGGCAAAAACGCCCGGCGCATGTAGGTGAAGGCCCAGATTTGTCGCAGGTCGATACCGAAGCGATTGTGCAACTCGTGCTGCAATGCGAGCAGGGGCTGTGGCGGCCAGCGCAACATATCGGCGACGAAGCTTCGTGCCAGCAAGGTCGGTTCAAGCTGTTCACGACGGGGGCTGAACAGTGACAACACGGCGCGCAGCAACAACTCGATGGCGACCAGCCCCGGCAACAAGCCGATCAGCACCGCCAGACGCACCGGCCAGACGGCTGTTTCGCTACCGAACAACAGACACAAGGCGCTGAGCACCAGGCCAATAATCGCGACCCGCGTCAGCTGCGCCAACGACCCGGCTTCAGGCCATTGGGCGACATTTTCCTGCGCCAGTTGCCGCTCCAGCACCAGCAAACCGAACGCCAGCAGCAACGACAACGCCGCGCCGACACTGGCCGATAATCCCAACGCAGCGGGTGGCAAAGCGAGGTTCCAGACCTGCTCGATGCTGTACAAACTCAACAACGCCCAGCCGCCAAGCCAGAGCGTCGGTGCACCGATCTGCCCCAGCAAGCGCAGCCAACGCTGACTGATGCCGTCCAGCAACCGCTCGTACCAGCCTTCGGCGACAACGACTTCTTCGGTGATAGCCACCGGCACCAACTCGGCCGGATTCATCGCTCGTGCACGCCACTGCGTTACCCACCAGGCCGACTGCAGACCGGCGACCAACACCAGCAAACCGGCACTCTGATTGGCCAGCAACGCGGGCCAGAGCGACTGCGGTGCAAACAGCCCGACAAAAAACGCCAGCACCAGCCCTGCGGCCGCCAAGGCACCCAAACCGATTGCCCATTGGCGCAATCGACGTCCTTGAACGACCGCCTGCTGGAAGCGCGGCAGCCCTGCTATCTGTGCTCCATCGCCATCGAGATCGACTTGCATACCACCCCAGCCATTGCTCACATCACAATTCGTTACGATATAACGAAAATGGTGAAATTTTCGTCCTGAATCGTTCTATCTAAAAGCGCTGAACCTGTCGCCAAGCTGAAGCCTTGACCGAAATGGTGAGAAACGCACATATTACGTTCGTAATTTTTTATTGAAGACTACTTTTTATCGATCCCGCCTCTCTCAATCCAGGAGTTGCACCATGAGCACTTATGACGTCGTGATTCTGGGCGCCGGCCCCGGCGGTTATAACGCAGCGATCCGCGCCGGGCAGTTGGGCTTGAAAGCGGCATGCGTGGAAGGCCGCGCCACCCTCGGCGGGACCTGCCTGAATATCGGTTGCATGCCGTCCAAGGCATTGCTGCATGCCTCCGAGCTCTACGACGCGGCCATGGGGGCGGAATTCGCCAACCTCGGGATCGAGGTCAAACCTGTGCTCAACCTGGCTCAGATGATGAAACAGAAGGATGAAAGCGTCACAGGCCTGACCAAGGGCGTCGAGTTTCTGTTTCGCAAAAACAAGGTCGACTGGATCAAGGGATGGGGCCACATCGACGGGCCGGGCAGCGTCACGGTGACCGACGATCAGGGTGGCAAGACCCGGCTGAGCGCCAAAGACATCATCATCGCCACCGGTTCCGAACCCACTCCCCTGCCGGGCGTGGACATCGACAACCAACGCATCCTCGACTCCACGGGCGCGCTGTCGCTGACTGAAGTGCCGAAGCACCTGGTGGTGATCGGCGCTGGGGTGATCGGCCTGGAACTGGGTTCGGTATGGCGGCGCCTGGGTGCTCAGGTGACGGTCGTCGAATTTCTCGACCGGATCTGCCCGGGTGTGGATGCTGAAGCCGGTAAAACCCTTCAGCGCTCATTGAGCAAGCAAGGCATCCGCTTCAAGTTGAGCTCGAAAGTCACCAGCGCCACCTCCTCGGCGAGCGGTGTTCAACTCAGTGTCGAACCGGCCGCAGGTGGCACCGCCGAGCTGCTGGAAGCCGACTACGTGCTGGTGGCTATCGGTCGTCGTCCTTACACCCAAGGCCTGGGCCTGGAGAACGTCGGCCTCGCCACCGACAAACGCGGCATGCTCGCCAACAAGGGCCACCGCACCGAAGCCGCGGGGGTCTGGGTGATCGGTGACGTCACCTCAGGACCGATGCTCGCCCACAAGGCCGAAGACGAAGCAATGGCCTGCATCGAGCAGATCGTCGGCAAGGCTGGCGAGGTCAATTACGAGCTGATCCCCAGCGTGATCTACACCAAACCGGAGCTGGCCAGCGTCGGCAAGACCGAAGAACAGCTGAAGGCCGAAGGTCGCGCCTACAAGGTCGGCAAATTCCCCTTCACCGCCAACAGCCGGGCGAAGATCAACCACGAAACCGAAGGCTTCGCCAAGGTACTGGCCGATGAGCGCACCGACGAAGTCCTCGGCGTGCACCTTGTGGGCCCGAGCGTCAGCGAAATGATTGGCGAATATTGCGTAGCCATGGAGTTCAGCGCCTCGGCCGAAGACATCGCCCTGACCTGCCATCCACACCCGACCCGCTCCGAGGCCTTGCGCCAGGCGGCGATGAATGTGGAAGGGATGGCGACGCAGATTTAGAAAGACCAAAGACCAAAGACCAAGATCAAAAGATCGCAGCCTTCGGCAGCTCCTACGCGCCTGTGAGCGCTGCGATCTTTTCGCTTTTTCAGCCAGGCAAATGCCCTAACGGCAGCGCCCCCGGCGTCTTCACCGTGTGAATCGCAAAATTGCTGCGGATATCGCTCACACCGGGCAATTTCAGCAATCGCCCTGTAAGGAAACGGTCATAGGCGCGCAAATCCGGCACCACCACTTGCAGTAAAAAGTCCGACTCCCCTGACACCAGAAACGCAGAAATCACCTCAGGCAATGCCGTCACGGCCAGGCGAAACGCTTCGGCTTGTTCATCGTTATGCCGTTCGACCTTGACCCCGACAAACACCGTCAGCCCAAGTCCCACTTCATCTCGATCGAGGTTGGCCTGATAACCGCGAATCACACCGGCCTCTTCCAGCATCCGCACCCGACGCAAACAGGGCGAGGCCGACAAGCCGATCTCATCGGCCAGTTGTACGTTACTCAGGCGCCCGTCCCGTTGCAGCGCCGTGAGGATTTTGCGGTCGTAGGCGTCCAGTTTCATGCTTTGGCAGATCCTGATGGTTCGATCATCATAAACTGGCAGGTTATGCCAAATATCGAAGCTTTAGAAGCTGACTACGCAACCACCTGCCCTGCCCCTCGGCCGTAGACTGACCCCACCAAATCGACAACGAATGGGGGCAACATGACAGAACTCTGGCTGTTTTTCATGGCATTGACAGTGGTGTACCTGTTGCCGGGCCCGGACATGATTCTGCTGTTGCAGACCGGCGCTCGTCAGGGCAAAGGCGCGGCGCTGGCCACGGCATTGGGGCTGGGCGTGGCGCGCGGTTGTCATGTGGCATTGGCGGCATTGGGTTTGGCGACGCTGTTCAGGACTGCGCCCTGGACCTTCGACGTGGTGCGCCTGGCCGGCGCCGCGTACCTGCTCTGGATCGGCATTCAGTGCCTGCGCACCACGATGCTGCCGAGCTTGAACGGTGCAGACGCAACGACTGCTAAACCACGGTGGCCGGAGGCGATCCAGCGCGGTTTGCTGACTAACCTGCTCAACCCCAAGGCGCTGCTGTTTTGCTCGGTGCTGCTGCCGCAGTTCATCAACCCTCAAGCCGGACCGGTGCTCGCGCAATTTGCGACCCTGGGCATGATGCTGGTCGGCGTCGGCTTGCTGTTCGACAGCGCCTACGCGCTGGTCGGCGCGGCGCTGGGCCGTTGGCTGCAACGCAGTCCGTCGGCCCAGCGGGTACAGCAGTGGTTGTTTGGCAGCCTGTTGATTGGTTTTGCAGTGCGGCTGACCTTTGTTCAACAAGCCTGATGACTATCGTGCATTGCGCCGGCGTCGGTTGATCAACACCAGCGCAATCGCGGTAAACACCACCACGCTGCCCATCTGCAGCCACTTTTTATATGGTCGCAATGCCGAGCGGACCGGGCTCAACACCTGAGTAACGTAACGCTTATCTGCATTCTGGAAATCCGGATAAGGACATCGGTGACCGAAGTTCACCGCCCAATCCACGTACGGCCCTTCCTTCACATAGCGTTGATAGAAGGCGCTTTCTTCTTCAAGGCTGGTGTTCCACCCCGCCGCCGCACACAGAACGGCCGCAAAAGCCTGACTGGTATGGGGCAAATTATCGGCAGCGCGGCTGGCCAACGCCGTGGCGACATAACGATAGTGGTAACGCTGATCGGGCTGTGCAGCGCTGGCCTGCTGACGTTTTACTTCATCTTCAGCCACTAATGGCCCCACCTTGAGCTCGCTGCTCTCAAGGCTGTAATTACCGCCGAACGTGGCGTAATCCGGCGCCATTTCGTAGCCGAGAATTTCCATCCCCCACTCGCGCGTCAGCCAACCCGCGTTAAATAGAGCAGCAGCACGCTTGGTCGGCCACCAGGCAGCATCCGCCTCCTGACGCAATTGCCCATACGCCTTGGCCTTGTTCTGCAAATCGACGTTGTCGAAGTAAGCCGGAGCCTCATCGTAGCGCTCTTCACGCAACAAACGCCGCCCGAGCAGATTGCGCAGGCTCGCGGCCACCGGCAATGGCACATAATTGTCGCGATCCTGCTGGCTGAGCGGTGGCGGTGCCGGCACCTGGGTGTCGACGTACTGCTTGAGTTCATCGAGGGTCAGCACCCGCTCGGCCACGGTGGCCGCGTCGAACCAGTAGATGCCCTGGCTGCGATAGAGCTGATCGAAGGCCTGCAGGTAATCCCCGCGTTGCAGGGCCAGAATCGCGCTTTCACCCTCGACCCGGCACTTGGGCTGGAGTGTTTCGTAATCCCAGTCGGGCGTGCGCCGCTCGCCCCAGGATTCGTTCTGCGGGAAGGCCTGGGCGGCTTTGGCATAGGCCGCTGCGGCGGCGTTTTTGTCGCCATCACGCACCGCCAGCTTCGCCCGCAACCACCACGCAAGGCCACCGTCACCAGCCTGTTCGAGGAAGGCTTTGGCGCTGGCGTAATCGCCCTGTTGATAATTCATCGCCGCCAGGCGATCGGCATTATCCAGACTGCCACGGGTGCTGCTTTGCAGCAGTTTGATCAGTTTCTGTTCGTTCGGCGGTTGATCACCGAATGACCAGCCCAGCCGACTGATCAACGACGCCGTCACCAGTTGCTGCACCGTTTTGCCCTTGAGCAACCCGGCCAGTTGCTCGTCGGGCATCGCGGCCAGATCAGCCATCAACAGCTTCAGCGAGGTGTAGCCCACCGCCGAGCCGTGAAGGTTCTGCGTGGCGTAGAGTTGGATGGCGTTGTCCCAGTCACCCGCAGTGCGGGCCACTCGCGCTTCTTCGCCGAGGCTGGCGACACCCAGTTCCAATGGGTCGCTGAAGCCGTCGATGCTCAATTGACGGGTCTGCTCGAAGGCCTTGCGGGACTGAGCCAACAGGTCAGGGGTCGCGCCTGCTTCTGAACTCATGGCAAACAGCGACCGGCCCAACGAGTACGCCGCCCAGGTGCTACGCAACGGGCGTTGTTCCGCCGGCAACGCCAGCACTTTCTGGAAGTAGTCGGCGGCCAGGCCATGGTCACCGGCGTTGAACGCCACGGCGCCAGCCAGATAGAGCCTGTGCTCGGGCGGCAGATTCGCGCCTTGCTCTTCAACCTGACGGGCATCGGTCAGGCTGCGCAGCTGTTTCACCAGCGCTTGCTGTTCAGGCGTCAGACCGGCCTGCTCAGCGGTATCGCGCTGATGGATGTAATCAGGCGCATCGCCGTAACCGTCCCCCGGAATGTTGGTGGCGGCGGTGACATTTTTCAGTCCCGCGATGGCATGCCCGAGGCGGTTGATCTCAAGGTTGAAGTTGCCTTCCGGCAGTTCCGCCAGCGACTGGCCACGGTTGTCCAGCAGACGCATGGGGAAGTCCGGCCCGCAGGCCAGCGCCGAACCCAATGGCAGGCTGAGGCTCAGGCAAAGCACATGGCGGGGCCAGTTACGGGTAAACATTCGAACCTCCTTGATCAATGTGTGCGCAGCGAGCCCAACCGATAGCGCGCTGCCCGCCGGCCGGGATTCGACCGTCACGCAGGCGGGTGAAGGTAAGCAGATCCGGGCGCTGTTGCAACGCATAACCGGCCAGCGCATCGGCGCCCTCGCAGCCCTGCACCGCCAGCGTCAGGCGTTCGGGCCAGGCGCTGTCGAGGTTGCCTTGGTTGCTGAGGCTGATGTCGTAGAGGCCGTCCTGCGCCGAGAGTTTCAACCCCACATGACTGTCGAGCGTATCGCCGCGCGCCACAGCGCCCAGCGTCGTCAGGCTCCAGGCCCTGCGATCATTGGCCAGGGGCAGGCGAAACCAGATCAACCCGGCCAGATGGGCCGGTGGATCGGCGCGCAACTCGGCGCCGAGCTTACTCAACTGCTGCGGGTCCGCCAGCAACTCCCGACGTTCGCCGCCTCGCTCGATGGGCACTTCGCTTTCCACGACCGGCGCGCCCCCGGCCCCCGGCAACAGCGCCACGCCATAAGCCGGCAGCGCCAGATAAAACGGTTTCGATGTGTTGCGACTCCAGGCCCTGGCCCACTGCCGTGCCTGAGCCGGATCGAACAGCCCACGCCGCGGATCGCTCACCGCGTGCACCTGCAACACGCTGCTGTCGACCGTCGCCAGCAACGCCGGCAACTCAGGGCTGTCGAGCCAGGCCGGCAACGCGGTGATGCTCAGCGGTAGGTACGCCGGTAGAACGCCACGCAAATGGGTGAGGAACTCGCGGTAGGCCGGTAACCGGGCGTTGCCCGCATCGTGGTCGATTTCCACGCCGGACAGGGTCAGCCCCTGCCCTCGCCAATCGCTGAGCACCTGCTGGATCTGCGCCGTGACCTCGTCCCGGTCCAGCCCATTGAGCTGGCCATCCAGACGAACCACCGCAATCAGCGGTCGGCCATCACGCTTGAGCAGCGCCGGATCGATCCGCGCCCGGCTCCAGCCAGACTGTGGAAATGCCTGCAAGGCCAGCACGCGCAAGGTCGAGAAATCTGTGCGGCTGTCGCGCAGCGCGGCGTCATGGGCCGGCGTCCATTGCCGTTGCCAGACATAGAGTTGCTGATCGAGCGGCGGCGCGTCCGGTTGCTTGCAACCGTTGAGCAACATCAATGCGCCAAGCAAGGCCGACAAGCGAATGAAAAACACAATGCCCACCCTCATCCTCTGTGGCGAGGGAGCTTGCTCCCGCTCGACTGCGCAGCAGTCGCAAAATGCAGCCCATGTGGTGTGTCTGATGATATGAAGGGGCTGCTTCGCAGCCCAGCGGGAGCAAGCTCCCTCGCCACAATTGATCGGTTACGAATTCCCGGCAGCCTACTCAGCTATCGGCTTGCGGGCAATGATCACCTGATTTTTCGCCACTACCGCTCCCACATCAAATCAGCTGTGTGGCGCAGGTTTTGGTATGGCGACGTTATCCAGCATCCGGTTCACCGCCAGTTCCGCCAGCATGACGATCTGTTGAATCGCCATCGCCGTATGCCGGTGCGGCCCTTGCAGATACCCCGCAAAATCACTCGCCATCACACTGGCCTGGGCCAACGATTCACAGGTGTGGGCCAACAGGTCTTCGTCTTTGATATCCGGCGCAACCATAAACATCGTGCTCGGCTTGCGGGCGACCGGTGCTTTGAGGGCCGAGGGGTTGAGGTAGTGATCGAGCGCGCGCTCGGCGGCTTCGTTGAGCTTTTTTGAATTGGGGGATTCGTAAGGGGAAGTGCTGTCCGCTTCGGGCGGATTTGGTGTCGGCTTAAACATGGCAAAGATCCTTAAAGAGATGGAGCTGCCATTTTTCGTTTTCCAGACGAAAGGGGTGGCAGCTGTACGCGGACTGGAAAAACCGGTGAAGGATCAAACCCGGCAGACCCGAAGGTCTCCCACGCACAGCCGCCATAACTGCAGAGCTGAAAAAGCGCCGCATTATGTCACCTGCTGTGATCCTATACTTCGGGTTTTCCAGGCCCGATCGCTGGATTGCCAGCGACCCCCAAAGCCTATCCACCCCATTTCCGACCGACAACCGTCAAAACTTGTCGGAAACATTCCCCCCAAAATCATCGTCTGTAGGACTGCCTGAAGATCAAAAGATCGCCGCCTTCGGCAGCACCTACGCAGGATTCGTTTGCACCCTGTAGGAACTGCCGAAGGCAGCGATCTTTTTCTAAAGGTCGAGCACCAACGGCTGCGAACCCTGCGCCGGCACCGCACAACAAATCAGCACCTCACCCGCATCGGGAACCTCCGCCGGAGGCTGTGGATAATTCACCTCTCCGCTGATCAACCGGGTTTTGCAGGTCCCGCAGGAACCGCCGCGGCAACTGAATTCCGGGCGCAAGCCACGGCTCTCCGCCAACTCCAGCAAACTGCCGCCGTCCGGCTGCCAACGCGCTTCTTTGGCAGAGCGCTGGAACACGACGGGCACCGAAACGGTGGCGGCCGGCAATTGCTCGATGACCACCGCGTCCGGGTCCGGCTTGCGACGCAGCGTCGACGGGCCAAAGGTTTCGGCATGAATCCTTGAATCAGGGACATCCAGATCCCGCAGGCTGTCGTACAGCCCCTGGGTAAAACTTCCCGGACCGCACAGGACAAAATCCACTTGGTCGTAGTCCTCCACCTCAAGAGTGGTCTTGAGCAAGTCGGCTTCGATGCGCCCTGTCAGGTCGTAATCTTCACCCTCACGGGCATCGGACTCCGGCTGACTGAGCAAACGCAGCACCCGCACCTCATCACCGAGGCCGTCGAGCAGGCGATCCAGCTCAGGGCGAAACGGTTGATCGGCCAATGTCCGCGAGCTCTGGAAGAACCACACAGGACGGATGCGCCGCGTGCGCAGGCCTTGATAAACCACCTCCCGCAGCATCGACAGCAGCGGCGTGATCCCCACGCCGGCAGCCAATAGCACCAGCGGCCGACGCTCATTCGGCGCCACGGTGAAATGCCCTTGAGGCGAGCGGGCTTCAAGCACATCGCCGACACGAATCTGCTCATGCAGGTGCGAGGACACCAGGCCTTCACGCTTCACGCTGATGCGGAAAAAGTCATCGGATGGCGCGCTCGACAGGCTGTACGTGCGGATGTGCACATCGCCTGCGATGTTGAACCGCAAGGGCAAATGTTGCCCGGCTTGAAACACCGGCAACCCGGCGCCATCGGCAGGCTCCAGATAGATCGAACGGATGTTGTGGCTCTCCCGCTCGATGCGCGTCACTCGCAGCGGCCGCCAGCGATTCCCCAGCGCCTGGGCTTGCAGGCGTGCATTCGCCTGCGCCCAGGTGCCGGTCAGCAGACTGGTGGGCGACACGCCGTCAAAGCGCCAGCGCAAGGCCAGCGCCGCGGGCCGACGCACCGCGTGCTCCACCTCGAATGTCCACAGCCGCTCAGCCCCTTGAAAGGCTTCGATCTGCGGGCCTTCAAGGATGACTTGCGTGCGACCGCTGAGGTGCAGCAAATCGCCCGAATCGAAATCGATGAACAGCAAACCGGCCCGAGGGTTGATCAGCAGGTTGCCCAAGGTATTGAAGAACAGGTTGCCGGCGAAGTCCGGGATGGTCAGGCGATTGCCTTCTATCTGGACGAAACCGGCCTGGCCACCCCGATGAGAAACGTCCACCGAGCGTTGGCCATCGACGTCCACATAGCTGGCGACAAAGAATGTATCGGCGCTGGTAATCAAGGCTTTGGCCGCGTCATCCAGCCCATTGAGATGCTGCGCGATACGGGTCTCCGGATCCGCCAATGGCACCGAGCGAAACTGGCGCAATTGAATGTATTGCGGGCAATTGCCGAAGGATTGCTCCACCGTCACCTCGAAGCCGCTCGCCGTTACAGCGCCGACTCGACCATTGAGACGATTGCGACGCCGGGTGTGCAGCTCGATACCGAGCAGACCGATCGCCGCCCCGTCTTGCAGTTGTGCAGGGTCGTCGCGACCGGGCAGGCTGCCGAACTGCAACAGCCTGGGCTCGGGAGACTTCGCAAAGCCCGGCGCCCCTTCAAGAATGCTCGCCCAAGGGTTGCCGTCGGCATCCACCGCGCCGTACAGCATGAACGGCAGTTGCTGATAGAACGTGCGGTGCTGGTCCGGCATCTCGCCGCGAATCACCCTACGGCCCAATGCGTCCATTCGATCGACGACACCCACATGGGCCTGCAATTTTTTCTCGCCTGCGTGCCAAGGTGAACGTTCCATAACGGCTTCTCCCCTGCGCTCATTGCGCAACAAGAACGGCCCGACTGAATAGGGCCGTGAACATCAGGCAGTTTTTTGCAAACCGGCGATGGTGCGCGGCATGCCGACAAACCCTGGCAAGGCTTCAACGCGCGCCAGCCAGGCCCGGATGTTGGCGTAGTCGTCCAGCGACACATTGCCTTCCGGAGCATGGGCGATGTAGCTGTAGGCGGCGATGTCGGCGATGGTCGGCTCGCTACCGGCCAGATAGGCCGTCGCGCCCAGTTCCTGATCGATCACTTTGAGCCAGGTGTGAGAATAGGCGATCACCTCTTCAGCGTTGTAAGGCGCACCGAATACAGTGATCAGCCTTGCCCTGCCGGGACCAAAGGCAATCGGCCCGGCGGCGACCGACAACCAGCGCTGAACCTTGGCTGCACCGACCGGATCGGTTGGCAGCCAGCGACCGTTGCCATATTTTTGCGCAAGGTAGACCAGGATCGCGTTGGAGTCGGCCAGCACCATGCCTTGATCCTCAATTACCGGGACCTGGCCAAACGGGTTGAGCGCAAGAAAATCCGCTTGTTTGTGTGCGCCCTTGGCCAGATCGACGAAGATCAGCTCGGTCGGCAGTTGCAACAACGACAGCATCAGCTCTACACGGTGAGCATGGCCGGAACGGGGGAAGTTGTAGAGTTTGATGGCTTGCATGGTCGACTCCGCTGGGTGGTGGCGCCGCTCAGGAAGGATCAGCGCCGATGGAGCGCTATCTTCCATCCACAACCAAAGCAACAGAATAACCAGCAAACGCAATCCATTATTTCATCCAGTGCAATAAACCTTCAGCCGTGCAGGGCCGGGTGTTCGCGCAGCCCCTTCACCGCAAAGTCCACAAAACTGCGAACCCGCGTCGGGGCCTTGCGCCCACCCTGGTAGACCACATGAATGGGCAATGGCGGCAGTTCGAAGTCAGCCAGGACGATTTCCAGCTCACCGGCGGCGATCTTGCTCGCCACTTGATAGGACAGGACTCGGGTCAGTCCCAGGCCCATGGCGGCGGCAGTGATCGCCGCTTGATTGGCCGAGACCACCAGACGTGGCTCCGGACGAACACTGATCGGCTCTCCCGCTTCAAGGAACGGCCAGCTTCTGGGCTGCCCGATGGACGAGGTGGCGATGATTGGGGCGCGGCTCAAGTCTGCCGGATGCCGAGGCCGACCATGATCAGTCAGGAATCCAGGGGAAGCGCAGATCACTCGCCGCACTTCGCCCACTCGAATTGCGTGCTGATTGCTGTCAGGCAATTCACCGATACGCACGGCCACATCGATGCCCTCCTCGACCATGCTCACCACCCGGTCGACCAGCACAGCGTTGATGCTGACTTCAGGAAATTGAGTCAAGTAACCGACCATGAGCGGCGTGACGAACAAATCGCCGAACAATACCGGTGCCGTGATCGTCAGTTGCCCACGGGGCTGGGCATGGCTCCCGGCGGCCGAATCCTCGGCTTCCTGCACCTCGGCGAGAATTCTCCGACAGTCCTCCAGATAACGCTGGCCCGCCTCGCTCAAATGCACGCTACGGGTGGTGCGCGTCAGCAACTGAGTGCCAATGCGCTGCTCAAGCGCCGCCACTGCCCGGGTAACGCTGGCTGCCGACATCCCCAAACGCCGCGCCGCCGCCGAGAAACCCTGGTCCTGGGCGACAGCGGCGAAGACCTGCATTTCCTGGAATCGGTCCATGGGTTAACTCCTGAGCACTGAATAACGCGAGGCCGACAGTTCCCGATTGGGCCTGGATATCGCTGGAAGAGGATGAGCCGTGCAGTTTTACTGGCATTCTGATTATTGTGACGTATAACCCTGATCGTTCACGCTTTCAATTGCTGAGACCGTATCCAGATGCCCTCCATCTACCAACTTAAACCCGCCTTCCAGAATCTGCTGCGACCGTTGGTTCAGCGATTGTTCGATAACGGCACCACCGCCAATCAAATCACCGTGCTGGCCGGCGTCATTTCGGTCGTGACAGGCGTCGGGATTGCCTGTTTCGCCAATCACCTATGGGTATTTCTGCTGATTCCCGTGTGGATGATCCTGCGGATGGCGCTGAACGCCATCGACGGCATGCTGGCCCGGGAATTCGGCCAGCAGTCGCGCCTCGGCGCCTACCTGAATGAACTGTGCGATATCGTTGCCGACAGCGCGCTGATCCTGCCTTTTGCCTTGATTCCCGACGTAAGCGTGTTGATTGTGCTGTTGGTCACGCTGCTGGCGTTGTTCAGCGAGTACAGTGGCGTCCTTGGGCCAATGATCGGCGCGTCGCGGCGTTATGACGGCCCGATGGGCAAGAGCGATCGCGCGTTTGTACTGGGTGTCTTGGCCACCGGCATTGCCATCGACTGGATCAACGCGTTGTGGATTAGCATTGTGTTTGGGGTGGTCGCCGTCCTGCTGGCTTACACCTTGGTCAACCGGGTCCGTCTGGGCCTGAAAGAAGTGCAGGAAAACGCTCCCTCGGCATAAAGCTCCCAAGCATAAGGAAAGTGCAATGCGTGAAACTCAAAATCAGACCTTCACTACCCACGATGGCGTTGAGCTGTTCTACCGTCATTGGCCGGCCACGGCGGGTAATCCGGGCGAACCGCGCAAGGCTGTGCTGCTGTTTCATCGCGGCCATGAACACTCAGGGCGTATCGCCCACCTGGTGGATGAACTGGACCTGCCAGCGTTCGACTTCTTTGCCTGGGACGCGCGCGGCCATGGTCAGTCGCCAGGCGCTCGCGGCGACAGCCCGAGTTTCGCCACCAGCGTGCGCGACGTACAGACCTTTTGCGATCACCTGAACGCGACCCACCAGATCGACGAAGAGAACATGGCCGTGATCGCCCAAAGCGTCGGCGCGGTGATTGCCTCGACCTGGGTCCACGACTATGCACCGCGCATCCGCTCGCTGGTGCTCGCGTCGCCCGCATTCAAGGTCAAGCTCTACGTACCTTTCGCCCGTCCGGGCCTGGCGCTGATGCGCAAGTTTCGCGGCAACTTTTTCGTCAACAGCTACGTCAAGGCCAAGTTCCTCAGCCACGACCCGGAACGCGTCGCCTCCTACGACAGCGATCCGCTGATCACCAAGGCGATTTCGGTGAATGTGCTGCTCGGCTTGTATGAAGCCGCCGACCGTGTGGTGGCCGATGCGCAGGCGATTCAAGCGCCGACCCAGTTGCTGATTTCCGGCTCGGATTTCGTGGTCCACCGCAAACCCCAGGAACAGTTTTTCGAACGCCTGGGCAGCCTGAAAAAGGAAAAACACATTCTCCCGGGCTTCTTCCACGACACGCTTGGGGAACGTGATCGCGCCGTGGCCGTAGCCAGCGCCAAACGCTTTATCCTGCAAAACTTTGAATACCCGCTGGACCGGGCCTCATTGCTTGATGCCGACAAGATCGGCCTGACCTGCGCCGAATCCGAATCCCTCGCCGCTCCGCTGCCGAACAACTCGTTGCGCGACCTGTACTGGCGCATGACCCGCGCCAGCATGCGCCTGGGCAGCCAGCTGTCAGACGGGGTGAAGCTGGGCTTCGATACCGGGTTCGATTCCGGCAGCACCCTGGACTATGTGTACCGCAACCAGTCCACCGGCAAGGGCGGGCTCGGGCGGATGATTGATCAGAACTACCTGAATTCCATCGGCTGGCGCGGCATCCGCCAACGCAAACTCAACGTCGAAGAACTGCTGCGCCTGACCATGGCCAAACTGCGCGAAGAAGGCCGACCGGTGCGCATCGTCGACATTGCCGCCGGTCACGGCCGCTACATTCTCGAAGCCTTGCAAGGCGTCAGCCCGCTACCGGAGTCGATACTGTTGCGCGATTACAGCGACATCAATGTGCGTGACGGTGGTGCGCTGATTCGCGATAAAGGCCTTGGAGACATCGCGCAGTTCGTGAAAGGTGACGCGTTCGACCGCGCCGACCTGGCGGCACTGGACCCAAAACCGACACTGGCGGTGGTGTCCGGGTTGTATGAACTGTTTGCCGACAATGCACTGGTCGGCGGCTCTCTGGCGGGCTTGGCCGAGGCCGTGGAGCCCGGTGGTTATCTGGTCTACACCGGTCAGCCCTGGCACCCGCAGCTGGAACTGATCGCCCGCGCCCTCACCAGTCATCGCCAAGGCCAGGCTTGGGTGATGCGTCGGCGCAGCCAGGCGGAAATGGATCAACTGGTGGAAGCAGCAGGTTTTCGCAAAATCACCCAACGAGTGGATGAATGGGGGATCTTCACCGTGTCCCTCGCGCAACGGGTGCAATGATGGGGGCAGCCTCGAGAGAGCCGGGTTTGCTCAAACCCGCCGTGCTCTGGTTGCTGGTGCTGGCGCCTCTGTTTTTCGCCAGCTACGGCTTTGCCACGTGGGTCACGGCCCAGCGCAGCGATGTCGACACCTTCGTTTTCGATTGGGAAACCGCCATGCCCTTCTGGGCCTGGACCATTGTCCCCTACTGGACGATTGATCTGCTGTACGGTTTTTCGCTGCTACTGCCCGATAGTCGCCATGAGCTCAAGCGCCACGCCTTGCGCCTGCTGAGTGCTCAAGTGATCTCTGTTAGTTGTTTCCTGTTATGGCCACTGCGCTTCACGTTCGAACGGCCTGAACTGGACGGAGTGTTCGGCTGGCTGTTCGCGGTGCTGGCCGGGTTCGACAAACCGTTCAATCAGGCGCCATCGCTGCACATCGCCCTGCTGGTGATTTTGTGGGTGATGTACCAACGGCACACGCAAGGCCTGTGGCGCTGGCTGGTGCATGGCTGGTTCGCATTGATAGGGATTTCGGTACTGACCACTTATCAACATCACTTTATTGACTTACCCACAGGCGCCCTCGCCGGCTGGCTGTGCGTATGGTTGTGGCCGCTGGATCGGCCCAGCCCCTTGAATAGCCTGCGGTTGGCCAAGGACCCGAAACGCTGGCGCCTGGCTCTGCGTTATGTCATCGGTGCGGCAATATTCGCCATTCCAGCTTTCGGCCTGGGTGGCGGATGGCTGTGGCTGATTTGGCCCGCCGTGGCGTTGCTGTTGGTGGCGCTCAACTACACGCTGCTGGACGCCGCCGGGTTTCAGAAACGCGTCGACGGCCGCCTTAGCCCGGCCGCCCGTTGGTTATTCGCGCCTTACGTGGCAGCGGCGTGGATCAATTCACGGCTTTGGACCCGCAAACATCCGCAGCCCAATGAGGTTGTGGATAACGTTTGGCTCGGCAGGCTTCCCGACGCTGATCAGTTGGCGCCGTTCAAAGCTGTGGTTGATCTATGCGCTGAGCTGCCGCTCAACCCGAGAGGCCGCGCCTATCAAAGCATTCCGATACTCGACCTGACCGCGCCCAGCGCTGAGCAATGCCTCGCCGCTGCCCAAGCCATTGAACACCTGCGCCAGCAAGGCCCACTGCTGGTCTGCTGCGCTTTGGGCTATTCGCGCAGCGCCACCGCTATCGCGGCCTGGTTGCTGCACAGCAGTCGAGCGGCCACTGTCGATGCCGCCGTGGCGATGATCCAAGCCGCACGCCCGCAAGTGGTGCTGCATCCGGCCCATCGCCAAGCCCTGGAGAACGCCTATGCCGGTTGATATGGAACCGCACGTGGTCGCCAGCCTGCTGCACCGGGGCCGCACCCTCGATCAGTTATCCACAGGGCTGACCTTGATGGGTGTGTTGTTCGGCCTGCTGCAACTGCTGCTGATCACCCCGACTGCGCCGTTCTTGATCCTCAGCGCCTGGCTAATCATCCTCGGGCTATGGCAAAAATACTGGGCGCTGCGGGTGGCCTTCGACGCTGACCTGTTTACCCTGATGGCCCGCGACGCCGACGCTTTGTCAGACCGCACTCAAGCCCTCGATCAGGCCCTGCAAAACCTCGGCCTGCAACCGGCCAACCGTGCCGGCCGGCCCTGGGCCGAACGTCAGCGTGGGGGACTTAAACTGCTGCGCAAACAGGCCGTCCTGCTGGCTGCCCAGGTGCTGCCACCCTTGGCTGTCATACTGGCGAGCCCTTGGCTGCCCTTCGCTGGATAAGGAAATCGTTATGTTCGAACCTGTGATCGCCATCCTCATCACCTCCATGGCCCGAACCGTTACTGGCGCCCGCAGCCTGTGGATGGGTTGCGCGCCGGAACCCGTGCAACGCATTTATTTTGCCAACCACAGCAGCCACGGCGACTTCGTGCTGCTGTGGGCCTCGCTTCCTTCCTCCCTGCGCAAACTTACGCGACCGGTGGCCGGCAGCGACTACTGGAACAAGAGCGCCTTGCGCCGTTACATCATCAGCCGAGTGTTCAACGGCGTGCTGATCGACCGCGAGCGCAAGGACCCTGTGGGTAACCCGTTGCAGCCCATGCTCGACGCCCTGGAGAAGGGTAATTCGTTGATCATCTTTCCCGAAGGCACGCGCAATCCGGAAGATGGTTTACTGCCGTTCAAAAGCGGCCTGTATCACTTGGCAAAAAGTTACCCACAGGCCCAGGTGATTCCGGTGTGGATCGCCAACCTCAACCGGGTCATGCCCAAGGGCCGAGTGGTGCCACTGCCGCTGCTGTGTACCACCAGTTTCGGTGCGCCCCTGCAACTGACTGAAGGCGAGAGCAAAGAGCAGTTCCTTTCACGCAGCCGCGACGCACTGCTGGCCCTCGCCCCGGAGCATTCCTGACATGGATAGACAAACCCTGATGCTGTTCGGCGGGATCGGCATGATCCTGGTGCTCGCCTCACTGATTGGCCTGATCCTCAAACTGCGCACCCGGGGCACGCCCAATGCGGTGGTCGAAAACCTCAACGCCCGCATCAACGCCTGGTGGGTGATGGTGGTGGTGATCGGCGTCGCTTTTTGGCTGGGCACCGGCGCGGTGATCCTGCTGTTTTACGCGGTATCGTTTTATGCGCTACGCGAATTCCTCACCCTCACGCCCACCCGACGCAGCGACTACCCGGCGCTGGTGGCAGCGTTTTACCTGGCATTGCCGCTGCAATACCTGCTGATCTATTCCGATTGGTACGGACTGTTCTCGATCTTCATTCCGGTGTACGTGTTTTTGCTGCTGCCGATCCTTGCGTCTCTGGGCGGCGACAGCACGCACTTTCTCGAGCGGGCGTCGAAAGTGCAATGGGGCTTGATGATCGCGGTGTTCTGCGTATCGTTCGTGCCCGCCCTGCTGACTCTGGACATCGTCGGCTATGAAGGCCGCAACCTGTTACTGATCGCGTATCTGGTGATCGTGGTGCAGCTGTCGGACGTGCTGCAGTACGTATGCGGCAAGTTGTTCGGCAAACACAAAATCGCGCCCAATCTGTCACCGTCGAAAACCGTCGAAGGCTTTGTCGGCGGCGTTCTGCTGTCCTCGCTGATTGGTGCAGCCTTGTGGTGGACCACGCCGTTCAACCCGTGGCAGTCGTTCTTTATTGCACTGCTGATCAACCTGCTGGGGTTTGCCGGTGGCATCGTGATGTCGGCAATCAAGCGTGATCGGGGCGTGAAGGATTGGGGGCATATGATCGAAGGCCACGGCGGGATGCTGGATCGACTGGATTCAGTGTGTTTTGCGGCGCCTATCTTCTTTCATCTTGTGCGGTATTGGTGGACTTGAAATAGCTGACCTTTTTCCAGACAAAAAAAGACCGCAGCCAACACTGCGGTCTTTTCGTTTTCATTGCTTGTGAAGAACTTATTCCACAGTCACCGACTTCGCCAAGTTACGTGGCTGGTCAACGTCAGTACCTTTCAACACCGCCACGTAGTACGACAACAACTGCAACGGAATGGTGTAGAGGATCGGCGACAGGATGTCGTGGATATGCGGCATGTGCACAACATGGGTGCCTTCACCGTTGGTCATGCCGGCCTGCTCGTCGGCGAAGACGATCAGTTCACCGCCGCGGGCGCGGACTTCCTGGAGGTTGGACTTCAACTTCTCCAGCAATTCGTTGTTCGGTGCCACGGTGACCACAGGCATGTCGTTATCCACAAGCGCCAGCGGGCCATGTTTCAGCTCGCCCGCCGGGTAGGCTTCGGCGTGGATGTAGGAGATTTCCTTGAGCTTGAGCGCCCCTTCCATCGCCACCGGGAATTGCGCACCGCGACCGAGGAACAGGGTGTGGTTCTTCTCGGCGAACAGCTCGGCGATTTTTTCCACAGTGCTGTCCATGGCCAGGGCTTCGCCCAGACGGGTCGGCAGGCGACGCAGTTCTTCCACCAGTGTGGCTTCGACGCCTGCGGCCAATGTGCCGCGAACCTGACCCAGGGCCAGGGTCAGCAACAGCAGGCCCACCAATTGAGTGGTGAAGGCTTTGGTCGAGGCCACGCCAATTTCGCGACCGGCCTGAGTCAGCAGCGTCAGGTCCGATTCACGCACCAGGGAGCTGATGCCGACGTTGCAGATTGCCAGGCTGGAAAGGAAGCCCAGTTCCTTGGCGTTGCGCAGCGCGGCCAACGTGTCGGCGGTTTCACCTGACTGGGAGATGCTCACGAACAGGGTGTCGGGCTGCACCACTACTTTGCGATAACGGAATTCGCTGGCGACTTCGACCTGGCACGGGATGCCGGCCAGTTCTTCGAGCCAGTAACGGGCAACCATGCCGGCGTGATAGCTGGTGCCGCAGGCAACGATCTGTACATTACGCACCTTGGCGAACAGCTCGGCCGCTTGTGGACCAAACGCCTGTACCAGCACCTGATTCTGACTCAGGCGACCTTCAAGCGTGCGTTGCACCACGGCCGGTTGCTCGTGAATTTCCTTGAGCATGTAATGCCGGAACTCGCCTTTGTCAGCGGCTTCGGCACCGTCACGGTACTGAATGCTTTCACGCTCGACGAGCGCGCCATTGATGTCCCAGATCTGCACGCTGTCGCGGCGAATTTCGGCGATATCGCCTTCTTCCAGGTACATGAAGCGGTCAGTGACCTGGCGCAGGGCCAACTGGTCGGAGGCAAGAAAGTTTTCACCCAGGCCCAGACCGATCACCAATGGGCTGCCACTGCGGGCTGCTACCAAGCGATCCGGTTGCCGAGCACTGATCACTGCCAGACCGTATGCGCCGTGCAGTTCTTTGACGGTCGCTTTCAGGGCCGCGGTCAGGTCGGGCTGCTCTTTGAGCTTTTCGTTGAGCAGATGGGCGATGACTTCAGTGTCTGTGTCCGAGGTGAACACATGGCCAAGGGCCTTGAGTTGCTCGCGCAGGGCTTCGTGGTTCTCGATGATGCCGTTGTGCACCACCGCCAGATCGCCCGAAAAATGCGGGTGAGCGTTGCGTTCGCATGGCGCGCCGTGGGTCGCCCAGCGGGTGTGGGCAATGCCCAGACGACCGACCAGAGGCTCTTCGATCAGCGCCTGTTCCAGTTCGCTGACCTTGCCCGGCCGACGCAGGCGCAAGAGTTTTTCATCGTTGGTGTACACCGCCACACCGGCGCTGTCATAACCACGGTATTCCAGACGCTTGAGGCCTTCGAGCAGGATGGCGGTAATGTTCCGTTCTGCGACTGCACCGACAATTCCACACATGCTATTTCTCCTGACTGACAGCGGCGCAAATCACATTGATGCCGCGGGCCTGAATCTGATCGCGGGCCTCAAGCGGCAGGCGATCATCGGTAATAAGGGTATGGATGCTGCTCCAAGGCAGCTCCAGATTGGGAATCTTGCGGCCGATCTTGTCGGCCTCGACCATCACGATCACTTCGCGGGCGACCTCGGCCATGACACGGCTCAGTCCCAGCAATTCATTGAAGGTGGTGGTCCCGCGCACCAGGTCGATGCCATCGGCGCCAATAAATAACTGATCGAAGTCATATGAGCGTAGTACCTGCTCTGCCACCTGACCCTGGAAGGATTCGGAATGCGGATCCCAGGTACCACCGGTCATCAACAGCACCGGTTCGTGCTCGAGTTCTGTCAACGCGTTGGCGACATGCAGGGAGTTGGTCATCACCACCAGGCCCGGTTGCTGGCCGAGTTCCGGGATCATCGCGGCGGTGGTGCTGCCGCTGTCGATGATGATGCGCGCATGCTCGCGAATCCGCGTGACGGCGGCGCGGGCAATGGCCTGCTTGTATTTCGAAACCGGTTGGCCAATGTCGGCGACCAGCTCCTGCGGCATGGTGACCGCGCCGCCATAACGACGCAGCAACAGACCGTTGCTTTCAAGCGCGGCCAGATCCTTGCGAATCGTAACTTCCGAGGTTTCGAAGCGTTTGGCCAGCTCGTCCACACTGACTTCACCCTGCTCATTGAGCAAGGCGAGGATATTGTGGCGGCGTTGGGGCGTGTTGCGCTTTGACATGATTTGGTAAGTTTCGATTCGAAAGATAACGTAATCAATCAAAACCTATCAGCGAAACTTCGTCAAGCCAACGTCAGAAAAAAGATGTGTGGATAACTCAAAAAAAGATCGCAGCCTCCGGCAGCTCCTACAGAGTGAACACGAATTCCCTGTAGGAACTGCCGAAGGCTGCGATCTTTTGATCTGTGGATAACTTAACTCTTCTTGATCTTCTCAGGCCGCTTCCAGCCGTCGATGTTCTTCTGACGAGCCCGGCCTACGGCCAACTGAGCGTTATCCACATTCTGGGTAATAGTCGAACCGGCCGCCGTGGTCGCACCGGAGGAGATATCCACAGGCGCCACCAACGAATTGTTGGAGCCGATGAACACATCTTCACCCAGCACGGTTTTCCACTTGTTGGCACCGTCGTAGTTGCAGGTGATGGTGCCGGCGCCAATGTTGGTGCGCGCACCGATCTCGGCATCGCCCAGATACGTCAAGTGACCGGCCTTGGCACCTTCGCCCATGTGAGCGTTCTTCAGTTCGACGAAGTTACCCACATGCGCGCGGGCTTCCAGCACTGTGCCGGGACGCAAACGAGCGAACGGGCCGGCATCGCTGCCTTCGCCGAGAATCGCGCCTTCGATATGACTGTTGGCCTTGATCACCACGCCTTTGCGCAGGGTGCTGTCCTTGATCACGCAGTTCGGGCCGATCACCACGTCGTCCTCGATGATCACTTTGCCCTCGAGAATCACGTTGATGTCGATCAGGATGTCGCGACCAACGGTAACCTCACCGCGCACATCGAAACGTGTCGGGTCGCGCAGGGTTACGCCTTGAGCCATCAAACGACGAGCGGCGCGCAGTTGATAATGACGCTCCAGCTCGGCCAGTTGTTTGCGATCGTTGGCGCCCTGCACTTCCATGGTGTCATGGGGTTGTTCGGTGGCCACCACCAGACCATCACTGACCGCCATGGCAATCACGTCGGTCAGGTAGTACTCGCCCTGGGCATTGTTGTTGGAGAGGCGCCCCAGCCAATCGCCCAAACGCTGGGAAGGCACCGCCAAAATGCCGGTATTGCCTTCGGTGATCGCACGCTCAACCGTGTTGGCATCTTTCTGCTCGACGATGGCAGTCACTTTGCCGGCGGCATCACGGACAATGCGGCCGTAGCCAGTCGGGTCATCCAGCTCGACAGTCAGCAGACCCAATTGCTGCGGTGCAGCCTGCTTGAGCAGACGTTGCAGGGTCTCGACTTCGATCAACGGCACGTCACCGTAGAGAATCAGCACGGTATCGGACTCGATGAACGGCACAGCCTGGGCCACCGCATGACCGGTACCCAGCTGTTGGTCCTGCAGGACGAAATTCAGGTCATCGGCGGCCAGACGCTCGCGCACCGCTTCGGCACCATGGCCGATCACCACGTGGATGCGCTGTGGATCAAGTTGCCGGGCGCTGTGGATAACATGGCCGAGCATTGAATTACCGGCAATCGGATGCAGAACTTTCGGCAAGGCCGAACGCATGCGAGTGCCTTGGCCGGCAGCGAGGATAACGATTTCAAGGGACATGACTGGCTACCAATCCTGGGTGGTCAGCAACTGCGACCAGATGATGAATATCGAAAAAGAAAAAAGGGTAGCCGAGGCTACCCTTTTTAATCAATCGCGCAACAAGTCGATGGCCGATTAGTGGCCGAACTTCTTGCGGATCTGCTGGACGGTGCGCAGCTGAGCTGCAGCCTCGGCCAGACGTGCGGCAGCAGAACCGTAATCGAATTCCGCGCCTCGCTCATGCAAGGCTTTCTCGGCAGCCTTAACGGCTTCCAGAGCTGCGGCTTCGTCCAGGTCGGCAGCGCGTTGCACGGTGTCGGCAAGAACCTTGACCATGTTCGGCTGAACCTCGAGGAAACCACCGGAGATGTAATACACCTCCTCTTCCCCGCCCTGCTTGACCAGGCGGATCGGACCTGGCTTCAGATTAGTGATCAGCGGCGCGTGACCCAGGGCGATACCAAGATCACCCAGTGCACCGTGCGCAATCACCATCTCGACCAGACCGGAAAAGATTTCTCCTTCCGCGCTGACGATATCGCAATGGACTGTCATAGCCATCTGATTGCCTCAACCTAAATTAGCGCCCGTTGCCGGGCGCCGGGATTACAGTTTCTTGGCTTTCTCGATCGCTTCTTCGATGCCGCCAACCATGTAGAACGCTTGTTCTGGCAGGTGGTCGTAGTCACCGTTGAGGATGCCTTTGAAGCCAGCAATGGTGTCTTTCAGGGAAACGTATTTACCCGATGCACCGGTGAAGACTTCAGCCACGAAGAACGGCTGCGACAAGAAGCGCTGGATCTTACGAGCACGGTTTACCAACTGCTTGTCGGCTTCCGACAGCTCGTCCATACCCAGGATCGCAATGATGTCCTTCAGTTCTTTGTAACGCTGCAGCACGTACTGGACGCCGCGAGCGGTGTCGTAGTGGTCCTGGCCGATTACGTTCGGGTCCAGCTGGCGCGAAGTCGAGTCGAGTGGATCGACCGCTGGGTAGATACCCAGGGAAGCGATGTCACGGGACAGAACGACGGTAGCGTCCAAGTGGGCGAAGGTGGTCGCTGGCGACGGGTCGGTCAAGTCATCCGCAGGTACGTATACCGCTTGGATCGAAGTGATCGAACCTTCCTTGGTCGAAGTGATACGTTCTTGCAGAACGCCCATCTCTTCAGCCAGGGTCGGCTGGTAACCTACTGCCGAAGGCATACGGCCCAGCAGTGCGGATACTTCAGTACCGGCCAGGGTGTAACGGTAGATGTTGTCGACGAACAGCAGAACGTCGTTACCTTCGTCACGGAACTTCTCGGCCATGGTCAGGCCGGTCAGTGCTACGCGCAGACGGTTACCCGGCGGCTCGTTCATCTGACCGTAAACCAGTGCCACTTTGTCCAGAACGTTGGAATCCTTCATCTCGTGGTAGAAGTCGTTACCCTCACGAGTACGCTCACCCACACCGGCGAACACGGAATAACCGCTGTGCTCGATGGCGATGTTACGGATCAGTTCCATCATGTTTACGGTCTTGCCTACACCGGCACCACCGAACAGACCGACTTTACCGCCTTTGGCAAACGGGCAAACCAGGTCGATAACCTTGATGCCGGTTTCCAGCAGGTCGTTGCCGCCTGCCTGTTCAGCGAACGAAGGTGCTGGGCGGTGAATGCCCCAACGCTCTTCGGTGTCGATCGGACCAGCTTCGTCGATCGGGTTACCGAGGACGTCCATGATCCGGCCCAGGGTCGCTTTACCGACCGGTACGGAGATGGCTGCGCCAGAATCGGTAACTTCCAGACCGCGTTTCAGGCCCTCTGTGGAACCCATCGCAATGGTGCGAACCACGCCGTCGCCCAGCTGTTGCTGAACTTCCAGAGTGGTTTCAGCCGCGCTCACTACTTTCAGCGCGTTGTAGATGCTCGGTACGCTGTCGCGTGGAAATTCCACGTCGATAACGGCGCCGATGATTTGAACGATACGTCCGCTACTCATAGCTGGATCCTCTGAATATTTGAACCGTTAAACCGCGGCAGCGCCGCCGACGATTTCCGAGATCTCTTGGGTGATCGCAGCCTGACGCGCCTTGTTGTAGACCAGCTGCAAATCGCTGATCAAATCACCGGCGTTGTCGGTAGCGTTCTTCATCGCGATCATCCGCGCAGCTTGTTCAGCCGCGTTGTTCTCGACCACCGCCTGGTAGACCTGCGACTCCACGTAACGGACCATCAAGCCGTCAAGCAGCTCTTTGGCGTCCGGTTCGTAGAGATAGTCCCAGTGGTGCTTGAGTTCTTGATCCGGGGTTGCCACCAGTGGAATCAACTGCTCCACGGTAGGCTGTTGCGTCATGGTGTTGATGAACTTGTTGGACACCACGGACAGGCGGTCAATACGGCCGTCCAGATAGGCATCCAGCATCACCTTGACGCTGCCAATCAGATCATTGATCGACGGCTCTTCACCCAGGTGGCTGATAGCTGCAACGACGTTACCGCCGAAGTTGCGGAAAAAGGCCGCACCCTTGCTACCAACGACACACAGATCAATCTCGACGCCGTTTTCGCGGTTTACCGCCATGTCCTTGACCAGGGCCTTGAACAGGTTGGTGTTCAAGCCACCACACAGACCACGGTCACTGCTCACTACGACATAACCAACGCGCTTTACTTCACGGTCGATCATGAACGGGTGGCGATATTCCGGGTTAGCGTTGGCCAGATGGCCAATAACCTGGCGGATGCGCTCCGCATAAGGACGGCTAGCAGCCATGCGCATTTGTGCCTTGCGCATTTTGCTGACCGCCACTTTTTCCATGGCGCTGGTAATCTTTTGCGTGCTTTTGATGCTCGCAATCTTACTGCGAATCTCTTTTGCGCCTGCCATGTAACACCTATCAGGTTAGCAAGCGGGAGCCTTGCGGCTCCCGCTGCGGCTTACCAGGTTTGGGTGGCCTTGAACTTCTCGATACCGGCTTTCATGCCAGCGTCGATTTCGTCATTGAAGTCACCTTTCACGTTGATCTTCGCCATCAAGTCGGCGTGATCGCGGTTGAAGAAAGCAATCAGCGCTTGTTCGAAGCTGCCGATCTTGGCGATTTCAACGTCAGTCAGGAACCCACGCTCAGCGGCATACAGCGACAGCGCCATGTCAGCGATCGACATTGGTGCGTATTGCTTCTGCTTCATCAGCTCGGTAACGCGCTGACCATGCTCAAGTTGCTTACGGGTCGCTTCGTCCAGGTCAGAAGCGAACTGGGCGAATGCCGCCAGTTCACGGTACTGAGCCAGAGCGGTACGGATACCACCGGACAGCTTCTTGATGATCTTGGTCTGAGCGGCACCACCCACACGGGATACCGAAACACCGGCGTTCACTGCAGGGCGGATGCCCGAGTTGAACATGGCCGATTCCAGGAAGATCTGACCGTCGGTGATGGAAATCACGTTGGTCGGAACGAACGCGGAAACGTCGCCAGCCTGGGTTTCGATGATCGGCAGTGCGGTCAGGGAACCGGTTTTGCCGGTCACTGCGCCGTTGGTGAACTTCTCTACGTACTCTTCCGAAACGCGGGATGCGCGCTCCAGCAGACGGGAGTGGAGATAGAACACGTCGCCTGGGTAAGCTTCACGGCCTGGTGGACGGCGCAGCAGCAGGGAAATCTGGCGGTAAGCCACTGCTTGCTTGGACAGATCGTCATAAACGATCAGCGCGTCTTCACCGCGGTCGCGGAAGAATTCACCCATGGTGCAACCGGAGTACGGTGCCAGGAATTGCAGCGCAGGAGATTCCGAAGCACTGGCAGCCACGATGATCGTGTTGGCCAGGGCGCCGTTTTCTTCCAGCTTGCGAACCACGTTGGCGATGGTCGATTGCTTCTGACCGATTGCTACGTAGACGCAGAAAATGCCGCTGTCTTTCTGGTTGATGATCGCGTCGATCGCCAGAGCGGTTTTACCGATCTGACGGTCACCGATGATCAGCTCACGCTGGCCACGGCCGACAGGGATCATGGCATCGACAGCCTTGTAGCCAGTCTGTACAGGCTGGTCTACCGACTTACGCCAGATCACGCCTGGAGCAACTTTCTCGACCGCGTCGGTCTCGGTGTTGCCCAGTGGACCTTTGCCGTCAACAGGGTTACCCAGTGCGTCGACTACGCGACCCAGCAGTTCCTTACCAACCGGAACTTCGAGGATGCGGCCAGTGCACTTGGCGCTCATGCCTTCAGCCAGAGACTGGTATGCGCCCAATACAACGGCACCTACGGAGTCTTGCTCCAGGTTGAGGGCCATACCGAAGACGCCGCCCGGAAACTCGATCATCTCGCCGTACATTACGTCGGCCAGACCGTGAATCCGCACGATACCGTCAGATACGCTGACGACAGTGCCTTCGTTACGGGCTTGGGAGGTCACATCGAGCTTGTCGATGCGGCCCTTGATAATTTCACTTATTTCGGAAGGATTGAGTTGCTGCATTGCTCTGCTGCCCCTTCAAACTCAAGATTTCAATGCTTCGGCAAGTTTCGCGATTTTGCCGCGAATCGAGCCATCGATAACCAGGTCGCCGGCGCGGATGACGACACCACCAATAAGGGCAGCGTCCTCCGCAACTTGCAGGCGCACTTCCCGGTTGAGTCGTGCACTGAGAACCTTGGCGAGTTTGTCTTGCTGTTCTTGGTTCAATGCAAAAGCACTGGTTACTTCCACGTCTACCGATTTCTCTTGTTCGGCCTTGTACAGGTCAAACAGAGCGGCGATCTCCGGCAGAAGCGGGAGACGGTCGTTTTCGGCAACGACGTGAATGAAGTTCTGTGCCTTGGCATCAAACTTGTCGCCGCACACGTCAATAAACGTGGCGGCCTTTTCTGCGCTCGTCAGTCGCGGGGCCTTGAGCACGCGCTGCATGGTGTCGTCTTCCGACACCAGTGCTGCCAGGCCGAGCATGGCTGACCAATTGGCCAGTTGCTGGTGGGCCTGAGCGTGCTCGAAGGCCGCCTTAGCGTAAGGTCGGGCCAACGTGGTCAGTTCTGCCATGATCGCCCTCGCTTAGATTTCAGCAGCCAGTTGGTTAACCAGCTCTGCGTGCGCGTTTTGATCGATTGTGGCACCCAGGATCTTCTCGGCGCCGCCGACTGCCAGCAAGCCCACTTGGGCACGCAGCGCGTCTTTGACACTGTTCAGTTCCTGTTCGATCTCGGCCTGAGCCTGAACCTTCACACGGTCAGCGTCGATACGGGCTTTTTCAACAGCCTCTTCGACAATCTGATTACCGCGTTTCTTGGCTTGCTCGATGATTTCAGCTGCCTGAGCTTTCGCTTCGCGCAGTTGCTGACCCGCTTTCTCTTGGGCCAACTCCAGGTCGCGAGCTGCTCGGCTGGCAGCGTCCAGACCATCAGCGATCTTCTTTTGACGTTCGTGCAGAGCCGCAATGACCGGAGGCCATACGAACTTCATGCAGAACAGTACAAAAATCAGGAACGCAACGGACTGGCCAATCAGGGTCGCATTAATGTTCACGCCAACACCTCGCAGTTACGTTGTCCATCACACCAAATTACCCGGAAGATCCGAGTAATTAGCCAGCGATCTGACCAACGAACGGGTTCGCAAAGGTGAAGAACAGAGCGATACCAACACCGATCATGGTTACGGCGTCGAGCAGACCGGCAACGATGAACATTTTAACTTGCAGCATTGGAACCATTTCTGGCTGACGCGCTGCGCCTTCCAGGAACTTGCCGCCCAGCAGGCCGAAACCAATTGCGGTACCCAGTGCGCCCAGGCCGATCAACAGTGCAACAGCGATAGCGGTTAGACCAACTACAGTTTCCATCTTTCCTCCCGACTTTTACGTCGTATGGTTTAGGTTTTTTAGATTTTAAAGCGGTAAAACAAATCGTTTCATAGCCCTGTTAGGGCACCCACCCGTTTGACCGGGTGGGACATCAGACCAGTCGAGACTGGTCTTAATGGTTCTCTTCGTGCGCCATCGACAGGTAAACGATGGTCAGCATCATGAAGATAAATGCCTGCAGGGTGATGATCAGGATGTGGAACACAGCCCACGCCCACTGCAGAACTACGCCCAGGCCGCTAAGCCAGAGCAGACCGCTGCCGAACATCACAGCGATCAGAATGAACACCAACTCACCGGCATACATGTTGCCGAACAGACGCAGAGCCAGGGAGATCGGCTTGGCGATCAGGGTCACGAATTCCAGCAGGAAGTTCACCGGAATCAGCAGCGCCTGAACAAAGATGTTCTTGCTGCCGAACGGGTGCAGGGTCAGCTCGCCAATGAAGCCGCCGAGGCCCTTGATCTTGATGCTGTAGAAAATGATCAGCGCGAATACCGTGAAGGCCATGGCCAGAGTCGCGTTCGGGTCGGTGGTCGACACGGCGCGGAACGGGATGTGGTGGTCGCCGGAGATCAGGATGGCCAGCTGAGGAATCCAGTCGACCGGTACCAGGTCGATGGCGTTCATCAGGAACACCCAGACGAAGATGGTCAGTGCCAGTGGTGCAACCACCGGGCTACGGCCATGGAAGCTGTCTTTCACGCTGCCATCGACGAATTCGACCAATACTTCAACGAAGTTCTGCAAAGCACCAGGTACACCGGTAGTCGCCTTCTTTGCCGCCATGCGGAAAAGAAGAACGAAGATCAGACCCAATGCGACCGACCAGCCGAGGGTATCGACGTGGAAAGCCCAGAAGCCCATTTCCTTGGCTTCTGCTGCGGAGTGGGCAAAGCCCCAGCCGCCGTTGGGTAGCTGACCGAAGGTCAGGTTCTGCAAGTGGTGCTGGATATAGCCCGAAGCGGTTGTTTCTGCCATGGTTGCCTCAAACGCCCTAAGGTCTCGAAAGTCTTGTTCTCATAAGCAGGGGAGCGAACCAGCTGACCAGTTGGGTCAGCACGAAGACGCCGAATACTGCTAACGGCGCCAATGGCTTCACACCTGCAAACGTCAATGCAAACAGCACTGCCGTCAAAATCAGTTTGCCCGCCTCGCCGGCATAAAAAGACCGGACGATGGCTTGAGCTGCTCGGGCGCCGGAAAACCGAAATGCCCTGTGAGCGAAATAAATATTGGGAAGCAAGGCTATCAGGCCTCCGCAAAGTCCTGAGTACCCGGCAACGACTCCATACCATCGCCAGAGCGCCAAAGCGGCAATCAGCAAAACGACAAGTTGAGCCATTAACACCGGAAAAACAGCCAATCGATGGAAAGGCAAGCGGTCTGGCGTGCGGTTTTCCATCACTTTTGCTCCCCAATGGTCGGCTGCCGAAATTCAATAACTTGGCATAATTTGTGCCGACAAAATGCGCGCAGAGTATAGGGGCGGTTCTGCCCCTATTCAACTGTCAGGTAGTGATTTCCGACTTCACGCTACAAGAGGAATTGTTTCAGCGGATGTGTGCGAGCACACCTTGAAGTTCATCAAGAGAGTTGTAGCCGATCACCAACTGCCCCTTACCCTTCTTTCCGTGGCGGATCTGCACCGCAGAGCCTAGGCGCTCGGCCAGGCGCTGCTCGAGCCGGGCGATATCCGGGTCCGGTTTTGCCGGTTCCACAGGCTCCGGTTTGCCACTCAACCACTGGCGAACCAGTGCTTCAGTCTGGCGCACAGTCAGCCCCCGTGCGACAACATGTCGCGCCCCTTCAACCTGTTGGTTTTCCGGTAAACCCAGCAAGGCACGGGCATGACCCATTTCCAGGTCGCCGTGAGACAGCATGGTCTTGATGACTTCCGGCAACGAAATCAGGCGCAACAGGTTGGCCACGGTGACGCGGGACTTACCCACAGCCTCGGCCACTTGTTGCTGAGTCAGCTGGAATTCCTGCTGCAAACGCTGCAAGGCCACCGCTTCTTCGATTGGATTGAGGTCTTCGCGCTGGATGTTCTCGATCAGCGCCATGGCGATGGCGGTTTCATCCGGCACATCGCGAACCATCGCCGGGATGGTTTCCTGGCCAGCCTGCTGGCTGGCGCGCCAGCGGCGTTCGCCGGCGATGATTTCGAAGCGGCCGCTGCCAATCGGGCGAACCACGATCGGCTGCATCACGCCCTGGGCCTTGATCGACTGCGCCAGCTCTTCCAGCGCCTGAGGATCCATGTCCCGACGTGGCTGGTACTTGCCACGCTGGATCAGGTCCAGGGGCAGGTGCTGCAGCTCACGCTGGTCGGCTTGCACCGCTTGTTCTTCCAGCGAGCTGACAGTCGGACCACTCAGCAGTGCATCCAGTCCACGTCCGAGACCTCGTTTCTTGACGGCCATGGGGATTCCTTAAGTTGCCTGGGCAGCGGCGGTGCGTGAATTTTTGCGTTGACGGCGAACCATCTCACCGGCCAATGCCAGGTAGGCAATCGCGCCGCGCGATGATTTATCGTACGCCAGCGCCGGCATGCCATAGCTTGGCGCTTCGGCCAGACGGATGTTGCGCGGAATCACGGTGTCGTAGAGCTGATCGCCAAAGTGTTCCTTGAGCTGCGCCGAGACGTCGTTCATCAGGCTCAGGCGCGGGTCGTACATGGTCCGCAACAGGCCTTCGACTTTCAGGTTCGGGTTCAGCAGTTCGGCAATGCGCTTGATGTTATCCACAAGGTCGCTCAACCCTTCGAGCGCGAAGTACTCACACTGCATGGGGATAATGACCCCGTCGGCGGCAACCAACGCATTGAGCGTGAGCATCGACAGCGATGGCGGGCAGTCGATCAAAATGTAATCGTAGTTTTCACGGATCGGCGCCAACGCGCTGCGCAGGCGGCTTTCCTTCATCTGCATTTCCAGCAGAACGACTTCGGCCGCGGTCAGATCGCGGTTGGCCGGCAACAACTGGTAACCACCGTGTTCGGAATAGTGCATGGCCTGGGCCAGATCACATTCACCGATCAACAGATCGTAGACCGAGTTTTCCAGGCCGTGTTTATCCACACCGCTACCCATGGTGGCGTTGCCCTGTGGATCAAGATCGATCAACAGCACCCGACGCTTGGTAGCGACCAGGGAAGCTGCGAGGTTGATGCAGGTGGTGGTCTTGCCCACACCACCCTTTTGGTTCGCTATCGCGAATACCTTAGCCATTCTTGCTTGTGTTCCCAATCATGCCGTGCGGCGCAGTATCAGCAGATGGCGTTGGCCTTGGCAACCGGGTACGGCCAGGGCGTGTTCGCTATCGAGGTGGAAGTCTGCCGGCAATGCTACCAGCTCATCGGCGGGATGAACGCCCTTCATTGCCAGCCAGCGTGTATCGGCGTCGCCCAAATGGCGAGTCCAGTTGCTGAAGTTCTCCATGCTGCTGAACGCCCGGGAAATGATCCCGTTGAATGGCAGTTCAGGCTGGAAGGCTTCGACGCGACTGTGGATAACTTGCAGGTTATCCAGTTTGAGTTCGAGTTTGACCTGGGTCAGGAAGCGGGTTTTCTTGCCGTTGCTGTCCAGACAGGTCACCTGGGACTCTGGAAACAGGATCGCCAAAGGAATACCCGGCATACCGCCGCCGCTGCCAACGTCGAGCCAGCGACCGTTTTCGACGAACGACATCACGCTCAAGCTATCGAGCAGGTGACGGGAGACCATTTCGTCCGGATCGCGCACGGCGGTCAGGTTGTAAGCCTTGTTCCATTTGATCAACAAGGCCAGATAACCCAGCAGCTGAGCGTGCTGGGCTTCCGTCAGTGTGACACCGAGCTGGCGAGCACCTGTGGATAACTCTTCTGCATGTTGCGAGGTAACCAACGAACTCAAGCGCTTTGCTCCAACTGACGGCCCGCGCCGCGTTTTTTCAAATGAATCATCAACAGCGAAATCGCCGCAGGGGTCACGCCCGGAATCCGCGACGCCTGGCCCAAAGTCTCTGGACGGGTCGCACCGAGCTTGCTCTGGATCTCCTTGGAGAGACCGGAGATGTTCGTGTAATCGATATCCACAGGCAGTTTGGTGTCTTCGCTGGCCCGCAGGCGTGCGATTTCATCCTGTTGACGGTCGATGTAACCGGCGTATTTGGTCTTGATTTCGACCTGTTCGGCGACCTGTGGATCTTCTGCGCCCCCGCCAGTCACGGCGATCAGACCAGCGTAGTCGATTTCCGGACGGCTCAGCAGGTTGAGCAAATTGTATTCGTGGGTCAGCGGCGTGCCGAACTTCTCGGCAATCGCATCGCCCTGTTCGGTGCCCGGGCGGACCCAGGTACTTTTCAGGCGTTGTTCTTCCAGATCGATGCTTTCGCGTTTTTTGCAGAAAGCCGCCCAACGCACGTCATCCACCAGACCCAGTTCGCGACCTTTTTCGGTCAGGCGCAGGTCGGCGTTGTCTTCGCGCAGAATCAAGCGGTATTCGGCGCGGGATGTGAACATCCGATACGGTTCCTGGGTACCGAGGGTAATCAGGTCGTCAACCAAAACGCCGATGTACGCTTCATCGCGACGCGGGCACCAGGCTTCTTTGCCCTGGGCTCGCAGTGCGGCGTTGGCTCCGGCCAGCAAACCCTGGGCGCCGGCTTCTTCGTAACCGGTGGTGCCGTTGATCTGCCCGGCGAAGAACAAACCGGCGATCACTTTGGTTTCCAGGCTGTATTTCAGGTCACGCGGGTCGAAGTAGTCGTACTCGATGGCGTAGCCCGGACGCACGATGTGCGCGTTTTCCATGCCGCGGATCGATTGCACGATCTGCAATTGCACGTCGAACGGCAAGGATGTGGATATCCCGTTCGGGTACAGCTCGTGAGTGGTCAAACCTTCCGGTTCGATGAAGACCTGGTGGCTTTCCTTGTCGGCAAAGCGGTGGATCTTGTCTTCGATCGATGGGCAATAACGTGGGCCGATGCCTTCGATCAACCCGGCATCGGAATACATCGGCGAACGGTCGAGGTTGGCGGCAATGATTTCGTGGGTCCGGGCGTTGGTGTGGGTGATCCAGCAGCTGACCTGTTTCGGGTGCTGTTCTTTGGAGCCCATGAACGACATTACCGGGATCGGCGTATCACCGGCTTGCTCGGTCATGACCGAGAAATCCACAGACCGACCGTCGATACGCGGCGGAGTACCGGTTTTCAGGCGACCGACACGCAACGGCAGTTCACGCAGACGATGAGACAGGGCAATCGAAGGCGGATCACCGGCGCGACCGCCGGAATAATTCTGCATGCCGATGTGGATAAGTCCACCGAGGAAGGTGCCCGTCGTCAGCACCACGGAGTCGGCGAAGAAACGCAGGCCCATTTGGGTGACAACGCCGCGCACTTGTTCCTGTTCGACGATCAGGTCGTCCGCGGCCTGTTGAAATATCCACAGGTTCGGCTGGTTTTCCAAAGCTTCGCGGACAGCGGCCTTGTACAGCACTCGATCTGCCTGGGCGCGAGTGGCACGCACGGCTGGGCCTTTGCGGCTGTTCAATACGCGAAATTGAATACCGCCTTTATCGGTAGCCATGGCCATCGCGCCGCCCAGGGCATCGATTTCCTTGACCAGATGGCTTTTGCCGATCCCACCAATGGCGGGGTTGCAGCTCATGGCACCGAGGGTTTCCACGTTATGCGTCAGCAACAGGGTTTTTGCCCCCATACGTGCTGATGCAAGTGCTGCCTCGGTACCGGCATGACCGCCGCCGATGACGATCACTTCAAAACGGGAAGGGAAATCCACCACGCACCTCGTGCCTGCTTTAGTCAGGTAATCCGGAATAGTTTGAGCTCAGGTTCTTGGACCTGGTCGGCAAGTATAGGGACTTCGCCCTTCCTAAAGAACCCTTTGCACAAAATTTAACCAGCTGTGGAGAAGTCGGGGTTATAGAAATTAAAAAGAGAGAAATTTATTAAATCTTTGTTTTTATGTTTATTTCTACTGACCCACCTTTCTGTGGATAGATTCATACAGGCCTTTATTTTCAATGTGTACAGAGATTCAAAACCCTGTGGTCATGTGCCGAGGAGGCCCTTGGATAACCGGTGTAAGCCTGTGGATGAAAGGGGTTGTTATCCACAGCGGCGGTTATCTTCAGTTTTGAGGCCTTGTTATCAACTGCCCTTAGCGGCAGTTATTCACAGGGCTTAATCCACAGAAAAGGGCTGACCGGGCAAATCCCGGGCACGGAAAATCCGCGCGAACAGAAAAATCTGCTCGGGAGCGGAGGGCTATTTCAGAAGAAGGGGAGCAGACAGGCCAGAACGGCCTGTCTGTGGGTAACGCAGAAGGATTATTTACCGATGCAGAAGCTGGAGAAGATCCTGCCCAGCAGATCATCGGAGCTGAATGCCCCGGTGATCTCGCCCAAGGACTGCTGGGCTTGCCGCAAATCTTCGGCCAGCAGTTCACCGGCACCCGCTAACGTCAGCTGTGCGCGGCCGTGTTCGAGGGACGCACTCGCATGGCGCAGTGCCTCCAAGTGACGCCTGCGAGCACTGAAGCTGCTTTCAGAGGTCTGCTCGTAACCCATGCAAGCCTTGAGATGCTCGCGCAACAACTCCAGGCCTTCGCCGGCGGACCTGGCACTGAGACTGATCGTTACGTGGCCATCGTTACTGACTTCCAGGGCAATTGCTTCGCCCGTCAGGTCTGCCTTGTTACGAATCAGCGTCACTTTTGCAGGATCCGGGCGGGTTTCAAGGAATTCAGGCCACAAGGCAAATGGATCAAGGGCCTCGGGAGCGGTGGCATCGACCACCAGCAACACCCGATCCGCTTCGCCGATGGCTTTCAATGCCCGTTCAACGCCGATTTTTTCCACCTGATCATCGGTATCCCGCAGCCCGGCAGTGTCGACCACATGTAACGGCATGCCATCGATGTGGATATGTTCGCGAAGAATGTCCCGGGTCGTGCCGGCAATCTCGGTCACGATCGCGGCTTCACGTCCGGCCAAGGCATTCAGAAGGCTGGACTTGCCGGCATTCGGCCGACCGGCGATGACTACCGTCATGCCGTCACGCAGCAAGGCCCCCTGCCCGGCTTCCCGAAGCACTGTGGATAATTCGTCGCGCACTTTATCCAGCATACTCAGTACATGGCCATCGGCGAGGAAGTCGATTTCTTCTTCAGGGAAGTCGATGGCCGCTTCGACGTAAATGCGCAGGCCTATCAGTTGCTCGGTAAGGTTATGCACACGCTGGGAAAACGCTCCTTGCAACGAACGCAGCGCATTTCGTGCTGCCTGTGCAGAACTCGCCTCGATCAGGTCGGCAATAGCTTCGGCCTGAGCCAGGTCAAGCTTGTCATTGAGGAAGGCGCGTTCGCTGAATTCACCCGGCCGGGCCAGACGGCAGCCCAGTTCCAGGCAGCGTTTGAGCAACATATCCAGGACGATTGGTCCGCCGTGGCCCTGCAGCTCCAGCACATCTTCGCCGGTGAACGAATTCGGTCCCGGGAAATACAGCGCGATGCCTTCGTCCAGCACCTCTTCATTTTCACTGAGGAACGGGCCGTAATGGGCGAACCGCGGTTTCAGTTCGCGGCCGCTGATGGCTTTGGCCGCCACACTCGCCAGCGGCCCGGAAATACGGACGATGCCCACACCGCCGCGACCTTGAGCGGTGGCGACGGCTGCGATGGTTTCACGAGGAACGCTCATAAACCGGTATCCAGACAAAAGTGACAGATAGCAAAACGCCCCACTAGGGGGCGTTTTGAGTGGTTATCCACAGTGTAAATCAGGCAGCTGCTTTGGTAGCCGCTTCGATCTTACGAGTGATGTACCACTGTTGGGCGATCGACAGGCAGTTGTTCACTACCCAGTACAGTACCAGACCGGCCGGGAACCACAGGAAGAAGAAGGTGAAGATGATTGGCATCAGCTTCATCACCTTGGCCTGCATCGGATCCGGAGGCGTCGGGTTCAACTGCTGCTGGATGAACATGGTTGCGCCCATGATGATCGGCAGAATGAAGAACGGATCCTTGATCGACAGGTCAGTAATCCACAGCATGAATGGCGCCTGGCGCATTTCCACGCTTTCCAGCAGAACCCAGTACAGCGAAAGGAAAACCGGCATCTGCACCAGGATTGGCAAGCAGCCACCCAGTGGATTGATCTTCTCTTTCTTGTACAGCTCCATCATGGCTTGCGACATTTTCTGCCGGTCTTCGCCATGTTGCTCTTTCAGCGCGGCCAGTTTCGGTGCCACTGCACGCATGCGTGCCATGGATTTGTAGCTGGCGGCCGACAGCGGGAAGAAAATCCCCTTGATCAGCATGGTCAGGAAGATGATCGAGAAGCCCCAATTACCAACCAGCGCGTGGATATGTTGCAGCAACCAGAAGATTGGCTGGGCAATGAACCACAGAATGCCGTAGTCGACGGTCAGTTCCAGGCCTGGGGACAACTGTTTCAGCACAGCCTGGCTTTTTGGACCTGCGTACAGAACGGCGCTGGTTTCAACCTTGGCACCTGGCGCAGCGGTCAGAGAAGGACCGGTGTAGCCAATGATGTAGTTGCCTTTGCTGTCTTTACGGGTCTGGACGACGTTGTTTTCGCCCTTGGCCGGAATCCACGCGGTCACGAAGTAATGCTGCAACCAGGCAACCCAGCCACCGCTGACGGTTTCTTTCAGCTGAGCCTTGTCCATGTCCTTCATCGACACTTTCTTGTACGGCTCGTTACTTGTCCACAGGGCGGCGCCCAGGTAAGTCGCGGTGCCGGTGGCAGTGCTGGAAGAAGGATCGGAACTGGCATCACGCTTCAGTTGCGCGAACATTGCACCGGACCAGGGCTGAGCGCTCTGGTTGTCGATCAGGTAGGAAACGGTTACGTCATACAGGCCACGTTTCAGGGTGAAACGCTTGATGTAGTTGACGCCGTCCTTGCTGAACTTCAGGTCCACGACCAATTGGTCCTGACCGTCAGCCAGTTGATAAATCTTCTTCTCGGAGGAGTAAACCGGACGACCGGCAGGACTTGCGTCCGGACCGTTGGTGCCGATCAGGCCGCTCTGAGCCAGATAAGTCCGCTCGTTGCCGTTATCGAACAGCTGGAATGGAATTTCCGGATGGTCCTGGCGACGTGGATACAGCGGCAGCGTCAACTGGGCAACATCACCACCTTGTGGATCGATAGCCAGGTTGAGCACATCCGTTTTGATCTGGATGAGGTCTTTGCTTGCAGCCACTGGCGTTTCAGCAGGTGCAGTTGCACTGGTATCGCTTGCGGCGCGCGGGATGTCGTCACTGGCGGAAGCATTATTGCCAGTCGCCGTATCCGGTAGACCCGGTGCGGTAGTACTGGAAGCAACATTCTGAGTCGGCAGGGCAGCCTGGCCATAGTCCTGGTTCCATTTAAGAACCATAACGTAGGACACGATTGCCAGGGCGACGATCAGGATCGTGCGTTTGATATCCATGATTACTCGGCCATCGAAGAAGAACGGGAGGTAGGGATAGGTGGAACCGGGTCATAACCACCGGGATTCCACGGATGACAGCGACCTAAACGACGAAAGGTCAGCCAGCCACCGCGCAGAAGGCCATGATTTTCTATGGCTTCTAACGCGTAGCAGGAACAACTGGGGTAGAAACGACAGTGATTGGCCATCAGGGGACTAATGGCATAGCGATAAAACTGGATCGGAACGAGTGCCAGTTTACGCATCGGGACTGTCTACCCCTACAGTTTCGGCTTTGACTGCTGGTACCGGCTTGCTGCGTGCCAGACGTTTCCAGAGTTTGCCGAAATGCTGAATCAATTCGGGGTTTTCTACGTCACCCAAACCTTTGCGCGCGACGATAACAATGTCCCAACCGACCAGTGAATCCTGGTTCAGGCGAAACGATTCGCGCATCAGACGTTTGAGGCGATTGCGCTCGACGGAGAGCTTTACGCTCTTTTTCCCGATAACCAGCCCGAGACGGGGGTGATCAAGATCGTTATTGCGCGCAAGGAGCAGGAGATTTTTCCCCGGAACCTTGCCGGTAGGGGAGTCAAAGACTGCCTTGAAATGCCGGGGAGTAAGCAGACGCTTATCCCGACTGAAGTCCTGACTCACCTCCAGTGCCGGATTATCAAACTGCCAGACGCGCACGACCTTTGGCGCGACGACGCGACAGGACGGCACGACCGTTCTTGGTAGCCATGCGAGCACGGAAACCGTGGGTACGAGCGCGTTTGATAGTGCTTGGTTGGAAAGTACGTTTCATTGTCGTGTTACCTGGTTCGTCCACAACGGGCCGGAATGGCCCCCGTTTTAAGAGACCGGGGATTCTAGAGAAAGCAAGCCTCTAGGTCAATTTCCAACCAACGTTTCCTTATAAATAGATCTCCAGAGGATTTGCTCGTCCGCAGGTCGTTCGCTAGATATAGAAATAAAGAAGGGAATTATTTAAAGCTTTTCTGTAAAGCTTGTAAAAGCTAGGCACGCGATCATCTGTGGATAACTGCCTTAAGCCCTTAAAAACCGTGATGTACAGAGAATGACAACTACAGTGGAAAACGGTGATCAGCCTGTGCTGTGCTATCGGATAAGCTGTGTGTGGAAAGATCAGTTATCCACAGGCAGGTTATCCACCGAGTTTCGCCTCCACTTGTCCAGTGCCCTCATGGGCGGTTATCCACAGAGCTTATGCACATACCGTTGGTCTTCTTTTTGAGGGTTAACGCGTTGATAATTCATGCCCTGCGCGCAACCTGCATGTGGATAAGTGGGCGTCTGGCCGCTACAATGACCGCTTGTTTTTGCCTCACCGGCTTTCAACTTAGGGGATATCCGTGTCAGTGGAACTTTGGCAGCAGTGCGTGGAGCTTTTGCGCGATGAGCTGCCTGCCCAACAATTCAACACTTGGATCCGCCCGCTACAGGTCGAAGCCGAAGGCGACGAGTTGCGTGTCTACGCACCGAATCGTTTTGTTCTCGACTGGGTAAACGAAAAGTACCTGGGCCGCGTCCTTGAACTGCTGGATGAGCACGGCAATGGCATGGCGCCGGCGCTTTCCTTATTAATAGGCAGCAAACGCAGTTCGGCACCGCGTGCGGCACCCAATGCCCCGTTGGCCGCTGCGGCGTCCCAGGCTCAGGCGGCGGCCGCACCGGTCAGCGCTCCTGCTCCGGCACCGGCACCGACCAAGCGTTCGACGCAAAAAGTTGCCGAGGTCAGTGAAGAGCCGTCCCGCGACAGCTTCGACCCTATGGCCGGCGCCAGTTCGCAACAGGCCCCGGTTCGTTCCGAGCAGCGCACGGTGCAGGTCGAAGGTGCGCTCAAGCACACCAGCTACCTGAACCGCACATTCACCTTCGAGAACTTCGTCGAAGGTAAGTCCAACCAACTGGCACGGGCTGCGGCCTGGCAGGTGGCGGACAACCCTAAACACGGTTACAACCCACTCTTCCTTTATGGCGGCGTCGGTTTGGGTAAAACCCACTTGATGCACGCTGTGGGTAACCACCTATTAAAGAAGAACCCGAATGCCAAGGTCGTGTACCTGCATTCGGAGCGTTTCGTGGCCGACATGGTCAAGGCGCTGCAGCTGAACGCGATCAACGAGTTCAAGCGCTTCTACCGTTCGGTGGATGCGTTGCTGATCGATGACATTCAGTTCTTCGCTCGCAAGGAACGTTCGCAGGAAGAGTTTTTCCACACCTTCAACGCCCTGCTCGAAGGTGGCCAGCAGGTCATTCTCACCAGTGACCGCTATCCGAAAGAAATCGAAGGCCTTGAAGAACGCCTCAAATCCCGCTTTGGCTGGGGCCTGACGGTTGCCGTCGAGCCGCCGGAGCTGGAAACCCGCGTAGCGATCCTGATGAAAAAGGCCGACCAGGCCAAAGTCGATCTGCCACACGACGCGGCATTCTTCATTGCCCAGCGTATTCGCTCCAACGTCCGTGAGCTGGAAGGCGCGCTTAAACGCGTGATCGCCCACTCGCACTTCATGGGCCGCGACATCACCATCGAGTTGATTCGCGAATCCCTGAAAGACTTGTTGGCGTTGCAAGATAAACTGGTCTCTGTGGATAACATTCAGCGCACCGTCGCTGAGTATTACAAGATCAAGATCTCCGACCTGCTGTCCAAGCGTCGTTCACGCTCGGTAGCACGTCCGCGTCAGGTCGCTATGGCGTTGTCCAAGGAATTGACCAACCACAGCCTGCCGGAAATCGGCGATGTGTTTGGCGGCCGCGACCACACGACTGTTTTGCACGCCTGCCGCAAGATCAACGAGCTTAAGGAATCCGACGCGGACATCCGCGAGGACTACAAGAACCTGCTGCGTACACTGACCACTTGATGAACACCAGCGCAGCTTATTAAGGCAAGGGACTAGACCATGCATTTCACCATTCAACGCGAAGCCCTGTTGAAACCCCTGCAACTGGTCGCAGGCGTCGTCGAGCGCCGACAGACCTTGCCGGTGCTTTCCAACGTGCTGCTGGTTGTCGAAGGCCAGCAACTGTCGCTGACCGGTACCGACCTGGAAGTCGAGCTGGTCGGTCGTGTGCAACTCGAAGAGCCTGCAGACCCGGGTTCCATCACTGTGCCTGCGCGCAAGCTGATGGACATCTGCAAGAGCTTGCCGAACGATGCGCTGATCGACATCAAGGTCGACGAGCAGAAGCTTGTGGTGAAGGCCGGCCGTAGCCGCTTCACCCTGTCGACCCTGCCGGCCAATGACTTCCCGACGGTGGAAGAAGGCCCGGGTTCGCTGACCTGCAGCCTGGAGCAAAGCAAACTGCGTCGCCTGATCGAACGCACCAGCTTCGCCATGGCGCAGCAGGACGTGCGTTACTACCTCAACGGCATGCTGCTGGAAGTCTCGGCCGGGATCATCCGCGCCGTGGCGACCGACGGTCACCGTCTGGCCATGTGCTCGATGCAGGCCGATATCGGTCAGCCGGATCGTCATCAGGTCATCGTGCCACGCAAAGGTATTCTGGAACTGGCGCGTCTGCTGACCGAGCCGGATGGCAACGTCAGCATCGTGCTGGGCCAGCACCACATCCGTGCCACCACCGGCGAGTTCACCTTCACCTCGAAACTGGTCGACGGTAAATTCCCTGACTACGAGCGCGTTCTGCCTAAAGGTGGCGACAAGCTGGTACTCGGCGATCGCCAAGCCTTGCGTGAAGCGTTCAGCCGTACCGCGATTCTGTCCAACGAGAAGTACCGCGGCATCCGTCTGCAACTGGCCAACGGTCAGCTGAAGATCCAGGCGAACAACCCGGAGCAGGAGGAAGCGGAAGAAGAAGTGGGCGTTGAGTACAACGGCGGCTCTCTGGAAATCGGCTTCAACGTGAGCTACCTGCTCGACGTATTGGGCGTGATGACCACCGAGCAGGTTCGCCTGATCCTGTCCGACTCCAACAGCAGTGCGCTGGTGCAAGAGTCCGACAACGACGACTCGGCTTACGTTGTCATGCCGATGCGTCTGTAATCATGCTCAGCAGAAGCTAGATGTCCTTAAGTCGCGTCTCGGTCACCGCGGTGCGCAATCTGCACCCGGTGACCTTCTCCCCCTCCCCCCGAATCAACATTCTTTACGGCGCCAACGGCAGCGGCAAAACCAGTGTTCTGGAAGCCATTCATCTGCTGGGGCTTGCCCGTTCGTTTCGTAGCACCCGCCTGTTGCCGGTCATTCAGTACGAGCAATTGGCGTGCACGGTATTTGGCCAGGTCGAGTTGGCCGAGGGCGGGCACAGCGCATTGGGGATATCTCGCGATCGTCAGGGAGAGTTCCAGATCCGTATCGACGGGCAGAACGCCCGTAGTGCGGCACAACTGGCGGAGATCCTGCCGCTGCAGTTGATCAACCCGGACAGCTTCCGCCTGCTGGAAGGCGCGCCGAAGATTCGCCGGCAGTTTCTCGACTGGGGTGTGTTCCACGTGGAACCGCGATTTATGTCTACGTGGCAGCGCTTGCAGAAGGCCTTGCGCCAGAGAAACTCTTGGCTGCGGCATGGTACACTTGACGCCGTTTCGCAAGCGGTTTGGGACAGGGAACTGTGCCAGGCCAGCGATGAAATAGATGAATACCGCCGCGCTTACATCAAAGCCTTGAAACCAGTCTTTGAACAGACCTTGAGCGAACTGGTTGAGCTTGAGGGCTTGACGCTCAGCTATTACCGAGGCTGGGACAAAGACCGTGAGTTGAGTGCAGTGCTCGCTGGATCCCTTCAGCGGGATCAGCAAATGGGTCATACCCAGGCCGGACCACAACGGGCTGATTTGCGTCTCCGATTAGGCGCACATAACGCCGCGGACATCTTGTCCCGTGGTCAGCAGAAGTTGGTGGTCTGTGCATTGCGGATTGCCCAAGGGCACTTGGTCAGCCAGGCCCGACGCGGCCAGTGTATTTATCTGGTGGATGACTTGCCGTCCGAACTGGACGAGCACCACCGTCGCGCGCTTTGTCGCTTGCTGGAAGACTTACGCTGCCAGGTTTTTATCACCTGTGTAGATCACGAATTATTGAGGGAAGGCTGGCAGACGGAAACGCCAGTCGCTTTGTTCCACGTGGAACAGGGCCGTATCACCCAGACCCACGACCATCGGGAGTGAAGGCATTGAGCGAAGAAAATACGTACGACTCAACGAGCATTAAAGTGCTGAAAGGCCTGGATGCCGTACGCAAACGTCCCGGTATGTACATTGGTGACACCGACGATGGCAGCGGTCTGCACCATATGGTGTTCGAGGTGGTCGATAACTCGATCGACGAAGCTTTGGCCGGCCACTGCGACGACATCAGCATCATTATCCACCCGGATGAATCCATCACCGTTCGCGACAACGGTCGTGGCATCCCGGTAGACGTGCACAAAGAAGAAGGCGTCTCGGCGGCCGAGGTCATCATGACCGTACTGCACGCCGGCGGTAAGTTCGACGACAACTCCTACAAAGTATCCGGCGGTCTGCACGGTGTAGGTGTATCGGTGGTTAACGCCCTGTCCGAAGAACTGGTCCTGACCGTTCGCCGCAGCGGCAAGATCTGGGAACAGACTTACGTCCACGGTGTTCCGCAAGAACCGATGAAAATCGTTGGCGACAGCGAGTCCACCGGTACCCAGATTCACTTCAAGCCTTCGGCTGACACCTTCAAGAACATCCACTTCAGCTGGGACATCCTGGCCAAGCGGATTCGCGAACTGTCCTTCCTCAACTCCGGTGTCGGCATCGTCCTCAAGGACGAGCGCAGCGGCAAGGAAGAGTTGTTCAAGTACGAAGGTGGTCTGCGTGCGTTCGTTGAATACCTGAACACCAACAAGACTGCGGTCAACCAGGTGTTCCACTTCAACATCCAGCGTGAAGACGGCATCGGCGTGGAAATCGCCCTGCAGTGGAACGACAGCTTCAACGAGAACCTGTTGTGCTTCACCAACAACATTCCGCAGCGCGATGGCGGTACTCACCTGGTGGGTTTCCGTTCGGCACTGACGCGTAACCTGAACACCTACATCGAAGCGGAAGGCCTGGCGAAGAAGCATAAAGTCGCCACCACCGGTGACGATGCCCGCGAAGGCCTGACGGCGATCATTTCGGTGAAAGTGCCGGATCCGAAGTTCAGCTCCCAGACCAAAGACAAGCTGGTGTCTTCCGAAGTGAAGACCGCGGTCGAACAGGAAATGGGCAAGTACTTCTCCGACTTCCTGCTGGAAAACCCGAACGAAGCCAAACTGGTCGTTGGCAAGATGATCGATGCGGCGCGTGCCCGTGAAGCGGCGCGTAAGGCTCGTGAGATGACCCGCCGCAAAGGTGCGCTGGACATCGCCGGCCTGCCGGGCAAACTGGCGGACTGCCAGGAAAAAGACCCTGCTCTTTCCGAACTGTACCTCGTGGAAGGTGACTCTGCTGGCGGCTCCGCCAAGCAGGGACGTAACCGCAAGACCCAGGCCATCCTGCCATTGAAGGGCAAGATCCTGAACGTCGAGAAGGCGCGCTTCGACAAGATGATCTCTTCGCAAGAAGTGGGCACCTTGATCACCGCGCTAGGCTGCGGCATCGGTCGCGACGAGTACAACATCGACAAGCTGCGTTATCACAACATCATCATCATGACCGATGCTGACGTCGACGGTTCGCACATCCGTACCCTGCTGCTGACCTTCTTCTTCCGTCAGCTGCCGGAGCTGATCGAGCGTGGCTACATCTACATCGCTCAGCCGCCGCTGTACAAAGTGAAGAAAGGCAAGCAAGAGCAATACATCAAAGACGACGACGCCATGGAAGAGTACATGACGCAGTCGGCCCTGGAAGATGCGAGCCTGCACCTGAACGAAGAAGCCCCGGGTATCTCCGGTGAAGCCCTCGAGCGTCTGGTGAATGACTTCCGTCTGGTGATGAAGACCCTCAAGCGCCTGTCGCGCCTGTACCCGCAGGAACTGACCGAGCACTTCATCTACCTGCCAGCCGTGAGCATGGAGCAACTGTCCGATCACGCAGCGATGCAGGATTGGCTGGCTCAGTACGAAGTTCGCCTGCGCACCGTCGAGAAGTCCGGCCTGGTCTACAAGGCCAGCTTGCGCGAAGACCGTGAACGTAACGTCTGGCTGCCAGAGGTCGAACTGATCTCCCACGGCCTGTCGAACTACGTCACCTTCAACCGCGACTTCTTCGGCAGCAACGATTATAAGACCGTCGTCTCCCTGGGCGCTCAACTGAGCACCCTGCTGGACGATGGCGCTTATATCCAGCGTGGTGAACGCAAGAAAGCCGTCACCGAGTTCAAGGAAGCCCTTGAATGGTTGATGGCCGAAAGCACCAAGCGTCATACCATCCAGCGATACAAAGGTCTGGGTGAGATGAACCCAGATCAGCTGTGGGAAACCACCATGGATCCGGGCTCGCGCCGCATGCTCAAAGTGACCATCGAAGACGCCATCGGCGCCGACCAGATCTTCAACACCCTGATGGGTGATGCGGTCGAACCTCGCCGTGACTTCATCGAAAGCAACGCCCTGGCGGTGTCCAACCTGGACTTCTGATCCCGCAGGACCGCTACAACGAAAAAGGCCAACGCTAAGCGTTGGCCTTTTTTATTGATCGAAGGAATGTAACAGCTGTTCACTCGCTGGCAGTCGCTACGCTCTCAAGCCGATACCCATACCCGTAAATCGTCAGCAGTTGCCAACCGCGATCAGCCGTCAGCCCCAGTTTGTTGCGCAGGCGATAAATATGAGTATCCAGGGGCCGGGAGGACACGATTTCTTCATGGGTCCAAAAGCGCTCATACAAGTATTCACGGGATAAAGGTCGACCCAGATTGGCGAACAGGCAGCGGGCGAGACGGTATTCCCGTTCGGTCAGGCTGATGGGGGTGGAGGCACGGGTGACAGTGAGTTCGGCGTCGTCGAATTCGAGGTCATTGAATGTGAGTATTTCGGTGGCTGCCGCGCGTTGCAGTCCATGCCGACGAAGCACGGCGCTCACCCGAGCCATCAGCTCGTTAGGACGAAACGGTTTGCTCACGTAATCGTCGGCTCCGGCGTTCAAGGCCTGGACGATATCGCTTTCAGTATCGCGACTGGTGAGCATGATCGCGGCCGGTGGTGAGTCCATGTGTTCCCGGGTCCAGCGCAACAACGACAGACCGCTGATGTCGGGCAATTGCCAGTCGAGGATCAGCAGATCGAAAGTTTCCCGGCGAAGTTGCCGTAACAGGTCCTCTCCCCGCTCGAAACTGTGCAACGTCCACGTCTGCTCCCCCGTGACGGGGATCTGTCGCAGTGTCTGTTCCACCCGGCGGAGTTCGGCGGGTTCGTCATCCAGTATTGCGACACGCATGCCGAGTGCTTCCTTCATCTCGTAAGTGCAACGGTTAAGAAAATTCCTGCGGGAGTTTAGGCTGATTGATTGAATCTGAACAATTGTGGCGAATTGCTGTGAACTTCCCAAGTGTGGATACGCTGATATCACTTAGCCGGTAGGCGATGAATTGTCGGCAGAATGCTCCAGAGGGACTGTGGGAAAAAAATGCGTCTAAAGATTATCTTTAACGGGTTTACAAGATTAACAGCGTTGATGTTGGCCGCGGGTCTCGGATTGGGATGCACCACGGTCCAGTCAATATCTGTCATCGAGCAGAATGTTGCACCGCGTTACTTCGGCCCGGCAGAGACGAACACGGTGATGGGCGACTCGCCAGGCTTTGCCCCGGTGCACTCCGCACAGGTGGAAGCCGCCCAGCTCGACATTCGCTCGGCGCGACAACGTTGGGTGTTTTAGGCGCCTTCAGTCAATTCTGAACAAATATTGAGAATGACCGCGCAAGGTCGCTTATGCCGGTAAATTCGTTTTCGCTGAGCGGCACAGGGGCATTGGGATGTGCTCCGACGCAGGGAGCGTCAATGCCAAACTGCAGGACCGTCGATCGCCGGTTTTCGGCGGGTCTGCAGTTCAGGGGAAAAACACATGGAGTGCCTGCTCGGTTCCGACACAGGGATGTGTCATCTCATTTCCTTTGCGCCCATGGCTATCTGCCAGAGCATCCGGTCAGGTATCGTGCGTCAGCGCGGGCGTTTCCCGGCATGATTTGTATAAGAGCATAAAAGCCAATCCATGAACCTCATGACCTTATTGCTCCCACGCCGTTCTGGCGTTTGTCTTTTACTGGTTGCCGGGTTGATGGAATTGTTCACCCAGAGTGCATCGGCGGCTGCCGCCTCGGCAAAACGTCTGCCTTATATCGATGATAATCAACAATGTCGCGGCCAACCGCTGCCCGCGACTGTCGAGCACCTGACCGGCGAAGCCTGGAAGCTGGATGCCAAAGGTAAACAGACGCCACTGCAGGAAGGCATGCCGATCGACGAGCAGGATGGCATCAAGACCTCGCCTTCGGCGTTTGTCAGCCTGTCCCTGGGAGATGGCTCGCGGGTAGTGCTGCCCTCCAGCTCCCACATCACGCTGCACCTCAATGAAGAACATTCGATCCCTCAGGTTATCCTCGAGCAGGGCCAGGTCGAGTCGTATGTGATCAAGCGTGCCAGCGACCATGATCGTTTTCAGATCGTCACGCCGGTCGGTGTACTGGGCGTACGGGGTACGCACTTCCGGGTGCGCAACGATGATGGTGGCCAGGCATTACTGGAAGTGCTGAACGGGCAAGTGGCGGTCAATCGTGATGAGGAACTGTCGCGCCCCCGCTCTGCCCGCTCCACTGCCAAACGGACTCAGGGCCCTGAGGATGATGAAGTCCAGGTCATGGCCCGTCAGGGTTTGCGTATTCAGAAACAAGGCACATTGACGCCAATCGACTTGTTACCTGCCCCACGTTTGTTGGGGCAGGCCGGTCAAACGGGTAATGTGCCTGTCTGGCAATTGATCATGAAGCCCATCGAAGGCGCCACGCGTTATCGGGCGCAAGTGGCCACCGACGCGGCCTTTCTGGACATCAAGCAAGAGCAGTTTTCCAGCACGCCCGAGGTCAAATTCAGCGGGTTGAAAGCGTTGTTCTACCATGTTCGCCTGTCGGCGTATGACGCTCAGGGGTTAGAAGGAGAGACCGGGGTGTATGACATTTTCTATTACCCCAGGACCACGCGTGTCCAATAGCGCCCTGGCCGACGACCGATGAAGGGCCGCCCAAGGAAGGACGGTCGCGAGCCGACCCAGGCTCAGCGGCTGTTTCGGCGAATGGTCCGCGAGTGGCTGTGGGTCAGCCTGATCCTGTTGCCGTTGACGGCAGTGCTGTCCATGACCCATGGCCTGGTCTTGAGCAATCTGCTGTACGACAACCTGCGTCGGCTGAGCCCGCTGCCGGTGGACCCACGAATACTCATCGTCACGATCGATGACTATAGCTTGCAGCAGCTAGGCAAATGGCCTTGGTCGCGGGCCATGCACGCGCAGTTGCTTGATCGGCTAGGCGCTGCGAACGCCAAAGGCATTCTGTTCGACGTGATTTTCAGCGAGCCCGATAGCCATCCCGGCAACGATCAGCTTCTGGCCCAGGCGGCCTGCCGTGCCGGAAATGTCTTCGTGCCGTTGCTGCGTGAAGGCGTGGCGCGTTATGGACAGCCTTTGGGGGAAATTGAACCGGTGGCGCCACTGAGCCATTGCGTCAAAGGCATCGGGCACATCAATGCCCAAGCGGATGCCGACGGGATCGTTCGCAGTGTGTACTTAAGCGAAGGACCGGCACAACAAACACGCGCGCAACTGGCCTGGATGCTGTACGAACAGACCCTTGCCGACAAGGTAAATGTACCGATGCCCGGGACCCCGGCCCTGCCGTCGACGCAAGGCTGGCAGCGAGCCCACAAAATACGGATTCCTTTCATCCGTTCCGATGCGGGTTTTCCCAGTGTGCCCTACGTCAGCGTCTTGCGCGGTGAAGTCCCGCCCGAATTGCTGCGCGATCGCTTGATCCTGATCGGCTCCACCGCTCCAGGTTTGGGGGACCGTTACGTGACACCGCAATCGGCGAGCATGGGCACCACCCCGGGCATCGAAATTCAGGCAAATATCCTCAATGGGTTGCTGCAACAGCGCAACATTGTGGCTCTCGATGAACGTTTGGCGGCGTTGTTATCGGTGGTGATTGTCGGTGAGTTGCTGGGCCTGATGTTGGTGCGTCCGCGTCGCGCGTTATGGCTGACCCTGGGGGCAATGGCGGTCGCACTGCTGGGTTCGAGCCTGCTGTTACGTCTTGGCTGGTGGTGGTCACCGGCCGCGAGTCTGCTGGGTATGCTGTTGGGTTACCTGATCTGGAATTGGCGAAGGCTGAATGCGGTGCTCGCCTATTTCGGCTGGGAACTGGCGCGTCTGGACAGCGAGCCGAAAGTGTTTCCCGAACGCCGCCGTACCCCGGCCCCGGCTGGCGATGTGCTGCAAGGGCAAATCGTCGCGCTGGAACAGGCCATGAGCCGGACACGTGACACCCGGCGTTTCATTGCTGATGGCCTTGAGTACTTGCCGGTGGCGACGCTGATCAGCGATCCGAACGGGCGCATTCTGTTGGCCAACCGTAAGGCTCGGGAGATATTTTCCAGCAGCCTTGTGGGCGAGGAGATGCTCGAGCAACTGAGCGAGTTGGGTTACCCGGTGCCGTCCGATGGAACGCTGCCGGCGTTGTCGACCCTGGAGCTGCTGGAGTTTCGTGACACTCAGGCACGCAGCCTGCGTCTGGACCTGGCGCCGCTGTTGCCGGCCGAGGGCGACTCGGTGATTGGCTGGTTACTGAGCCTCACTGACTTGAGCGTCGAACGGGACGCCGAGGAGCAGCGGGCCGTGTTGCTGCGTTTTCTGTCTCATGACCTGAGGGCCCCCCACTCGGCGATTCTGGCTTTGCTCGACGTTCAGCGGCATCAGGTGTCTGGCGACACTCAAGTGTTCAGTCAGATCGAGTTACAAGTGCGCAAGGCGCTGAACCTGACCGAGGCCTTTGTACAGTTGGCAAAGGCTGAATCCGAGGCCTATCAGTTTCAGCCGAGTATGTTCGCGATGTTGCTGCTCGATACCTTCGACCAGGCCTCGAGCATCGCTCATCTGAAGAACATTCAGTTGCTGCATGACCTCGACGAAGATGCTGAAGCGCTGGTCCTGGCCGATCAGTCGTTACTGACACGGGCACTGTTCAACCTGCTGGAAAACGCCATCAAGTACAGTCCGGCGGGTTCGCGGATCACCGTGCGGGTGAGTTGTACCGAGGGTTGGTTAACGTGCGAGATCGCCGACCAGGGCCGAGGGATTGCCGTCGAAGAGCTTCCCGAGCTGTTCAGTCAGTATCGACGCTTTGCATCGGCTCACGGCAGTGACGGCCTGGGGTTGGGGTTGTCCATGGTCAAGGCGGTGGTGGATCGTCACGGCGGGCGGATTTCCTGTCATAGCGTGGTAGGACAAGGCACGACGTTCAGTGTCCAGCTACCCCTTTTGAGCGAGTGAGCCTGATCATTTTTACAGGCATAAAAAAACCGGCTATATCAGCCGGTTTTTTTACGTCCGAAAAAAACTTATGCACGTTTTCCGAAGTTTTATTTGCTTAAGAAATATGTATAAAAATCAAAAGCTTAAAAACTAAATACAGCGATTTTCAACGAAACGGTACACAGGTTATCCACAGAACTTCAGACAGTCACTTGGTCGGTCGCACTCGGTGCTGCCGGGGCTGCTGGCAGCGAACCCATTTCGCGCTGCATCTGTTCGTTCCAGGCCTGCACCCGGTCATTCAGGTCGGCGATGGCCCGTGGCCCGCTACCCTCGGCGTACATCGGCGCGCCGATGATCACGGTGATCACGCCCTGCTTTTTGGCCCAACCGGTTTTTGGCCAGAACTTGCCGGCATTGTGTGCAATTGGCAGCACGGGCAATGACGCATTGACGGCCAACGCGGTGCCGCCTCGGGAGAACTTGCCGATGGTGCCGTAGGGAACGCGAGTCCCTTCCGGGAAAATCAGCACCCAGACATTGTCCTTGAGCAGTTCATCGCCCTTTTTCGCCACATGCTTGAGCGCGGCTTTCGGGTTGTCACGGTCGATGGCGATCGGCCGCAGCATGGCCATGGCCCAGCCGAAGAACGGCACGTAGAGCAGTTCGCGCTTGAGCACCTGGCTCAACGGTTCGAAGTAGGCCGAGAGAAAGAACGTCTCCCAGGTGCTCTGGTGGTTCGACTGAATCACGCAGGGCTGCTCAGGCACGTTCTCGGCGCCCTTCACTTCGTAGCGAATACCCAGAAAGACTTTGCTCAGCCACAAGGCGCAGCGGCACCAATACACGTTGATAAAGCGATAACGCGCCTTGAACGGCAGAAACGGCGCGATAAAAAAGCTCAGGGTGCACCAGAGCAACGAACTGGTGCCCAGCAGCAGGTAAAAGAGGAAAGTTCTGATGGCCTGCAGTATCGACATGGCGACATTTACCGTTGCGGGCACTGCCCGCCTATTCAAGCGCACTCCTGATCAGTCCTTGGCCAGGATGTCAGAAGAGCCTTAGTTGTGGATAAGTTCTGCGGCAATCGCCGCCAGATCGTCAAAAATCAAGGTGCCTGCCGGTAGGGTCTTGCCCTGAGTCTTTTCGCCTTTCCCGGTCTTTACCAAAACTGGCTGACAGTCGACGGCTTTGGCGGCCTCCAGGTCACCGAGAGTATCGCCGACGAACCATAGATTCGTCAGCGAAACGTTGTAGTGTGCGGCGATGGTTTTCAACATCCCGGGTTTTGGCTTGCGGCAATCGCAGCCATCGTCTGGCCCGTGCGGGCAATAGACGATCAGCCCGACTTCGCCGCCCTGCTCCGCCACCAACTCGCGCAAGCGAGCATGCATGGCCTCCAGGGTGGCGATGTCGTAATAGCCGCGAGCGATGCCCGACTGGTTGGTGGCGACCGCCACCGTCCAGCCGGCCTTGCTCAACTGCGCGATCGCTTCGATCGAACCGGGGAGTGGAATCCACTCCTCCACCGACTTGATGTACGCGTCGGAGTCGTAATTGATTACCCCGTCCCGATCGAGAATCAGCAGTTTCAACAGCAGCTCCTCAGCCCAGCAACGAAATATCGGCGACGCCGAGGAACAACCCACGCAGACGCGCCAGCAGCGCATAGCGGTTAGCTCGCACCTTGGCGTCTTCGGCGTTGACCATCACGGCTTCGAAGAACGCATCCACCGGTTCGCGCAATGCGGCCAGACGCGCCAGCGATTCGCTGTACTGACGGGCAGCGGCCATTGGCTGCACAGCCTGGTCCGCCTGCTGGATCGCCGAATACAGTGAGAACTCGTTGGCGTTGTCGAAGTACTTGGCTTCAACGACCGTCGGCACGGAGCCTTCGACCTTGCTCAGCAGGTTCGACACGCGCTTGTTCACGGCGGCCAGAGCAGCGGCTTCCGGCAATTTGCGGAACGCTTCTACCGCTTGTACGCGCTGGTCGAAGTCCAGGGCCGAACCCGGCTTCAGGGCACGTACCGACAGGTAGGTTGCGACATCCACGCCTTCGTCTTCGTAACGGGCACGCAGACGGTCGAAGATGAACTCCAGCACGGCGTCATTAAGGCCGGCAGCCTTGACCTTGGCACCGAACGCATTCACGGCGAAGGCCACGGCGTCGTTCAGGTCGAGGTCGAGCTTCTTGTCGATCAGGATCCGCAACACACCCAGCGCGGCACGGCGCAGGGCATACGGGTCTTTGCTACCGGTCGGCAGCATGCCGATACCGAAAATGCCCACCAGGGTGTCGAGCTTGTCGGCGATGGCCACGGCCGCACCGGTCAGGGTGGTCGGCAGTTCAGCGCCGGCACCGCGCGGCATGTACTGCTCGTTCAGCGCCAGGGCGACGTCTTCCGGCTCGCCGTCGTTGAGGGCGTAGTAGTAACCGGCGACACCTTGCATCTCCGGGAACTCACCGACCATCTCGGTCGCCAGGTCGCACTTGGACAGCAGGCCGGCACGCGCCGCCCAGGAAGCATTGCCGCCGATGCGAGCGGCGATGTAGGCCGCCAGCTTCGACACGCGCTCGGCCTTGTCGTAGACGCTGCCGAGTTTTTCCTGGAACACCACGTTCTGCAGACGCAGATTGAATTCTTCGAGTTTTTGCTTCTTGTCTTGCTTGAAGAAGAACTCGGCGTCGGTCAGGCGTGGGCGAACCACTTTCTCGTTACCGGCGATGATCTGCTGTGGATCCTTGCTTTCGATGTTGGCCACGGTAATGAAACGAGGCAGCAACTTGCCGTCGGCATCCAGCAGGCAGAAGTACTTCTGGTTGTCCTGCATGGTGGTGATCAGCGCTTCTTGCGGCACGTCGAGGAAACGTTCTTCGAACGAGCACACCAGCGGCACCGGCCATTCAACCAGCGCGGTCACTTCGTCGAGCAGGTTTGGCGGCACGATGGCCGTACCTTCCTGCATCGTCGCCAGTTCTTCGGTGCGCTTGCTGATCAGCTCGCGACGCTCGTTGGCGTCGGCCAGTACATAAGCAGCACGCAGATCGTTCAGGTAGTTGGCCGGCGAGGTGATGCGCACGCTTTCCGGATGGTGGAAGCGGTGACCACGGGAATCGCGGCCGGCCTTCTGGGCGAGGATGGTGCAGTCGATGACGTGGTCACCGAGCAGCATCACCAACCATTGGGTCGGACGAACGAATTCTTCCTTGCGAGCACCCCAGCGCATGCGCTTGGGGATCGGCAGGTCGTTCAGGGAATCTTCGACGATGGTCGGCATCAAGCTCGCGGTCGGCTTGCCGGCGATGCTTTGGCTGTAGCGCAGCTTCGGGCCGCTCTGATCGATTTCGCTCAGCTCGACGCCGCACTTCTTGGCAAAGCCCAGGGCTGCTTGAGTCGGGTTGCCTTCGGCATCGAACGCGGCCTGACGTGGCGGGCCATCGAGGTTGATGCTGCGATCCGGCTGCTGGGTCGCCAGCGCGGTGATCAGCACGGCCAGACGACGCGGCGCGGCGTAGACGGTTTTGCTCTCGTAGCTCAGGCCAGCGGCTTGCAGGCCTTTGTCGATACCGGCCAGGAATGCTTCGGCCAGGGTGTTCAGGGCTTTGGGTGGCAGTTCTTCGGTGCCCAGTTCAACCAGAAAATCTTGAGCACTCATTGTGCAGCCTCCAGCTTGGCCAGTACTTCATCACGCAGGTCCGGGGTCGCCATCGGGAAGCCGAGCTTGGCGCGAGCCAGCAGGTAGGCTTGCGCGACGGAACGCGCCAGGGTGCGTACACGCAGAATGTATTGCTGACGCGCGGTCACCGAGATCGCCCGGCGCGCATCCAGCAGGTTGAAGGTGTGGGAAGCCTTCAACACCATTTCATAGCTCGGCAACGGCAGCGGCTGGTCGAGTTCGATCAGGCGCTTGGCTTCGCTTTCATAGAAGTCGAACAGTTCGAACAGCTTCTCGACGTTGGCGTGTTCGAAGTTGTAGGTCGACTGCTCCACTTCGTTCTGGTGGAACACGTCGCCGTAGGTCACCTTGCCGAACGGACCGTCAGCCCAGACCAGGTCGTAGACCGAGTCCACGCCTTGCAGGTACATGGCCAGACGCTCCAGACCGTAAGTGATCTCGCCGGTCACCGGGTAGCACTCGATGCCGCCCGCTTGCTGGAAGTAAGTGAACTGCGTCACTTCCATGCCGTTGAGCCAGACTTCCCAGCCCAGACCCCAGGCACCCAGCGTTGGCGACTCCCAGTTGTCTTCGACGAAACGGATGTCATGCACCAGCGGGTCCAGACCCACGTGCTTGAGGGAGCCCAGGTACAGTTCCTGGAAGTTGTCCGGGTTCGGCTTCAGCACTACCTGGAACTGATAGTAGTGCTGCAGACGGTTCGGGTTTTCACCGTAGCGGCCGTCAGTCGGGCGACGACTGGGCTGCACATAAGCGGCGTTCCAGGTTTCCGGGCCGATGGCGCGCAGGAACGTGGCAGTGTGGAAAGTGCCGGCGCCTACTTCCATATCGTAGGGCTGAAGTACCACACAACCTTGCTCGGCCCAGTATTGCTGGAGGGCGAGGATCAAGTCTTGGAAGGTACGCACGGCTGGCGTAGGCTGGCTCACGAAATTCACCTGTTTCTTGGGCTGCGATTTAAAGAGCGGGAGTATACCCGATTCGGTCCTGCGCACGCCCCCTGGAGCCTTATGCCACGCTGCTTTTGGTGTACCGAAGATCCGCTGTACATGGCTTATCACGATCAGGAGTGGGGCACGCCGCTACGCGATGCGCAGGGATTGTTCGAGTTGCTTTTGCTCGAAGGGTTCCAGGCCGGGCTTTCCTGGATCACTGTATTGCGCAAGCGGGAGCGTTATCGCGAGGTGCTGTTCGGCTTCGACGTGCAGCGCGTGGCGCAGATGAGCGACGCGGAAATCGATGAACTGATGCTCGATCCGGGGATCATCCGCAATCGTCTCAAACTCAACGCCGCCCGGCGCAATGCCCAGGCCTGGCTGGAGCTGGAAGACCCGGTGGCGTTTCTCTGGTCGTTCGTCGGCGGTACGCCGGTGATCAATCATTTCAAGGATCGCAGTGAAGTCCCGGCGGTGACACCGGCCGCCATCGAGATGAGCAAAGGCCTGAAAAAAGCCGGCTTCACGTTCGTCGGCCCGACCATTTGTTACGCGCTGATGCAGGCTTCAGGCATGGTCATGGACCACACTCTGGATTGCGATCGCTACGCCACCTTGGCGAACGGCGGTTAGAATAGCCGCCTCGCGCACAGCACAAGATCAGGAGTGACCTGTGGATAAGTTTAAAGGCGCCTTGCTGGTAGGCGCTCTGCGGCTGTTTGCCCTACTGCCATGGCGGGCAGTGCAGGCGGTGGGTTCGGCGATTGGCTGGATCATGTGGAAAACCCCCAACCGTTCCCGCGACGTGGTGCGGATCAACCTCGCCAAGTGCTTCCCGCAGATGGACCCGGCCGAGCGTGAGCGTCTGGTGGGTCAAAGCCTGAAAGACATCGGCAAGTCTCTGACTGAAAGCGCCTGCGCGTGGATCTGGCCGGCCCAGCGTTCCATTGAACTGGTGCGCGAAGTCGAAGGCCTCGACGTTTTGAAAGAGGCGTTGGCGTCCGGCAAAGGTGTGGTTGGCATCACCAGCCACCTGGGCAACTGGGAAGTGTTGAACCACTTCTATTGCAGCCAGTGCAAACCGATCATTTTCTACCGCCCGCCAAAACTGAAAGCGGTGGATGAGTTGCTGCGCAAGCAGCGAGTGCAATTGGGGAACCGGGTGGCCGCTTCCACCAAGGAAGGCATCCTCAGCGTGATCAAGGAAGTGCGCAAGGGTGGCGCGGTGGGCATTCCGGCTGACCCGGAACCGGCCGAATCCGCCGGGATCTTCGTGCCGTTCTTCGCCACTCAGGCCCTGACCAGCAAATTCGTGCCGAACATGCTCGCCGGTGGCAAAGCGGTCGGCGTGTTCCTGCATGCCCTGCGCCTGCCGGACGGTTCGGGTTACAAAGTGATTCTCGAAGCCGCGCCAGAGGCCATGTACAGCACCGATACCGAAACCTCCTGCGCGGCCATGAGCCAGGTAGTCGAGCGCTACGTGCGGGCTTATCCGAGCCAGTACATGTGGAGCATGAAGCGCTTCAAGAAGCGTCCACCGGGTGAAGAACGCTGGTATTGAGGTTGCTGTGGATAACTCCGCAGGCTGCGATCTATTGATCTTGGCCTGCGTTACCGCTGATCAGTGCGCCTGACGCTCAAGCTTTTTCAGAAACACAGTCATTTCCTTCTCCGCCTGCTTGTCGCCATGGGCGCGGGCAGCTTCCAGACCCTGCTCCCAGGCCTGCCGCGCCGCCGCGTAATCCGCCAGCGCCAGATGGGCCTTGCCCAAGAGCTTCCAGGCCGCCGAATACTTCGGATCGAACTCGACGCAGCGCTGGAAATGCTCTGCGGCCTTGGCGTTTTCCCCAAGATCCAGATAACCCTTGCCCAGGCCGAAGCGCAGCAATGAGTTATCCACACCCTTGGCGAGCATTTTTTCCAGGGACTCGATCATCGGCGGACTCCTTTAACGCGATTGAAGCGAAGATCAAAAGATCGCAGCCTACGGCAGCTCCTACGCCGATCTCTGTAGGAGCTGCCGAAGGCTGCGATCTTGGCGATTGATGCCGCAGCATGTATTGCTGATCAGAAGAAGCTGAGCCCCACATGGAACAGCTTCTCCACATCCCGAATATGCTTCTTATCCACAAGGAACAGAATCACATGGTCGCCGGTTTCGATCACGGTGTCGTCGTGGGCGATAATCACTTCTTCGTCGCGGATGATCGCGCCGATGGTGGTGCCCGGTGGCAGGCCGATGTTTTCGATGGCCTTGCCGATCACTTTGCTCGACTTCGCATCGCCGTGGGCAATCGCCTCGATGGCTTCCGCCGCGCCCCGGCGCAATGAGTGCACGCTGACGATGTCCCCGCGCCGGACGTGGGCCAGCAAGGTGCCGATGGTCGCCAGTTGCGGACTGATGGCGATGTCGATGTCGCCGCCCTGGATAAGGTCGACGTAGGCCGGGTTGTTGATGATCGTCATCACTTTCTTCGCGCCCAGGCGCTTGGCCAGCAGCGAAGACATGATGTTGGCTTCGTCATCGTTGGTCAGGGCCAGGAAAATATCGGCGTCGGCGATGTTCTCTTCCAGCAGCAGATCCCGATCCGAAGCACTGCCCTGCAACACCACGGTGCTGTCGAGGTTGTCCGAGAGGTAGCGGCAGCGGGCCGGGTTCATCTCGATGATCTTCACCTGGTAACGGCTTTCGATGGCCTCGGCCAGGCGTTCACCGATCTGCCCGCCACCGGCGATGACGATGCGTTTGTAGCTTTCATCGAGGCGGCGCATTTCGCTCATCACTGCACGAATGTTCGCTTTGGCGGCGATGAAAAACACTTCGTCGTCAGCCTCGATCACTGTATCGCCCTGGGGCAGGATCGGCCGGTCACGACGGAAAATCGCCGCGACGCGGGTTTCGACATTCGGCATGTGTTCGCGTAACTGGCGCAATTGCTGGCCCACCAGCGGCCCGCCGTAGTACGCCTTGACCGCTACCAGCTGCGCTTTGCCTTCGGCGAAGTCGATCACCTGCAATGCGCCCGGATGCTGGATCAGGCGCTTGATGTAATTGGTGACTACCTGTTCCGGACTGATCAGCACGTCGACCGGAATCGCTTCATTGTCGAACAGTTCGGTACGGGTCAGGTACGCGGCTTCGCGGACCCGGGCGATCTTGGTGGGGGTGTGGAACAGGGTGTGGGCGACCTGGCAGGCGACCATGTTGGTTTCGTCACTGTTGGTCACGGCCACCAGCATGTCGGCGTCGTCGGCACCGGCCTGCCGCAGCACGGTCGGCAGCGAACCGCGGCCCTGAACGGTGCGGATGTCCAGTCGATCGCCGAGGTCGCGCAGGCGTTCGCCATCGGTGTCGACCACGGTGATGTCGTTGGCCTCGCTGGCCAAGTGTTCTGCCAGCGAACCGCCGACCTGCCCTGCGCCGAGGATGATGATCTTCATCCAGTCACTCCCTTAAACCCGGTTAACCGCGCGCGGCGGCAATCTTGATCAGCTTGGCGTAGTAGAACCCGTCGTGGCCGCCTTCCTGGGCCAGCAACTGGCGACCGTGGGGCTGTTTGATACCGGCCGCCGTGGCGAGGTCCAGTTCACGGGCGCCCGGCGTGCGGGCGAGGAACGCTTCGATGACTTCGGTGTTTTCGGTCGGCAGCGTGGAACAGGTGGCGTAAAGCAGAATGCCGCCCACTTCCAGAGTTATCCACATGGCGTCGAGCAGTTCGCCCTGAAGCACCGCCAGTGCGGCGATGTCGTCGGGTTGGCGGGTCAGTTTGATATCCGGGTGACGGCGGATCACCCCGGTGGCCGAGCATGGCGCGTCGAGCAGAATGCGCTGGAACGGTTTGCCGTCCCACCAGGTGGCGGTGTCGCGACCGTCGGCGGCAATCAATTCTGCGCTCAGGCCCAGGCGTGCGAGGTTTTCCCGCACCCGCACCAGACGCTTGGCTTCCAGATCCACAGCCACCACGCCGGCCAGTTTGGGCTCGGCCTCAAGGATGTGGCAGGTCTTGCCGCCCGGTGCGCAGCAGGCGTCCAGCACCCGTTGGCCCGGCGCGAGGTCCAGCAGATCGGCGGCCAATTGAGCGGCTTCGTCCTGCACGCTGATCCAGCCTTCAGCGAACCCAGGCAGGCTGCGTACGTCGGCGGCGGCGTCGAGAATGATGCCGTCGCGACTATAAATACAGGGCTTGGCGGCCACGCCAGCGTCACTCAGCAAGCCAAGGTAAGCGTCGCGAGTGTGATGACGACGGTTGACCCGCAGAATCATCGGCGGGTGCGCGTTGTTCGCTGCGCAAATGGCTTCCCATTGTTCAGGCCAGAAGGCCTTGAGGGATTTTTGCAGCCAGCGCGGGTGGGCGGTGCGCACCACCGGGTCGCGTTCCAGCTCGGCCAGCAGCGCTTCGCTTTCCCGTTGGGCGCGGCGCAGTACGGCGTTGAGCAAGGCTTTGGCCCACGGCTTTTTCAGTTTGTCGGCGCAACCGACGGTTTCGCCGATGGCGGCGTGAGCCGGGACGCGGGTATAGAGCAGTTGATAAAGCCCCACCAGCAACAGCGCCTCGACATCGGCATCAGCCGCCTTGAACGGCTTTTGCAGCAGCTTGGCCGCCAACGCCGACAAGCGCGGCTGCCAGCGAGCCGTGCCGAACGCCAGGTCCTGGGTGAAGCCGCGATCGCGGTCTTCGACCTTGTCCATTTGTGTCGGCAGAGAACTGTTGAGTGAGGCTTTTCCGTTAAGAACTGCAGCAAGTGCCTTGGCGGCGGCCAGACGTGGGTTCATTGAGCGTCTGCCGTTTGACCGAGGACGGTGCCGACGGCGAACTTCTCACGACGGCTGTTGAACAAGTCGCTGAAGTTCAGTGCCTTGCCGCCAGGTAATTGCAGACGGGTCAGGCACAGCGCCTGTTCACCGCAGGCAACGATCAAGCCGTCTTTGCTGGCGCTGAGGATTTCTCCCGGTGCGCCCTGCCCTTCGGCCAGGCTTGCGGCCAACACTTTCAGCGCTTCGCCGTTCAGCGTGCTGTGGCAGATCGGCCATGGATTGAAGGCGCGAACCAGACGCTCCAGCTCAACCGCCGGGCGGTTCCAGTCGATGCGCGCTTCGTCCTTGTTCAATTTGTGTGCATAGGTGGCGAGGCTATCGTCCTGCACTTCGCCTTGCAGTGTTCCCGCAGCCAGGCCGGCAATTGCCTGAATCACGGCTGGTGGGCCCATCTCTGCGAGGCGATCGTGAAGGCTGCCGCCAGTGTCTTCGGCGCTGATTGGCGTGGTGACCTTGAGCAGCATCGGCCCGGTATCGAGGCCGGCTTCCATGCGCATCACGGTCACGCCGCTTTCGCTGTCGCCCGCTTCAACGGCACGCTGGATCGGCGCCGCACCGCGCCAGCGTGGCAGCAAGGAGGCGTGGCTGTTGATGCAACCCAGGCGTGGGATATCCAGCACCACTTGCGGCAGGATCAGGCCATAGGCGACCACCACCATCAGATCCGGTTTCAGCGCCGCCAGTTCCGCCTGAGCGTCTTCGTTGCGCAGGGTTGGCGGTTGCAACACCTGGATGTTGTGCTCCAGCGCCAGCTGCTTGACCGGGCTTGGCATCAGCTTCTGCCCACGGCCCGCCGGACGGTCCGGTTGGGTGTAGACCGCAACGATCTCGTAAGGACTGCCCAGCAGGGCCTTGAGGTGTTCGGCGGCGAATTCCGGGGTGCCGGCAAAGACAATGCGCAGTGGCTCAGTCATGGAAGCTCTCAATTGCAAAGCATCTTGAAAAGAAAAAGGCTTGCCGCGGCAAGCCTTTGAAAGAAGGGCATCAAGCGTTCTGGCGGTGGAGCTTTTCCAGTTTCTTCTTGATCCGGTCGCGTTTGAGCGTGGACAGGTAATCGACGAACAACTTGCCGTTGAGGTGGTCGCATTCATGCTGGATGCACACGGCGAGCAGGCCTTCGGCGATCAGTTCGTAAGGCTGGCCGTCGCGGTCCAGGGCCTTGATCTTGACCTTTTGCGGGCGATCGACGTTTTCGTAGAAGCCCGGCACCGAGAGGCAGCCTTCCTGGTACTGGCCCATCTCGTCGGTCAGGGTTTCGAACTCGGGGTTGATGAACACCCGCGGTTCGCTGCGGTCTTCGGAGAGGTCCATCACGACGATACGTTTGTGCACGTTGACCTGGGTAGCGGCGAGGCCGATGCCTGGCGCTTCATACATTGTTTCAAACATGTCATCGACCAACTGACGCACTTCGTCGTCCACTACGGCCACTGGTTTGGCGATAGTGCGCAGGCGCGAATCGGGGAATTCGAGGATGTCTAAAATGGCCATAAGCTTAATTGCTGCACGTGTGAGGTAAAGTCGGGTCGATGGCCTGGCGAGTCCGAAGATGCAGGCTACCGTTGTGAACGTAGCTTCCGGCTTTTCAATAATGAGCCGGAGGCGAGCCACGAGGGCTCTGGCGTTTCACGCGAACGTACATAATAAAGGGATTCACCGCATGAGGAAATCACTACTCGCCTTGCTCCTTCTGGCCTCGGCCGGTTTTGCGCATGGGCAAGTGCAACTCAGGGAAGGTTTTCCACAGCAATACACCGTGGTGGCAGGGGACACACTCTGGGACATTTCCGGCAAATACCTGCGTGAGCCGTGGCAGTGGCCGCAGCTTTGGCAAGCCAATCCACAGATTGAAAACCCCAATCTCATCTATCCCGGCGATACGCTGTCGCTGGTCTACGTCAACGGTCAGCCACGCCTGACCCTCAACCGCGGCGCTTCCCGGGGCACCATCAAGCTGTCGCCACGAGTCCGCAGTTCACCGGTGGCCGACGCCATCCCGAGCATTCCGCTGAAGTCGATCAACAGTTTTCTGTTGAGCAATCGCATCGTCGACAAGGTCGAGGATTTCGACAAGGCGCCCTACATCGTTGCCGGAGATGCCGAACGGGTGCTCAGCGGCACCGGCGATCGAATCTTCGCGCGTGGCCATTTCGATCCGGCACAACCGGTCTACGGCATCTTTCGTCAGGGCAAGGTCTACACCGATCCGCAGAGCAAGGAGTTCCTGGGGATCAACGCAGACGACATCGGTGGCGGCGAAATCATTGCCACTGAAGGTGACGTCGCCACCCTGGCCCTGCAACGCACCACTCAGGAGGTGCGACTCGGCGACCGGTTGTTCAGTGGCGAAGAACGCTCGATCAATTCGACCTTCATGCCCAGTGCGCCCACCACCGATATCAATGGCCTGATTATCGATGTACCGCGTGGGGTCACCCAGATTGGCGCGCTGGATGTCGTCACGCTGAACAAAGGACAGCGCGATGGCCTGGCCGAAGGCAATGTGCTGGTGGTGATGAAAACCGGTGAAACCGTGCGTGACCGGATCACCGGTCAGCCTTTGAAAATCCCCGACGAACGGGCCGGTCTGCTGATGGTATTCCGCACCTACGACAAGCTCAGCTACGGGCTGGTGCTTAACGCATCGCGCTCTCTGGCGGTGATGGACAAGGTGCGAAATCCGTAAGCCTGCTCACAAGTTACCAACAGAGTTATCCACAGCTTATTCCCGATTCGACGGGACCTTATAACGATCAAGGATGATCCATGCCGCTGTCTGCCTGTACGTCCGTTTCCCCTGCGGAACTGGAAGCCCGTTTACGCCTGCACCTTTTGCCCGAGCTCGGTCCGGCACGTTTCAAGAAGTTGCTGGAGGCTTTCAGTTCTGCCTCCAAAGCCATCAGCGCACCGGCCAGTGCCTGGCGCGCGTTGGGCCTGCCCCTCGCTTGCGCGGAGGCCCGGCGCTGCAGTGAAATTCGTGATGGCGCCAGCCACGCATTGGCCTGGCTAGAGCGTTCTGGCCAGCATTTACTGATGTGGGACCAACCTGACTACCCCGCGCTGCTGGCGCAAATCAGCGATGCGCCACCGCTGTTATTCGTCGCGGGCGATCCGGGCATTCTGGAAAAGCCGCAGTTGGCGATGGTCGGCAGCCGTCGCGCATCGCGACCGGGCATGGATACCGCCAGTGCGTTTTCCCGCAGTCTGGCCGGCGCCGGTTTTGTCATCACCAGCGGTCTGGCCCTGGGCATTGATGCCGCCGCGCATCAGGCGGCTCTGGACGTTGGCGGGCAAACGGTCGGGGTGCTTGGCACGGGGCTGGAAAATTTTTATCCACAGCGCAATCGTCGACTGGCGGACGCCATGATCGCCTCGGGAAGCGCGGTCCTTTCGGAGTTCCCGCTGAACGCCGGCCCTTTCCCCAGTAATTTCCCACGGCGCAATCGAATCATCAGCGGTTTGTCCCTCGGCGTGCTGGTGGTCGAGGCGAGTATCGCCAGCGGTTCATTGATCACCGCGAGGCTCGCGGCGGAACAGGGGCGTGAGGTGTATGCGATTCCAGGGTCGATCCATCACCCCGGCGCAAAGGGTTGCCATCAACTTATCCGCGACGGTGCGGTGCTGGTGGAAACCATCGAACACATCCTTGAGGCCTTGCGCGGCTGGCAACGGCTGCCGTTATCCACAGAAACGCCGCAAAAGACGGTAACTCATCCACTGCTCATGTTGCTCCACGCGGCGCCTCATACCAGCGAAGCCTTGTCGGTCACCAGCGGCTGGGCCTTGTCGAAAGTGCTGGCAGCGCTGACGGAGCTGGAGATGGATGGCCGGGCTGTCTGTGAGAGCGGTCGATGGTTTGCGCGGGTAAACTAGGTTTTATAAGGAAGATCGGTAAACTGCGCAGAGCCTTATTCCGGAGAGTTTTTTCATGGTTAACAGTTGGCGTGTGCAACAAGCCGCACGAGAAATTCGCGCCGGGGCGGTCATTGCCTACCCAACGGAAGCCGTCTGGGGACTGGGTTGCGACCCGTGGAACGAAGAGGCGGTGGATCGTCTGCTGATGATCAAGGGCCGATCTGTGGATAAGGGCCTGATTCTGGTGGCCGACAATATTCGTCAGTTCGACTTCCTGTTCGAAGACTTCCCGGAGTTGTGGATGGACCGCATGGCCAGCACCTGGCCGGGCCCCAACACCTGGCTGGTGCCGCATCAGAATCTGTTGCCCCAGTGGATTACCGGTGTGCATGAAACGGTGGCGTTGCGGGTCAGCGACCACCCTCTGGTGCGGGACTTGTGTGCGGTGGTCGGCCCGCTGGTGTCGACCTCGGCTAACCCTCAAGGGCGACCGGCGGCACGGACGCGGATTCGCGTGGAGCAGTATTTCCGGGGGCAGGTTGATTATGTACTCGGTGGCAATCTGGGCGGGCGCAAGAATCCGAGCGTGATTCGCGATCTGGCGACGGGGCATGTGGTGCGCCCGGATTAATGTGGCGAGGGGGCTTGCCCCCGTTCGGGTGCGAAGCGCCCGCCAATGAGCGATTCGTTCTAACTGGCAGACCGCATCATCTGGTTGGGGACTGCTGCGCAGTCCAACGGGGCGGTGCGGCGTTCCGACAAGCCCCCTCACCACAGTCTGGTGTCAGGGCAACAGAATCGTCGAACCAGTCGTACGCCGCGCCGACAACTCGGTCTGCGCCTTCGCTGCATCAGCCAGTGGATACCGCTGGCTGATGTCCACCTTCAGCTCGCCGCTGATGATCATCTCGAACAGTTCATCAGCCATGCGTTGCAGGTTTTCAGCATTGTTGGCGTAGGTCGCCAGCGTCGGCCGGGTCACGTACAGCGAACCCTTGGCCGCGAGAATCCCCAGATTCACCCCGTCGACTGCGCCTGAAGCATTACCAAAGCTCACCACCAGCCCTCGCGGCGCAACGCTGTCGAGCGATGTCAGCCAGGTATCCTTGCCTACACCGTCGTACACCACCGGGACTTTTTTACCGTCAGTCAATTCCAGCACGCGTTGTGCGACGTTTTCATGGCTGTAATCGATGGTCGCCCAGGCACCATGGGCTTTCGCCAGGGCGGCCTTTTCCGCTGAACTGACCGTGCCGATCAGCTTCACCCCCAAGGCCTTGGCCCATTGGCAGGCCAGAGACCCGACGCCGCCGGCCGCAGCGTGAAACAGAATGGTTTCGCCGCCCTTGAGTTCATACGTCTGACGCAGCAGGTATTGCACGGTCAGGCCTTTGAGCATCACGCCGGCGGCTTGTTCGAAGCTGATGGCGTCCGGCAGGTGCACCAGGTTGGCTTCCGGCAAGACATGCACGTCGCTGTAGGCGCCCAACGGGCCACTGCCATAAGCCACGCGATCGCCAACCTTGAAGCGGGTGACTTCGCTACCGACTGCGTCGACCACGCCCGCGCCTTCGGCGCCCAGGCCCGATGGCAGGGCTGGCGGCGCATAAAGGCCGCTGCGGTAATAGGTGTCGATGAAGTTCAGGCCGATGGCCTTGTTGGTCACGCGTACCTGTTGCGGGCCGGGCTCGGCGGGTTGGTAATCCACGTATTCGAGCACTTCGGGGCCGCCATGGACGCGGAACTGGATACGCTTTGCCATCTGCTCTCTCCTTAGGTCTTTGGCTTCTAGAGTCGTAGCGCCAAGCGCCCTATCGAACTCCCAAGCTTGATCTTCGTCAACTGCGGCAGGCTCGCCTGCGATGTTATGCTACGGACCCATTTGCGCCGGCCCCCCGCTCTGATGGAGCGCCGCGTAGCTTTGCCCGATTCAAGGTGATGCCATGACTACCCGCACCGAGGCCGTAAAAGCCTACCTGCTCGACCTGCAAGACCGTATTTGCGCTGCCCTGGAAGCCGAAGACGGCGGCGCGCGTTTCGTCGAAGACGCCTGGACCCGGCCTGCCGGCGGCGGTGGTCGCACCCGGGTGATTGAGAACGGCGCAGTCATCGAAAAGGGCGGCGTCAACTATTCCCACGTGTTTGGCAGCGGTCTCCCACCGTCCGCCAGTGCTCATAGGCCGGAATTGGCCGGTCGAGGCTTCGAAGCCTTGGGCGTGTCGTTGGTGATTCACCCGCATAACCCCCATGTGCCAACGTCCCACGCCAATGTGCGCTTTTTCATCGCTGAAAAAGAAGGTGAAGAGCCGGTCTGGTGGTTCGGTGGCGGCTTTGACCTGACCCCTTATTACGGCAATGAAGAAGACTGCGTGCACTGGCACCACGTCGCCGAACAGGCCTGCGCACCGTTCGGCCCGGACGTTTACCCGCGCTATAAGGCCTGGTGCGACAGTTACTTCCACATCAAGCATCGTCACGAGCCACGGGGCATCGGTGGCCTGTTTTTCGATGACTTGAACGAGTGGGATTTCGACACCAGCTTCGCCTTCATGCGCGCCATCGGCGATGCGTTCATCGACGCGTACCTGCCGATCGTGCAACGCCGCAAAAATGATGCATTCACCGCCAAACAGCGTGAGTTCCAGGAGTTTCGCCGTGGTCGTTACGTTGAATTCAACCTGGTCTATGACCGCGGCACGCTGTTCGGCCTGCAATCGGGCGGGCGTACCGAGTCGATTCTGATGTCGCTGCCGCCGCAAGTACGCTGGGCCTACGACTGGAAGGCCGAGCCGGGCAGTGAAGAAGCGCGCCTGACCGAATACTTCCTGCAAGACCGCGATTGGTTGGCCAAGGCCTGAACGAGGAATTCTGATGGACCGTTATGTCGTATTCGGTAACCCGATCGGCCACAGCAAGTCGCCGCTGATCCACCGTCTGTTCGCCGAGCAGACCGGGCAGAAACTGGACTACAGCACCTTGCTGGCGCCCCTCGACGATTTTTCCGGCTGTGCGCTGGAATTTTTCCGCGAAGGCCGTGGGGCGAATGTGACAGTGCCGTTCAAGGAAGACGCCTATCGCCTGGCGAACAGCTTGACCCAACGGGCGCAGCGGGCCGGCGCGGTGAATACCCTGAGCAAACTGGCCGATGGCAGTCTGCTGGGCGACAACACCGATGGTGCCGGGCTGGTACGGGATCTGACGGTCAACGCCGGATTCAGCCTCGCGGGCAAACGCATCCTGCTGCTGGGGGCCGGTGGCGCGGTGCGCGGCGCGCTGGAGCCGCTGCTGGCGGAGCAACCGGCGTCGGTGATCATTGCCAACCGCACCGTGGAAAAAGCCGAATTGCTGGCGCAATTGTTTGCCGATCTGGGGCCGGTGTCGGCCAGCGGTTTCGATTGGCTGCGCGAGCCAGTGGACCTGATCATCAACGCCACGTCCGCCAGTCTGTCAGGCGATGTACCGCCGATTGCCGGCAGTTTGATCGAGCCGGGCAAGACGGTTTGCTACGACATGATGTACGGCAAGGACCCAACCTCGTTCTGCCGTTGGGCCAGTGAGCATGGGGCTGGCGTGTCGATGGATGGCTTGGGCATGTTGGCCGAGCAGGCGGCGGAAGCTTTCTATCTGTGGCGCGGTGTGCGCCCGGATACGGCGCCGGTGCTGGCCGAACTTCGCCGGCAACTGGCGCTGTAGTTCTTTGTGGCGAGGGAGCTTGCTCCCGCTGGGTTGCGAAGCAGCCCCAAAATCTGCGGGCGCTTCGCACCCGAACGGGAGCAAGCTCCCTCGCCACAGGTTATCTGTTTGTCATAGCAGTGGCGTTTAGTCCTCAAACCGGATCGGGCATTTCTCCGCGCCTTCCAGCTTTCTCAATTCCTCCACCACCTGCGGCCGTGCCTGCCGCAGAGTCAGGCTGCGATCCTGACGCAGCAGCCGTCGTGCTTCCTGGTGCAGCATTTCCACGCCCGAGTAGTCGATGAAGTTGATCTGTTGTGCCTCGATCACCACTCGCGGGCCTTGCATCCGTTGCAGGCGCACTTGCAGGTAATGGCTGGCGCCGAAAAAGATCGAGCCGCCGACCCTCAGGATGTCTTCGTCACCATTGCGCCAGTGCTGCACCCGTGGCTGTGAGGTGCGTTTGAGGTAGAAGAACAGTGACGCCAGCACCCCGGCGTAGATCGCCGTCTGCAACTCGAGCAACAGGGTGGCGACACAGGTCAGCGTCATGACCAGGAATTCGGCATGGCTGACCCGCAACAAGGCACGAATGCCGCGATGATCCACCAATCCCCAAGCGATCAAAAGGATGCTGCCAGCCATGGCCGGGATCGGGATGTGCGCAATCAATGCCGCACCGAATATCGCGAACAGTGCCACCCACAGCGCCGAAAAAAACCCGGCCAGCGGTGAACAGGCGCCGGCATCGTAGCTCAGGCCCGAGCGAGTGAAGGAACCGGCGGACAGCGAACCGGAAAAAAACGCCCCGACCATGTTCGAGAAACCCTGGGCGCGAACTTCCTGATTGGCATCGAGCAACTGCTGCGAGCGGGCCGACAGGGAGCGGGCAATCGACAGGCTCGTCACCAGCCCGAGCATGCCGACCGCCACCGCACTGGGCAGCAGGCGCAATATCAGGTCCAGATCCAGCGGCAGCGGGCTGAAGGGCGGCAGCCGCCCGACAAACGCGCTGACCAGCTTCACATGACCGAACATCGCTGGCCACAGCCATACCAGCAATCCGCTCAGGGCCAGAGCGATCAACAGCGTCGGCCAGCGCGGCACCAGCAGTTTCAGCACGATGCCAACCGCGACCGTGGCCAGGCCCAGCAGCAGCGAGGGTTTGTCCACTTCGCCGAGATGATTGAGCAGCATCATCAAGCTGTTGAGCGCCGTGGCCTGGTTGGGCACATCCAGCCCCAGCAGGTTCGGCAGCTGCCCGATGGCAATTACCACTGCCGCGCCAAGGGTGAAGCCCAGCACCACCGAGTGAGAGACGAAATTCACCAGGGCGCCGAACCGCAGCAGCCCCAGCAACCACTGGAAAATGCCCGCAAGGAGCGTAAGAAGCAGGATCAGCGTGACGTAGTCCTGAGACTCTGGGACGGCCAGAGGACTGACGCTGGCGTACAGGACGATGGAAATGGCCGCCGTAGGGCCGCAGATCAAATGCCACGACGAACCCCAGAGACAGGCAATCAGCACCGGGATGATGGCGGCGTACAGACCATATTCCGGTGGGAGACCGGCGATCAGGGCGTAGGCAATCGATTGTGGCAACGCGAGAATCGCGCCGCTCAGGCCGACGATCAGGTCACGACCGACGCTGGCGCGGGTTTGCCGGGGCAACCAGGTCAGGAAGGGAAAGAGTGAATGGCGGCTGGGGAAGGCCATGGGTCCTCTCGGTACGGGGTAAATCATCAGGGTAAAGCATTGGCTCGTAGTGGGCAGATCATTGTGGCGAGGGAGCTTGCTCCCGCTCGGCTGCGCAGCAGTCGCAAATCCGGACAACTCGGTGAGGCTGATAAACCGGGTTTGCCGAAATGGGAGTGCTACGCCCTCCAGCGGGAGCAAGCTCCCTCGCCACAGGGAAACCTTACAACTTGGCTTTGACCGCCGGCAGAGCATCCTTGCCGTCCACGGTCTTCACGCCCTCCAGCCATTTATCCAGCACCACCGGGTTGGCCTTGATCCACGCTTTGGCCGCGTCGGCATTGCTGACCTTTTTGTTCACCACTTCGGCCATGATGCTGTTCTCCATTTCCTGGGTAAAACTCAGGTTGGTGAGCAGTTTGCCCACGTTCGGGCAGGCCTGTGCATAACCTTTGCGGGTCAGTGTATAAACGCTGCCGGTGTCACCGAAGTACTTCTCGCCGCCCTTCAGATAATGCATTTTCAACTGCACGTTCATCGGGTGTGGCGTCCAGCCGAGGAAGGTCACGAATTTCTGTTTCTTCACCGCGCGGGACACTTCGGCCAGCATTGCTTGCTCGCTGGATTCGATCAGTTTCCATTGACCCATGTCGAAGTCGTTCTTCTTGATGATCTCTTGCAGCGAAATGTTCGCCGGGGCGCCGGAGCCGATGCCATAGATCTTCTTGTCGAACTTGTCAGAGAATTTGTTCAAGTCGTTAAAGTTATGCACACCTGCGTCCCAGACGTAATCCGGGACCGCCAGGGTGAACTCGGTGCCGTCGAGGTTCTTCGCCAGCTGCGTGACATCGCCGTTGGCCACGAACTTGTCGTAAAAACCTTGCTGCGCCGGCATCCAGTTGCCGAGGAAGACGTCCACCTGGCCATCCTTCAGACCTCCAAAGGTGATCGGCACCGCCAGCGTGTCGACCTTGGCCTTGTAGCCCATGCCGTCCAGTAGAATCCCGGTGATGGCGTTGGTGGCGGCGATGTCGCTCCAGCCAGGGTCGGCCATCTTCACCGTTTCGCAGCTTTGCTCGGCGTAGGCCGAGGTGCTGCCCAGAGCCAGAAGCCCGACTGTCAGTACTGTGGATAACTGTTGCATGGACGTCCCCTTAACATTATTGGTTTTGGCAGGGTTGTGGATAACGGGCTTTACGCTCCAGATCGTCGAGGTCGATGTGGTTGCGCATGTACTGCTGACTGGCATCTACCAGCGGCTGGTGGTCCCAGCTCTTCAGCTTGCCGATGGTCAGGGCGTCGGCGACGAAACGCCGGCGTCGCTGACTGGCGAGCACCTGTTGGTGGATCGCCGGGATATTCCATTTGGCCCGTGCTTCGGCGAGAAAATCCTCGAACAGCTGATGATGTTGCGGCGAATGGCTGAGTTCTTCCTGTTCACGCGGGTCGTTATGCACATCGAAGAGCAGGCAAGGGTCGTCTTCGCTGTAGATGAATTTGTAGGCGCCGCGACGAATCATCATCAACGGGCTGATGGTGCCTTCGGCCATGTATTCACCGAACACCTCGTCGTGACCGCCCTGCCCTTGCAGGTGTGAAACCAGCGAGCGGCCGTCCAGCGGCAGGCCTGGCTCCAATGAGCCGCCGGCCAGTTCCACAAAGGTCGGCAGCAGATCGGCGGTGGATACCGCCGCGCTGACCCGTCCGGCGCCGAATTGCCCCGGCGCGCTGATCAGCAGCGGTACGCGGGCGGCCATTTCGTACCAGTGCATCTTGTACCAGAGGCCGCGCTCGCCGAGCATGTCGCCGTGGTCACCAGAGAACACGATGATGGTGTCATCGATCAGCCCGGTTTCCTCGAGTGTTTGCAGGAGTTTACCGACGTTGCTGTCGATATAGCTGCACGCACCAAAGTAGGCACGGCGCGCGTCGCGAATCTTATCCACAGGCAGCGGCTTGTCCCACAGGTCATAGACTTTGAGCAGGCGCTGGGAGTGAGGATCGAGTTCATCCTGTGCGGGTGTTTCCGGCAAAGGGATGTCGGCGTCGTCGTACAGATCCCAGAACGCCTTGGGAATCGTGTACGGGTCGTGTGGGTGAGTCATCGACACGGTCAGGCAGAACGGCTGATCGCCATCTTCGCGGATGTGATCGAACAGGTATTGTTGGGCCTTGAACACCACCTCTTCGTCGAAATCCAGCTGATTGGTGCGCACGCAGGGCCCGGCTTGCAGCACCGACGACATGTTGTGGTACCAAGTCGGCCGCACGTCCGGCTCGTCCCAGTTCACCGCCCAACCGTAGTCGGCCGGGTAGATGTCACTGGTGAGACGTTCTTCATAGCCGTGCAACTGGTCCGGGCCGCAGAAGTGCATCTTTCCCGACAGCGCGGTGCGGTAACCGAGGCGCCGCAGGTAGTGGGCATAGGTCGGAACGTCGGCGGGGAAATCGGCCGCGTTGTCGTAGGCGCCGATCTTGCTCGGCAACTGACCGCTGACCAGGGTGAAACGTGACGGCGCGCAGAGCGGACTGTTGCAGTACGCGGCGTCGAACACCACACCTTCGGCGGCGAGGCGGCTCAGATTCGGCAGTTTGATGGGCGAAGGGCCGTAGAACGGCAACATTGGCGCGGCCATTTGATCGGCCATGATGAAAAGAATATTTTTGCGCTTCATGTGATCGCGGCATTCCATAGTGGATATTTATGCGAGAGTGCTGTGATCGAGCATGCAACCCATGGAATTTGTGGTAAAGCCCACGCCAGGCAATGACTAGGATAAGCACAGCTTATGTATGAAGCCCTCGGTGATTTGTCTCTGGACCTGTTGCGCGCCTTTGAAGCCGCGGCCCGCCAGCGCAGTTTCACTGCCGCTGCAGTGGAGCTCGGCACCACGCAACCGGCCATCAGTCAGCAGATCAAGCGATTGGAAGAGCAGCTCGCTACACGATTGTTTGATCGCATTTATCGCGGTATCGAACTGACCGAGGCTGGCGCGATTCTGTTTGAGCAAGTTCAGCTCGGTTTACAGAATATCGACGCCGGATTGAGCGCGATCAGTGCACAGCAGCAACACGAAGTGTTGCAGGTGGCCACCGACTTCGCCTTCGCCGCGTACTGGCTGATGCCGCGTCTGCACCGCTTCCATACCGCCAATCCTCAAGTGGACGTCAGCCTGGTCACCAGCGAACGCAGCCACAACATGCTGCGCACGGATATAGATGTGGCGGTGCTGTTCGGCGATGGCCGGTTCAAGCAAGGCGAGAGCCATTGGTTGTTCAGTGAAGAAGTGTTTCCGGTGTGCAGCCCGCTGCTCTTGAAGGATCGTCCCCTGCCCTTGCCGGCTCAGTCATTGCTGGAGTTTCCGCTTTTGCATCTGCGTGGCGAACACAGCAGCAACTGGTTCGACTGGAGCGGCGTGTTTCGCGAACTGGGGATCACGTCGGCGCCAGCGCCGGGGCAACTGCGCTTCGACAATTACACCTTGCTGATTCAAGCGGCGATTGGCGGCCAGGGCGTTGCGATCGGTTGGCGGCACCTTGTGGATAACTTGCTGGCGCAAGGTCTGTTGTGTCGACCGATTGCCGAGACAGTGATTTCCAGGCTGGGTTATTACGTGGTCCTGCCCCAGCGCAAACGGCGCGGGGCGTTGATTCAAACATTTGTGGATTGGTTGATGGCGGAACAGGCCAGCAGTGCGCAATCGCTTAATGGCCTTCCTTTGCCATCGATTGCGGTATGAGGGCTTTACGGTTCCGAAGTCGGGACAAAATTCACATGCTGACCGACATGCAAATTCAGCCATAACTCATCGGCAATCCCGATGGCAACTCGGTTCAGCCGTTCCAGCGGTTCGGCCAGGCCAGGTTCCAGGCTCGTGCTGACGTGACTGAAATGCTCGATGGACAGTCCCGGTACGCCGCGTGGGGCATTCACCAGGGTCCAGTGCAATGGACTGCTTTGCAGCGCCTCGCGGATTTCTTCGGCGGCGTGGCGTTGCAAAGGGTCGTCTATCTCCGGATCGTCCAGCACATCGAAATCACCCACCAGAAACAGCCGGGAGATGCCCGCGGCCTGCATGCCGTCAATCAGCGCATCCACTGCCAGCACTTGCTCGACCGGGCCAGGTACGATGGATTTTTCGATGTGTTCGCTGTTCATCGGCAACCCCGGTGCATCCAGCAGGCAGATCACCGCCGAACAGCCGGCCACGCTCTGCTTGACCCGCTGGGCATCGAACAGGTCGCCGGCCTTGGTGCGCAATCCGGGGCGTGGTGCGAGCGCCGTCAGGTCATCGAGAATCGCGATCACTTCATGTTGGCGCCGCAGCATCTCAGCCATCAGCGCACTGCCCAGGCTACTCATGGCACCATAAAGCACTACCTTCACTACCGGGGTTTCGGCATTTTTCATGGCTGTGCTCCGAACGTCCTGCCTATATAACGTAAGACCTGTGGGGAACGGTGTGGGTTCGACCAGGTTCAAAGGGGTTTCAGATGCAACAGATCAAGGGCTACCACGCCCATGTCTATTTCGACGCCAACACCCTCCCGCAGGCCCGGGCCTTGTGCGAGCAGGCCGCGCAATTGTTTCCACTGAAGATGGGCCGCGTGCATGAACGCCTGGTTGGCCCGCACCCGGACTGGAGCTGCCAATTGGCTTTCGAGCCGCAATACCTTGGCGAGGTGTTGCCGTGGCTGGCGCTCAATCGCAAGGGGTTGGTGGTGTTCCTGCACCCGGAGACCGGCAACGATCTGCTCGACCACACTGAACACGCGATCTGGATGGGGGCAATCCGGCCACTGGATCTGTCTGTTTTCTGATCAGAGTTGTTCTTCGGCCTCGCCAGGCAAATGTTCGTCCAGATGCAGCCAGGGCAACCGACTGTCCGTCCAGATATGCCGCTCGGCCGGCGCCTGCTCAGGGTGGTCGAGGGTGGCGATGGTCACGTCGATGCTTTCGGGGCTGAGCGTTGTCACCAACGCCAGTTGCGCCCCGCAGTTGGGGCAGAAATACCGCGCGCAAGTGGATGAAGAGTCATACCGGGACGGCGTACCCGCCACCCAGGCAAATGCTGAGGCAGGCACGGTGATCCAGGTGGTCACGATCCCGCCGCTGACCCGCCGGCAAATCGAGCAGTGGCAGTGGGCGATATCCTGCAACGGCCCGCCGAATTGATAGCGGATTTGTCCGCAGTGGCAGCCGCCAGTGTGAAGTTCGCCCATGTTTTTTCCTCCTGAGCCCTTGTTTACGGACTTTCAACCCGGCCGACGACCGGTCGTACATTCGGTCAATGCTTTCATCCGCGAAAGCTGGCTGAAAGCTTCCCCGATTAGGATCGCCTCACTGCCGGCAACAGACCGGTTGGCCAACGCGAGTGTTTCATTGCCCGCCCGGCCCATTTAACAACAACAATGGTGATTCTGATGTCCGCTCCTATCCGCCTCTTCGCTGCACCTCCGCCCGTACGTTTCGTGCTTCCCGTTCTGCGCTGACCTCATCGGTTCGCCCATTCCCTAGCCGCGCTACGCCTGGAGTATTCCTATGCTGACTTTCCTTGGCTTTGCCATGGTCATCACGTTCATGTTCCTGATCATGACCAAGCGCCTGTCCGCGCTGATCGCCCTGATTATCATCCCGATCATCTTCGCCCTGTTCGGCGGTTTCTCGCCGAAGATCGGCCCGATGATGCTCGAAGGCATCACCAAGCTCGCGCCGACCGGCGTGATGCTGATGTTCGCCATCCTCTATTTCGCCCTGATGATCGACTCCGGCCTGTTTGACCCGGCCGTGCGCAAGATCCTCAAACTGGTCAAGGGCGACCCGTTGAAAGTGTCGGTCGGTACCGCCGTGCTGGCGCTGATCGTGTCCATGGACGGTGATGGCGCCACCACTTACATGATCTGCGTGGCCGCCATGCTGCCGCTCTACAGCCGCATCGGCATGAGCCCGCGGATCATGGCCGGTCTGATCATCCTCGCCGGTGGCGTGATGAACATGACCCCTTGGGGCGGTCCGACCGCTCGTGCGGCCAGTGCGCTGCACGTGGACCCGTCCGCGATCTTCGTGCCGATGATTCCGGCAATGCTGGCCGGTGTGGTGGCGATTCTGGCGATTGCCTACTTCTACGGTAAACGCGAGCGTGCGCGTCTGGGTGAGTTGCATTTGGTCGGTGATGAAATCGACCATAGCGAAATCAGCGTTTCGCAGTTCCCGGACGCCCGTCGTCCAAAACTGATCTGGTTCAACGGCGCGCTGACCCTGGCACTGATGGGCACCTTGATCGCCGGCCTGTTGCCGCTGCCGGTGCTATTCATGGTGGCGTTCAGTATCGCGATGATCGTCAACTATCCTTGCCTGCAACAGCAGAAGGACCGCGTTGCGGCCCACGCCGGTAGCGTGTTGGCGGTGGTCGGGTTGATCTTTGCCGCGGGTATCTTCACCGGTATCCTGACGGGCACCGGCATGGTCGACGCCATGTCCAAGAGCCTGCTGGCGGTCATCCCGGATTTCCTCGGCCCGTACCTGGCCGTGATCACTGCGCTGGTGAGCATGCCGTTCACGTTCTTCATGTCGAACGACGCATTTTATTACGGCGTGTTACCGGTACTTGCCGAAGCCGCCAGTCATTACGGTATAACCGCGGTAGAAATGGCACGTGCCTCGATCGTCGGTCAGCCCGTCCACTTGCTGAGCCCGCTGGTACCATCGACCTATCTGTTGGTGGCCCTGGCCGGTATCGAATTCGGTGACCATCAGCGGTTCACCCTGAAGTGGGCAGTGCTGGTTTGCCTGTGCATACTGGCGGCAGCCTTGCTGATGGGGATCTTTCCGCTGTTCAGCACGCTATAAGCCCAAGACTCACCATGACGGGTCCAGGCTTTGCTGTTTGAAGCCTGGGCCCTTCGTGGTTTAACACATCCACAAAGGAATACACATGGAATGGCTGACCAACCCTGAAATCTGGGTTGCCTTCTTCACTCTGACTGCCCTGGAGATCGTCCTGGGTATCGACAACATCATCATGATCTCGATCCTGGTCAGCCGCATGCCCAAGCACATGCAGGCGCGCACCCGGATCTTCGGCCTGGCGCTGGCCATGGTCACGCGGATTCTGTTGCTGCTTTCGATCACCTGGGTCATGCGTCTCACCGCGGACCTGTTCGAAGTGTTCGGCCAGGGTATTTCCGGGCGTGACCTGATCCTGTTCTTCGGTGGTCTGTTCCTGCTGTGGAAAAGCTCGCAAGAGATGTATCACGCGCTGGAAGGCGAGGATGAAACCAGCGACGAGCCAAGTGGCAAGGGCGGTAACTTCCTCTACACCATTATCCAGATCGCGATCATCGACATCGTGTTCTCGCTGGACTCCGTCATCACTGCCGTTGGCATGGTGTCCCACGTACCGGTCATGGTCGCGGCAATCATCGTCGCAGTGCTGGTGATGATGTGGGCTTCCGGCACCATCAGCGAGTTCATCGACAGGCACCCGTCGCTGAAAATGCTGGCGCTGTCTTTCCTGTTGATCGTCGGTACCGTGCTGATTGCCGAATCCTTCGATGTGCATGTGCCGAAAGGCTACGTCTACTTCGCCATGGCGTTCTCGCTGGCAGTGGAAGCAATCAACATCAGGATGCGCACCGCGATTGCGAAAAAACGCACACAGCAAGAGCCGGTGAAACTGCGCAAGGATGTTCCGGGCCAGTAATTGGTCTAGATGGGACCTCTGTGGCGAGGGAGCTTGCTCCCGCTGGGCCGCGAAGCGGCCCTGAAACCAGTCACCGCGATTAGGCAGTAAAACCACGTATGCCTTTGCGGCTGCTTCGCAACCGAACGGGAGCAAGCTCCCTCGCCACAAGAACAAAGGGCCTGACGGCCCTTTGTTCGTTTCTGCATCAAACTGTTTTCATGACAGTTTTATTTCAATCGCTTCTTTAGCTATGCGATGCTGGCGTCCAGACCGTTAGCCAACTACAGCTTAAGTACAGAACGTAGAAAAACGCGCGGCACCGTTAACTTGCCCCGCTGGGGCGCTACCACCACAGGGGGCCTGTATGCTCACCCTGCTCAATTTGTTATCGGCCGTGGCCTTGCTGATCTGGGGCACGCACATCGTCCGAACCGGCATCCTGCGGGTTTATGGCTCCAACTTGCGCCATGTGATCGGGCAGAACATGGCCAGGCGCTGGCTGGCGTTTATCGCCGGGATCATGGTGACCGCCATGGTCCAGAGCAGCAACGCCACCGCCATGCTCGTCACTTCGTTTGTCGGTCAGGGCCTGATGGCGCTGACCCCGGCCCTGGCGACCATGCTCGGTGCCGACGTCGGTACCGCACTCATGGCGCGGGTACTGACCCTCGACCTGTCGTGGCTGTCACCGCTGCTGATCTTCCTCGGGGTGATTTTCTTTCTGTCGCGCAAGCAGACCCGGGTCGGGCAGATGGGCCGGGTCAGTATCGGTCTGGGGCTGATCATTCTGGCGCTGCAACTGATCGTCGAGGCCGCCGCCCCGATCACGCATGCTCAGGGGGTGAAGGTCATTTTCGCCTCACTGACCGGTGACATCCTGCTCGATGCGTTGGTCGGTGCGTTGTTCGCGATGATTTCCTACTCTAGCCTCGCCGCGGTCCTGCTGACTGCGACCCTCGCCGGTGCCAATGTGATCAGTCTGCCAGTGGCGATCGGCCTGGTGATTGGCGCCAACATCGGCAGCGGCATTCTCGCTTTCCTCAGCACCAGCATGCAGAACGCCGCTGGCCGTCAGGTGGCGTTGGGTAGCCTGTTGTACAAACTGATTGGTCTGCTGCTGATCATTCCGGTGCTTGACCCACTGGTGCACTGGATCGACAGCTTCGATTTCAGCGCTCAGGAAATGGTCATCGGCTTCCACCTGCTCTACAACACCACGCGTTGCCTGATCCTGTTGCCCAGCGTCGGGCTGATGGCCAGGCTCTGTGCGTGGCTGCTGCCGGAGCGGCCGGACATCAACGGCACGGCCAAGCCGCGGCACCTTGACCCGACGGCTTTGGTGACCCCTAGCCTGGCGCTGGCCAATGCCGCCCGGGAAACCCTGCGCATCGGTGATCTGGTCGACAGCATGCTCGAAGCCATGCTCGCCGTACTACGCGGCAAACAGACCGCCGTTACCCAGGAAATCCGGCGTCTGACCGATGATGTCGAAGCGCTCTATAGCGCCATCAAACTCTATCTGGCGCAAATGCCTCGGGAAGACCTCAGCGAGCAGGACAGCAAGCGTTGGGCGGAAATCATCGAGCTGGCGATTAACCTGAAACTGGCCAGCGACGTGATCGAACGCATGCTGCGCAAGGTTCAGCAGCAGAAAACCTCGCAGCGCCGGTCGTTTTCCGAGGTCGGTCTGGAGGAGTTGGCGGGTCTGCACAGCCAACTGATTGCCAACCTGCGCCTGGGGTTGTCGGTGTTCCTCAGTTCCGACCCGGAAAGTGCTCGCCAGTTACTGCGTGAGAAACGTCGCTTTCGCGCACAGGAACGCCGCCTGGCCCACGCTCATGTCAGTCGTTTGCACCGTAAGATTGTGCAAAGCATCGAGACCAGTTCGCTGCATCTGGAGCTGATCGCTGACATGCGGCGCCTCAATTCGCTGTTTTGCAGCAGTGCCTATGCGGTATTGGGCACTTCGGACACCGGTGCTCTGGCGGTCGACGATATGGCTGACATTACTCATTCACCCTGAACGTCCACAGTTGCCTGAAGTCTGTTGTACTTACGCTGGTCGTACGGAAACTCGTTATGCGTTGTCTGCTGTTCGCTTGTCTGTTGCTTGGCGCCCTGCCTTCATTCGCCCTGGATCGCTTTCAGGTCGAGGGCTATACGCTGCCCAACGGCCTGCAGTTGGTCCTCAAACCGGGCACCGAGCGCGGGCATGTGGCGATTCGGCTGGTGGTCGGCGTGGGTCTGGATGATTTCAGCTGCGCCGACAAGGAGCTGCCGCATCTGCTCGAACACTTGCTGTTCAGCGGCATCGACGCCACCGGCGAAGGTGGTCTGGAGGAGCGCATGCAGGCCCTGGGGGGGGAGTGGAACGCTTACACCAGCAACGCCGACACCACGTTCGTCATCGAAGTACCGGCGAAAAACCAGCGTAAGGCCCTCGATCTGTTGTTGGCGCTGCTGACCCAGACCCGTATCGACGACAACGCTATCAAGGTCGCCAAGCAGGTGGTCGAGCGCGAAGACGGTGGCCATTATTCGCACCTGCAACGCTGGATGGATCGCCAGGACCTGGGCCACACCGCCAGTAATCAGTTGGCGGTGGAGCTGGGCCTCAAATGCCCAGAGCGTGCGCAAGTCGATCACCTGACCCGCGAGCAACTGGAGGCAGTGCGCAAAGCCTGGTACGCGCCCAACAACATGACCCTGATCGTGGTCGGCGAGCTCGACCGCCTGCTGCCAGCCTATCTGGAGCGGGCGTATGGCGCGCTCGTAGCCGTCGAGCCTGCCGATCACCTGCCCTTGCCGACAATCCAGGCCAGTGCGGCCCACGAGCGCACTCTGAGCCACGGTTTTGTCGGTGGCGGCGCCAAGTTGCACTGGCTGGTGCCGGAACCGGTGCAGGAAGACCAGCCCGACGAAACGTTCGATCTGCTCAAGGACTACCTGGACTGGGCGCTTTATCGCCAACTGCGCCTGGTCCATGGGTTGTCCTATGGGCCCTCGGCCGAGCGTGAGGTGTTTGGCGGAGTGGGCTTCATGAGCCTGAACGCCGACCTTGAACGCGGCGACGTGCCGGCAGCTGAACAGGTGCTGGATGAGCTCAAAGCCGATTTGCTCAAGAACGGTCTCGACACCACCACTTTCGCCCGCCTCAAGCAGGCCGCCATCGCCCGTCAGGCCTGGGCCGTGCAAGGCAACAGCGCCCTGGCGGATTACTACTGGAGCGCCCTTGGGGACTACGAGGATGGCCATTTCACCAACCCGGCCAAGGCACTGCAAGAAGTGACGCTGGTCGAGGCAAACAAGGCGATGCGTGAGTTGCTGCTGCAACCGGGGTATTTGCGGATCGAGAAGCCGCTGATGAGTTATGACCAGTTGATGTGGGCGATTGCCGGGGGATTTGGATTGATGGTGCTTGGGGCATTGGGGTGGCGTGTTCACCGCAGAAAGTAGTTATTTCCCTGTGGCAACGGGTTTTGTGTGGCGAGGGGGCTTGCCCCCGTTGGGCTGCGAAGCGGCCCCAAAAAGGGTACCTCGATTTATCCGGCACACACACCGGCCAATTTTGCGACTGCTGCGCAGCCGAACGGGGGCAAGCCCCCTCGCCACAGGACCCCTCGGACGGTACCCTGTCGGGGATTTTTCCCACGACGATTGTGAACCGCCGAATGCCGACTCTGACCCTGTACATACAGCGCATCCTGGAATTGATGAAGCGCTACCCCGGGGTCATCGCGCTCGGCGGTTTCATTTCCGGGGTCGGCAGCTTCATCTTGGTGGATCGCCAACAAAGCCTGGCGACCTGGATCACCACCATCATGCTGGTCAGCTGGGTCTGGTTGATGCTGGAAAACAGCCTCACTGAGTTGTTCGCCAAGGTCTTCAAGCGCGAAATACCCCAGCCCCTGCTGCGTTATGCGACGCAGATGATCCATCAGGAAAGCCTGTTCTTCGTCCTGCCGTTCTTTTTCATCACCACCACCTGGAACAGCGGCCAGCTGTTTTTTACGGGGTTGTTGGGCATGGCGGCGCTGATCTCGATCACCGACCCGCTCTACTACAAATGGCTGGCGCCGCGCCGCTGGGCGTTCCTGGCGCTGCATACCCTGACCCTGTTCGCCGCCTTGTTGACCGCCCTGCCCGTCATCCTGCACCTGACCACCTCCCAGAGCTTCAAACTGGCGCTGGGCATTGCCATGGTGCTGTCATTCCCGAGTCTGGCGTCGATCTTCCCGATTCGGACCGTGCGCAATGCGTTGGCGATCCTCAGCATCACCGTGGGCATCGGCGCTGTCGGCTGGGTGCTGCGTTCCTGGGTTCCGCCGGCCACCCTGTGGATGACCGATGTGGCGATCAGCACCCAAATGCAGGACCGCACCCCCGGCAAGAGCCTGGAAGAAGTCAGCGCCGAGCAGATTCGTGGCGACGGTTTGTACGCCTACACCGCGATCAATGCCCCACGGGGGCTGGACGAGCGGATTTATCACGTCTGGATATTCAACGGTAAAGAGGTCGACCGCATCCCTCTGGATATCCACGGCGGGCGCAAGGAAGGCTACCGCGCCTGGACCCACAAGCAGAATTTCCCCGGCAATCCCGCGGGTAAATGGCAAGTTCGGGTGCTCACCGAAGACGGCCAGTTGATCGGCGTGCTGCGCTTCAAGGTCATGGGCAGCACACCCATCAAAGATAAGTAACGCGGTTCGTGCTATTAATCTGGTCTGCGCAATTGCCGAACAAGCAGGAGCTTATGACCAGCAGCACAACGCCTGGCAGTGTCCGACTGGATACCTCGCACATCCCTGCCCTGCTGCGGGTCACGGGTGACTGGACGCTCGCTCATTACGCCGATCTCAGCCACTTGAGCGAAAAGCTCCGTGGCCAATACGACAACAACACCCCCATCGACCTCAACGGCCTCGGTGCCCTGGACACGGCGGGTGCATCGCTGTTGGTGGAGTTGCTGGGTTCCGAGCGTCTGGGCAAGTCCGCCGAACACCCTGATTGCACCCTTTCCTCTGCCGATCGCGCCTTGCTGCAGACGGTGTATTGCTCGCTGACTGATTTCTGCGTACCGATCAAAGAGCCGGAAATCAGCGTCGGCATTCAACTGCTGACCCGTATCGGCCGCGCAGTCGATGCGATCTGGCAGGACACCCTGCAGGTGCTGGGTTTTGTCGGCCTGATCCTGCAAACCATCGCGCGCGGGCTGTTTTGTCCCAAGCGCTGGCGCCTCACGCCGATGATCGCCCACATTGAGCAGACCGGCCTCGACGCCGCTCCCATCGTCGCCCTGCTGACCTTTATGGTGGGCGCCGTGGTAGCGTTTCTCGGTGCGACTGTGCTGGCGAGCTTCGGCGCGAGCATTTTTACCGTGGACCTGGTGGCGTTTTCTTTTTTGCGGGAATTCGGCGTGTTGCTCACCGCGATCCTGATGGCCGGCCGCACCGCCAGCGCGTTTACCGCGCAGATCGGCTCGATGAAGGCCAACGAAGAAATCGACGCGATCCGCACCCTCGGCCTCGACCCGATGGAGTTGCTGGTGGTGCCGCGGGTATTGGCGTTGCTGGTGGCGCTGCCGATGCTGACCTTCCTGGCGATGTTGTCGGGGATTGTCGGTGGTGGCGTGGTGTGTGCGCTGTCGCTGGATATATCGCCGGCGATGTTCCTGTCGCTGCTGCAATCGGACATCGGCGTTCAGCACTTTCTGGTGGGGATCGTCAAAGCGCCGATTTTTGCGTTCCTGATCGCCGCCATCGGCTGTCTTGAAGGCTTCAAGGTCAGCGGCAGCGCCGAGTCCGTCGGCGCGCACACCACGTCGAGTGTGGTGCAGTCGATTTTCGTGGTGATCGTCCTTGACGCTGTGGCCGCATTGTTTTTCATGGAGATGGGCTGGTGAGTCGTCTACCCCGAGCGCCTTCCGAGGCGGTGATCGAAGTCCGTGGGCTGTGCAATCGCTTCGGCCGCCAGAGCGTGCACGAGAACCTCGACCTGGATTTGTACAAAGGCGAAATTCTTGCGGTGGTCGGCGGTTCCGGCAGCGGCAAGTCGGTGCTGTTGCGCAGCATCGTCGGCTTGCGCCAGCCCAGCGAAGGGCTGGTGAAGGTCTTCGGCAAGAACTTGCCGAGCCTGTCAGAGCATGAGCGCTCGCTGGTCGAGCGACGCTTCGGTGTGTTGTTCCAGAAAGGCGCCCTGTTCTCTTCGCTGACGGTGACCGAGAACGTCGCCCTGCCCCTTATAGAACACGCCGGCCTAAGCCGTACCGACGCCGAGCATCTGGCAGCGGTGAAACTGGCATTGGCCGGATTGCCGTTGTCGGCGGCCGACAAGTACCCTGCTTCACTGTCTGGCGGCATGATCAAGCGCGCCGCCCTGGCCCGGGCGCTGGCGCTGGACCCGGACATTCTATTTCTCGACGAGCCCACCGCTGGCCTCGACCCGATTGGCGCGGCGGCGTTCGATCAATTGATTCTGACCCTGCGCGACGCGTTGGGTTTGAGTGTGTTTCTGGTCACCCACGACCTCGACACGCTCTACACCATCACCGACCGGGTGGCGGTGCTGGCGCAAAAGAAAGTACTGGTGGCGGACGCCATCGACAAGGTTTCGGAAACCGACGACGCGTGGATTCACGAATACTTCCATGGCCCTCGCGGCCGCGCGGCGCTGACGGCCGCTAACCAGCTCAACGAGGTCTGACATGGAAACCCGAGCTCATCACGTATTGATCGGCCTGTTCACCGTCATAGTGGTGGCAGGCGCCCTGCTCTTCGGTCTGTGGCTGGCCAAGTCCAGCGTCGACACCGAATTCAAGGATTACGAAATCGTCTTCAACGAGGCGGTCAGCGGTTTGTCCAAGGGCAGCGCCGTGCAGTACAGCGGGATCAAGGTCGGCGACGTAGTGACGCTGCGCCTGGATCCGAATGATCCGCGCCGGGTGTTGGCGCGGATCCGCCTGGGCGGCGATACCCCGATCAAGGAAGACACCCAGGCCAAACTGGCGCTGACCGGGATCACTGGCACCTCGATCATTCAGCTCAGCGGTGGTACACCGCAAAGTCCGACGCTCAAGGGCAAGGGCGGCAATTTGCCGACCATCGTGGCAGCGCCCTCGCCCATCGCCCGACTGCTGAACGACAGTAACGACCTGATGACCGGCGTGAACGTGTTGATGCAGAACGCCAATCAGATGTTTTCTTCGGAAAACGTCGAGCGCATCAGCAAGACCCTTGAGCATCTGGAGCAAACCACCGGCACCATCGCCGACCAGCGCGGCGACATCGGTCAGGCCATGCAGCAACTGGCGTCGGTCGGTAACCAGGCTTCCGCCACACTTGAACAAACCGCTGCGTTGATGCGCAACGCCAACGGCCTGCTCAACGATCAGGGCAAGCAGATGTTCGGCAGTGCCGAGCAAGCCATGAAGTCCCTGGAACAGAGCAGCGCGACCATCAACTCATTGCTCACCACTAATCAGGATTCCCTCAACAACGGCATGCAGGGCCTCAATGGCCTGGCACCGGCGGTGCGTGAGTTGCGCGATACCTTGAGCTCGCTGCGCACCATTTCCCAGCGGCTTGAGGCCAATCCCAGCGGTTACCTGCTGGGCAGTGACAAGAACAAGGAGTTCACGCCATGAAGCTGATCCCGTTAGCCTTGGCTGTCGGTTTTGCGCTGACCAGTGCCTGCTCGATTCTGCCCAAGTCCGAGCCATCCGATGTCTACCGGTTGCCCTCGGCCCAGAGCGGCGCACCGGCCAATCACAGCACGGCGCTGCACTGGTCGCTGCGACTGGCCAAGCCGCAGACCAGCGAAGCCTTGAACAACCCGAAGATCGCCGTGATCCCTCAGGGTGACCTGATCAGCAGCTACAAGGCTTCCCGCTGGAGCGACCCGGCGCCGGTGCTGCTGCGCAATCGTCTGCTCGATGGTTTCCAGCGTGACGGTCGGGTGCCGTTGCTCAGCACCGACGACAGCAATCTCCAGGCGGACCTGGAGCTGGGCGGCAACCTGCAAGCGTTCCAGACCGAATACCAGGGCACGACGGCGAGCGTGGTCGTGCGGCTGGATGCATTGCTGGTGCGTGGGTATGACCAGCGCATCCTCGCCAGTCGGCGCTTTGAAGTGCGCCAGCCGTTGAGCGATGTGAAGGTGCCGGCGGTGGTCGCCGGGTTCGGCCAGGCCAGCGACCAGTTGACGGCGCAGGTGGTGGCCTGGACGGTGGAGCAAGGTCAGAAAGTCGTGCCGCCGCTGAGGCCCTGAAGCCACCGCTGAAAGGAGCGGGCTTGCCCGCTCCCACAGGGTTTTCGTTTAGCCGAAGAACCAGTAGCAAACCCCGATGGCCCCCAGCACCCCGCCAAGCTCCGCCAGCAGCGCACAGCCCACCGCATGCCGTGCACGCTGGATGCCCACCGCGCCGAAATACACCGCCAAGACATAGAAGGTCGTTTCGGTACTGCCCTGGATCGTTGCCGCCACCAGCGCCGGGAAGCTGTCCACCCCCTCGGTCTTCATGGTTTCGATCAGCATTGCCCGGGCGGCACTGCCGGAAAAGGGTTTGACCAATGCGGTCGGCAAGGCATCGACAAAGCGCGTGTCCCAACCGGCCCATTCCACCAGGTGACGAATCCCGTCCAGACCGAAATCCAGCGCTCCGGATGCTCGCAGCACACCCACGGCGCAGAGCATCGCCACCAGATACGGCAGCAGGTTCTTGGCGACGTCGAAGCCTTCTTTGGCGCCTTCGACGAATGCCTCGTAGACCTTCACCTTGCGTAATGCGCCGATGATCATAAACAGCATGATCAAGCCGAACAGCGTCACGTTGCCGAGGACCGATGACAGGCTCGCCAGCGCGGTCGCCGAGAGCGTCGCCAGCAGTGCCATGAAGCCGCCAAGGGCGAGGGCGCCGGGAATCAGGTACGCCAGCACCACCGGGTCCCAGATGCGCAGGCGTTGCATGAACGCTACGGTCAGGAAGCCGACGATGGTTGAGCAACTGGTGGCGAGCAGGATCGGCAGGAACACCAGCGTCGGATCGGGCGCGCCTTGCTGGGCGCGGTACATGAAGATCGTCACGGGCAGCAGGGTCAGGGAGGAGGCGTTGAGCACCAGGAAGAGGATCTGCGCGTTGCTGGCGATCGTCGCACTGGGGTTGAGCTCTTGCAGCGCCTTCATGGCTTTGAGGCCGATCGGTGTGGCGGCGTTGTCCAGGCCCAGGCCGTTGGCGGCGAAGTTCAGGGTGATCAGGCCGATGGCGGGATGGCCGGCCGGCACTTCCGGCATCAGGCGCAGGAACAGTGGCCCCAGCGCTTTCGCCAGCCACTCGACGATCCCGGCCTTCTCGGCGATCCGCAGAAAGCCCAGCCAGAGGGTGAGGGTGCCGAACAACAGGACCATGACCTCGACTGACAGTTTGGCCATGGCGAAAATACTTTCCACCATCGCCGCAAAGATCCCGGCGTTACCACCGATCAGCCACTGCGCCAGCGCCGATACGGCTGCCACGATGAAGAAGCCAAGCCACAGGCCATTAAGCATCAGTCAAATCCCCCGGAAGATGCGGCGAATGATAGCGGGGTAGGCAGAAACGACAAACCCCGGATTTCTCCGGGGTTTGTTTGGGGCTCTTGTGGGAGCGGGTATTAGTTGCTGGAGGTTTCACCAACCGGCAGCTTTTCCTTGCTGCGCCAGTGCGGCAGGGAGTTCCAGTAGCGCTGGCCCTTGGCGTCGTCGTACATGCCTTCCCAACGCGAGATGACCAGCACGGCCAAGGCGTTGCCGATCACGTTCAGCGCGGTACGGGCCATATCCATGATGCGGTCGACACCGGCGATGAATGCCAGGCCTTCCAGCGGAATACCGACGCTGCCCAGAGTGGCCAGCAACACCACGAAGGACACGCCCGGTACACCGGCGATGCCTTTGGAGGTGACCATCAGGGTCAGCACCAGCAGCAATTGCTGGCTGATCGACAGGTCGATGCCGTACAGCTGGGCAATGAAGATCGCCGCGATGCTCTGGTACAGGGTCGAACCGTCGAGGTTGAACGAGTAGCCGGTCGGTACCACGAAGCTGCAAATGGCTTTCGGCGCACCGTAGGCTTCCATCTTCTCGATCACGCGCGGCAGCACGGTTTCGGAACTGGCGGTGGAGTAGGCCAGGACCAGCTCATCCTTGAAGATACGCATCAGCTTGATCACCGAGAAGCCGAACAGGCGAGCGATCAGGCCCAGCACCACGAAGGCGAAGAAGGCAACGGCGAAGTAAACCAGGACGACCAGCTTGGCCAGCGGCAGCAGGGAGGCGAAGCCGAAGTTGGCCACGGTCACCGCGATCAGTGCGAACACGCCGATCGGGGCGTAGTTCATGATCATGTGGGTGACTTTGAACATGCTTTCCGACACGCCCTGGAACATTTTCACCAGCGGTTCGCGCAGGTCCGATTGCAGGCTCGACAGACCGAGACCGAACAACACGGAGAAGAAGATGATCGGCAGCATCTCGCCGCGCATCATGGCCGCAAAGATGTTCGACGGGATCAGGTTGAGGATGGTTTCGATGAACGCGTGTTCATGCTGAACCTCGGCAGCAGTGGCCTGGTACTTGGAAATATCCACGGTACCCAGGGTGCTCATGTCGATGCCGCTGCCCGGATGGACCACGTTGGCCAGCACCAGGCCGACCAGAATGGCGATGGTGGTGACGATCTCGAAGTAGATGATGGTCTTCAGACCGATACGCCCGAGTTTTTTCGCGTCCCCAACGCCAGCGATGCCGACGATCAGCGAGGAGATTACGATCGGGATCACGATCATCTTGATCAGACGGATAAAGATATCGCCTGCCGGTTGCAGGACGTTGCTGATCCACCAGGCCTTTTCAGCGCTGAAGTGGTTGAGCAGTGCACCTATTGCTATCCCCAGAACCAGACCGATGAGGATCTGCCAGGCGAGGCTAAGCTTTGCCTTCTTCATATCTTTACCCTTACTTGCGTTTGACTCAGGCCGATGCATGAACTGCAACGCTCAATGGCGAAGACGTCTTGCACCGACCCCCGTATAAGGTCCCCGCGAGCGAGCATTTACAGCTCTCTGGCAGCGAAAAAGGCGCAACTATTCCGATGCGGGGAAGCGCCGTCTAATGCCGTAAACGCCTACCCTATGCCGAATCGGCATGAGATCTTTTAACTGAAACCCACGTCCCAGCCGGTTCGAATGCGACATTTCGGCAGGCATAAGTGCCGTGAACCGGCCATTTCAGCGCAGGTTGATGTTTTTCGGATCAGTGAAAACTTAGGAAATGACCTACGTTTGAATGCGATTTTTCTTCTCGTGAAAGTCAGAGCTTTCTCGATATACGGTCACGAAGAAATAGCGCGAAACGGTTTTGCGGGGAATATGCAGCAAGAACAGATGAGCAGAATGCTCTAGATCAACGTTTTGCACGTTGAAGCTCTCCGCAAGTCCGTCGAGCCACTCTGGGCCGACGAACTTGCGTCGCAGCTTCACCTGACCCGGCCCTTGCGCGGGTACTCCCTGTACCCGTAGGTCACTCCGACCCTGAAGCAGTCAGAACGTCCCGACCCCTTGGTCATGCGTCTACCGTCCTCGGGTAGCGCAGTGGAAAGAAGCACCAGGCCTCTTTCGTGTTTCGAACTCGTGTCGCGTGGGCGGCCGCGATCGCCATGGCACTGCCGCCCAGAAGCAGGGCGGCTGCCGATGTCTTTAACGCAATGCCCATATCAACCTCGGCCGCGACGGCCAAAGAAGAAGGAAGCAATGAACATCACCAGGAATACGACAAAGAGAATCTTGGCGATACCCGTGGCGGTGCCCGCGATACCACCGAAGCCCAATACTGCAGCGATGATGGCAATGATCAGGAATGTGATTGCCCAGCTCAACATGGTGATTCTCCTTACGCTTCTATTTAAGGATGTTGCTTGTGGTGCTTTTCCCGGCGCGTTGAGCGCGCCAAGTTCGTTTGCTTAAAACACCCAACGTTCCTGGAAGGGCGTCTCGTCCACAGACCGGGCCTGGTCGACGCCCATCATTCGCATTGAGGCGTTGTCAGCCGGGTTGCTGCTGACGGCGCTGAAGTGGGTTTGGGGGGGATGTGGAATTGAAAGGTGCACTGGCGCCGGTTGCGCGCTTTGCTCCCAACGCATGTACTGCTGGCCACCAATCAGGGTGATCAACAACGCTAACAGGGCAAACAAGCCTTGCTGGACATGCAGTGGCGAAAGACGCAATTGGGCGGCGCTTTGGCGATTCATCCTGAAGTTCCTCCCATACGGGTAGTGATCTTTGGCGGGCGCTGGTTCATTAAATGCCCTGATTACCTAGACCATTGCAGCCTGCATGCCAGCTTTAATAAAGAATAAATACGATAAAAATCAAAAGGTTATTGTGTTTGTAGAAAACGTTTTGGACGCATCCTGCACGATGATCCGTTTGCAGTCGTGCGTAATGCACGATGAGTTCGCAGGCACTTTCAATATTTTTGGAATTGCGGGGAGGGCGTAGATGTCAGAAAGGGACGCAGGCAATCGCTGAAAGAATGGTCTGTAAATAAAAGTTCATATAAATCAGCGTATTAGCTTCACTTTGAGTAGATAGATAGCCTGTTTTGGCTGGAATCGACCAGAATCAATCATGCAACTTGCCCGATTTTTCCGGGACTAACCAAGAACACCTATTAAAGGAGCGTAGGAACATGGAATCAGCCACTGAGCATCAAGGCCGCATTCTGCTGGTGGACGACGAGTCCGCCATCCTTCGAACCTTTCGCTATTGCCTCGAAGACGAAGGCTACAGCGTGGCCACCGCGACCAGCGCCGCTCAGGCCGAAGCCTTGTTGCAGCGTCAGGTTTTCGATCTGTGCTTCCTCGATTTGCGCCTGGGTGAAGACAACGGCCTAGATGTGCTGGCGCAGATGCGGATTCAGGCGCCCTGGATGCGTGTAGTAATCGTTACCGCTCACTCGGCCGTGGACACTGCCGTGGATGCGATTCAGGCCGGTGCAGCCGACTATCTGGTCAAACCTTGCAGCCCCGATCAGTTACGTCTGGCCACTGCCAAACAGCTGGAAGTGCGGCAACTCTCGGCACGCCTGGAAGCCCTCGAAGGTGAAGTGCGTAAACCCAAGGAGGGGCTGGACTCCCACAGCCCGGCGATGAAAGTGGTGCTTGAAACCGCACGCCAGGTCGCCAGTACCGACGCCAACATTCTGATTCTCGGAGAGTCCGGCACCGGTAAAGGTGAGCTGTCACAGGCCATTCATGGCTGGAGCAAACGCCAGAAGAAATCCTGCATCACCATCAACTGCCCGTCCCTGACAGCGGAATTGATGGACAGTGAACTCTTCGGCCACAGCCGTGGCGCATTCACCGGTGCCAGTGAAAGCACCTTGGGTCGTGTCAATCAGGCTGATGGCGGAACGTTGTTTCTCGACGAGATCGGCGATTTTCCCCTGACTTTGCAGCCAAAGTTGCTGCGTTTCATCCAGGACAAGGAATACGAGCGTGTGGGCGACCCGGTGACCCGTCGCGCCGACGTGCGAATCCTCGCGGCCACCAACCTCAACCTTGAAGACATGGTCCGCGACGGTCGTTTTCGTGAAGATTTGCTCTATCGGCTGAACGTTATCACCTTGCACCTGCCGCCGCTTCGCGAACGCAGGGAAGACATTCTGAACCTGGCTGACCGTTTCCTGGCGCGCTTCGTCAAGGAGTACTCGCGTCCGGCCCGGTGTTTCAGCGATGAGGCCCGCGAGGCGCTGCTCAGCTACCGCTGGCCCGGCAATATCCGCGAGCTGCGCAACGTGGTGGAACGGGCGAGCATTATTTGTCCACAGGAGCGGGTCGAGATCAGCCACTTGGGCATGGCCGAAGCTCCGACCAACAATACGCCACGCATTGGCGCCGCGTTGAGCCTGGATGAGTTGGAGAAAGCCCACATCGGTGCGGTCCTTGCCACCGCCGATACCCTGGATCAGGCGGCCAAGACCCTGGGTATCGATGCCTCGACCCTGTACCGCAAGCGCAAGCAGTACAACTTGTGAGCCGCACCCGATGAAACTGGCGATGACGTTGCGCACCCGGTTGTTCCTGAGTATTTCAGCCTTGATCACCGTGGCGCTGCTCGGGCTGTTGCTCGGGCTGGTCAGCGTGATGCAGATGGCCGGCACGCAGGAGGCCCTGATCCGTGACAACTTCGTCAGGCTGGATCTGGGATTGAAGCTGCGCCAGACCCTGGGTGATCAACTGATCATCATGCTCGGCGAGAAGCCTGATCCCGCGGCGTTCGAGGCATCCAGACAGCATTACCTCGAATTGCTCGATGAAGGCATTGCTCACGAGCCGTCCGGCGAGGGCGCCCAGTACGGTTTCAAAAAGGCCAAGACTGATTACCAGAGCTTTCTACAGGCCTACGATCTTTCCCGCGATACGGCACCGGTGCTCACTGGGGGCGGGGATCTCACGGAAAAATTCAACACGCTGCGCAACGGCTTGATCGCCGAACAGAAGCGCGCGCTGGATAACATCAGTGAAACCGAACGTCAGGCCCGGGACCGCGCGTTGCTGATTGCCGGCCTGCTCGGGTTGATCGGGGTGGGGGTGCTGTTCATCGGGTTCATTACCGCCCATGCGATCGCCCAGCGTTTCGGAGCCCCGATCGAGGCCCTGGCGGCGGCCGCTGACAACATCGGCCAAGGCAATTTCGAAGTGACTCTGCCGATTTCCTCCGCAGTGGAAATGAACCAGCTGACCCGACGCTTCGGAATCATGGCCGAGGCCCTGCGACAGCACCAAGCCACTAATATCGACGAGCTACTCGCCGGACAGCAGCGTTTGCAAGCGGTGCTCGATAGCATCGACGACGGTTTGCTGATCATTGATCGTCAAGGTCAGCTCGAGCACCTCAACCCGGTGGCTCAGCGCCAGTTAGGCTGGGACACCGAGCGTCTCGGCCAAGGGCTGGGCACGGCACTTGAGCGCCCCGAACTGGATGAACAGCTGCACCTGGTGCTGCGCGGCGGCACCCTGGAACGAGTGCCGGACGACCTGAGCATCGAGGTTGACGGGGAGTCGCGATTGCTGACGTATAGCCTGACGCCGGTCAGCCATACCCAGGGTCATATTCTCGGCGCCGTGATGGTGTTGCATGACGTCACCGAGCAGCGTGCCTTCGAACGGGTGCGCAGCGAGTTCGTCTTGCGTGCATCCCATGAGTTACGCACGCCAGTCACCGGGATGCACATGGCATTCGGCCTGTTCCGCGAGCGGGCGCATTTTGCCGAGGATTCCCGTGAGGCCGACTTGCTGAACACCGTGAATGAAGAAATGCAGCGCTTGATGCAGTTGATCAACGACCTGCTGAATTTCTCTCGCTATCAGAACGGCCTGCAAAAACTCACCCTGGCGCCGTGCTCCATCGAAGATTTGCTGGAGCAGGCCCAGGCACGCTTTGCCGGCCCGGCGCAGGAGAAGGGCATTGAGCTGTTGGTGGAAGTGCAGGGAACGTTGCCGCGGCTGCAGGCCGATCAGGCGCAACTGGAGCGGGTGCTCGATAACCTGATCGACAACGCCTTGCGCCATACCTCCCGCGACGGGCTGATACGTTTGCAGGCTCGACGTCATGGGGAGCGGGTGATTATCAGTGTTGAAGACAACGGCGAAGGCATTGCCTACAGCCAGCAAGGAAGGATATTCGAGCCTTTTGTTCAGGTCGGCCGCAAGAAGGGCGGCGCCGGGCTCGGTCTGGCGCTGTGCAAGGAGATCGTGCAGTTGCACGGTGGGCGGATGGGCGTGTATTCACGGCCAGGGCAGGGGTCGCAGTTCTACATGGCGCTGGCGGTATAAGCCTGAACCTTCTCAGTCTTCGTCATCCAGACGCCGCGTTGCCTGTCGGCGACCACGGGTAATCAATTCGATGAATTGCACAGCGCTCAATGGGTGCGCGAACAGCCAGCCCTGACCGAACTTCACCCCCTCGCTGCTCAGAAACTCTGCCTGGGCTTCATATTCGATGCCTTCGGCAATCACCTTGAGTTGCAGGGCCTGGGCCATGCGAATGATGTGCGGTGCCACGCCGCTGCTGGCGGCGTCATGACCCAGCGCGTCGATAAATGCCTTGTCGATTTTCAGGCAGTCCACGGGCAGTGTTTGCAGGTAAGCGAGGCTGCAATAGCCAGTGCCGAAGTCATCGATCAGCACCTGATGCCCGACATCGCGCAAGGCCTGCAGGTTTTCTCTGGCCACCACGACATCAACCAATCCGCGCTCGGTCACCTCAAAGGCAATCTGTCTAGCGGCTACACGGTGCAAGGCCAGCAGGCGCGCCATCACCTGACCGATACGCGGCACCATGACGTCGCAGGCCGCCAGGTTGACCGAGATATACAACTGCGGATTGGCGCGCAACAGTTGTCCGAGCTGTTCCAGCAGGCGCTGTAATACGAAATCAGTCATCTGGCGGATCTGGCCGGTGTTTTCCGCCATGGGAATGAACAGCTCGGGGCTGGTCAAGGTGCCGTCCGGCCTTCGCCAGCGCAGCAAGGCTTCGGCTCCGACACAGTTGCGACTGTCGAGGTCGAAGATCGGTTGATACAACACCTGCAATTCGCCTCGCTGTATCGCGCCGTGCAGTTCAGCATCCAGTGATTGACGCTGGCGCACCAGCAGAAACACCAGAATGCCTACGCAGGCACTTAGCGCGAGGCTGGCCGGAAGCAGCCACCACCAAACGGCCGGCACATGCATCCCGGTGCGCGGGGTGATCAGCACCAGTTGGTATTCGGGAGTATTGGTCGGCATTCGGTAAATCAGGCGGGTAGGGGTGACTTGCAGTGCATCGTGATTTTTCGGGGGCCAGGGTTGCGTCGGGGGCCACTCCTGCTCGGCACCGAGCACGGGAATCGCGCGGGTGTCGTGGTCGAGCACCACCAGCAGGCTGCTCCCCGGAGACAGATCAACCATGTCGGTCAAATGCCCGCGAGACGTAGCCACCCGGAAATTGCCACGCCCCAGCATCAGTGCGGCGCGGTTCTCATCGGGTTCGGTGGTGGTGTTCAACCAATAGCTGTAGGTGGGGCCCTCGATGTCCGGTGGCCGGATCACCGACAGCCCTTCCTGGCGGGGGCGGTTGGAGCAGATTCCTGAAGCATCCATGTAAGCGGCTTCGTAAACGAAGCGGTAATTGAAGCTGACTTGCTGCAATGTGGCGATCATTTCATCATCGCAGCCCCGCAGCGGTTGAGCTTCAAGGTCGTCGAGGCTTTCGCGCAGTTGCCCGAACAGCTGCTCCAGACGGACCAGAAAGCGCTCCCCCTGGGCGTTCATCTCCTGGCTTTCGTTGTCCTCGACCTGATGCATCGCAATGAACAGACTGCCGGTCATCAGCAGCGTGGCACTCAAGGCAGCCGCCAGCGTCGCCAGAAACCAAGGGCGATAGAACCAGCTACGCAGCCTCTCTCGAGCAGCCGTCATCATGGAATATCCGAAGGATTACCAATGAGTTATAGCTGCTGATTGGGAAAAGGCCCTGACCGTCGGGCGGGCGTCATTATTTTGTCTGATTCAACACCTGGAGAAGCGCCGCGGTTTGCGCGTCCGGAGTGCCGTCGAAACGGGACGGGCGAAAATGCAGCTGAAAAGCCGCCAGCACATTGCGTGTCGCTACATCCAGTTCGCCGGTCTGTGGCGTGGCGTAGCCCAGGCGGGCAAGTTGTGCCTGAAACCAGCTGATGCTTGGCAGCTGCACGGCGAACTGCGCTTGCTGACGCGCCACAGCCTGCTCGTTCGGCCAGATTCCCAGGCCTTCGGCCGCCAGGCGTTTCCAGGGGAACAGCGGGCCAGGGTCGAGCTTGCGCATGGGGGCGATGTCGCTATGGCCGATGATATGGCGAGGGCTGATGCCCTGGCGCTTGCTGATGTCCTTGAGCAGAAAGATCATCGACTGAACCTGGGCTTCGCTGTAGGGATACCAGAGGCGCCCGGTCGGGGTGTCCTGGAAGCCTGGATTGACGATTTCGATGCCAATGGAACTGGAATTCAGCCAGGTCCGGCCTTGCCATTGGCTTTCGCCGGCGTGCCAGGCCCGAAGATTTTCATCCATCAGCTTATAGATGGTGGCGTGCTCGTCGTCGCCGATCAGGTAATGGCTGCTGACCTCGCCATGGGTCAGCAATTGCAGCGAGTCCACCAGGGATGCGGAGGTGTAATGCATCACCACGAACTGAATACGGCTGTCGTGATTGACTGAAGGGTGGCTGGTGTCAATCCGGGGACCGCTGGCGCAGCCGGCTAATACAAGCAGCGAAGCAATAAGAGCAAGAAATTTCATGGTGGAGGCAATACACGCGAGACAATAATGCAACAGTGTAACGTATTGCCTTGCGCGCCGACCGCAAAAGCGCGCCTTTAAACAAAATGGAACAATTAACTGTCAGCCCAGTTCTATCCGGTTGCGGCCGGTATTTTTCGCGCGATATAGCGCCTGATCGGCTCTTTTAAGCACCAGGTCGCTATGTTCGCTCGGTCTGAAGGCGGTCAGTCCCATGGAAATGGTGATAGTGACTCGCTCGCCCTTGAAGTGGAATGGGCAAGCTTCGATCGATGCGCGCAACGTTTCCAGCAGTTTCGCGCCGACCATCGGCGCCGTGGCAGGCATCAACAGCACAAACTCCTCACCGCCAAACCTGGCAATGAAGTCCGTCCCGCGCAGACGCTTGCGCAGCACACTGGCGATGATTTTCAGCACCTTGTCGCCCGCCAGATGACCGTAGTTGTCGTTGATGCGTTTGAAATGGTCGAGGTCGAGCATCGCCAGCAGCAGGGTGTTGCCGTGCTGTTGCCATTGACTGATTTCATGGTCCAGCCGTTCGCTCCAGGCCGCTCGATTCGGCAGGCCGGTCAACGGATCGATCAAGGCCTTCTGGCGCTGCTCTTCGAGATGCTCGCGGTAGCCCAGCGCTTCCTGCTCCATGTGGGCCACCCTTTCAGCCAGGCTTTGCAGGCGGGCCGCGACTTCCTGTTCGCGCTCGTCGCGTTGCTTCTGGTGCTGGTCCATGGTGCCGAGCAGGCCTTCGAGATGGTCTTCCAGCATGTGCTTGAGGTCATCGAGGTCCGCCGCTTCATGCATGCTGCTTTGCAGGCCGTCGACTTGCTCGCGAATCTGCGTGTCCATCTCCCGCGCGGCAGAGCGGTTGTCGGCGTGGCCTTCGCTGGCCGCTTGCAGGTTGCTCTGAAATGACTCAAGGCGTTCGTTGAGTCGCTGCAGATACGCTTCGAATTCGTGCTGACCGCTGTCGGTAATGGCCAGCATCAATGTTGCCAGATCATCGAGGATTGGCAGCAGTTCATACCAGTTCAAACCGTTTTGAAGACGATTGCGCATCGCTTCGGCTTGCGGTCGATGGCGCTCGGGCAGTGTCAGGTCGTCGAGAAGGCCCAGCAGGGTGTCTTCGATGTGCTTGGCCACAGAGCTGTAGGACGGTTCCGGCGAGTCCGGCAGGGCATACAGAATGTCGTGTTCTGGCGTTTGCGGATCGCTGGCCTCCGGGATCAGTTCATCCGGGTTGATTGCCGACGGAGCCTGGGTGGCCGGTACGGCGATCGATGGAACCGGCTCTTGCGGCTGTTCGAGGTTCGGCTGGGTTTGTGGCTCTGGGGCCTGGCTGCTCGTGGCCTCTGGCTCCAGGGCGGGCGGGACGAACGCCACGACTTCAGCTGTGGGTGCCGTTGTTGCTGTGGGCGCCGGAGTGTCCACGGGCGCAGCGGCGGGCAGGGCAGCTTCAACGGTTGGCATTACCGCTTGCGGTTTGTTGGCGGCTGGCGCGAGATTGACCGTCGCGAGTGAGAGCTCGGCCAGTGGAGCGGCAACCGGTTCGACAGGTTGCGGGGCAGGCATGTGCAATTCGGGGGCGGCGATCTGTGGCGCAGCCTCGTCTGCATCCCGGCTGCCGAACAGGCGCTGCAAAAAACCCGGACGACCCGGTTCCACAGGGTTCTCCAGCAGGCTCAAGGCTTTGCCTTGCAAGCCGCTCAGTTCGCTGAGCAGCAACGGGATTTCGCGAGCCTGGCCGACACGGCCGTCCAGCTGCTTGGCGAAACTCTTCAGTGGCCGGCTCACTTCCCGTGGCAGCGGCAATGCTTGCAACTGAGAGACCAGCGCCGTCAGTGCGGCGCTGACTTGATCAACCCGGGTTTCCCGGCGCTGCTCGGAGTCGAGCACGGCTTTCTCCAGACGCGGCAGCAAGGCCGCCAGGCCGGCGTCCATGTCGTCGGTGCGTACGACTTCGCGCATTTCCTTCATGCATTGGTCAACGGCGCGATCGGTACCTTCGGCAGCCAGGGTGCTGCGCACCAGCCCGCGACGCAGCAGGTCGAGCCGTGCGTCCCATCGACGTTCGAGCTTTTCCTGTTGTTCGATGCTTTTGAGGTATTTCTCTTTCCAGCGCTGTGCTTCGTCGCTCATTCAGGCAGGACTCAACGCGGGGAATGCATCGGCCGTGAGCGAGCCCGGCAGACGAATTTCTACCGCGACCGGCAGGTGATCGGAAATGGGTTGTGCCAGCACCTCGACCTTTTCAAGCGTCAGGGTGGGGCTGAGCAGAATGTGGTCCAGGCAGCGCTGTGGGCGCCAGCTGGGAAAGGTCGCTTCCATCTGCGGCGCGAGCAGGCCTAAATCGCGCAGCGGGGAATGTTGCAGCAAGTCACCGGCGTGGGTATTCATATCGCCCATCAGCACTTGGTGCTTATAACCGCCGATCAACTCGCGGATGTAAGCCAGTTGCATGCTACGGGCGCGAGCGCCCAGCGCCAGGTGCATCATCACCACCACGAGCGCCTCCGGACCTTCGCCGAAGCGCACCAGAATGGCCCCGCGACCCTTGGGCCCCGGCAGCGGATGATCCTCGATCGCCCACGGGCGCAGGCGGCTGAGCACGCCATTGCTGTGCTGGCCGAGATGACCGAGATTGCGATTGAGTTGTTGATACCAATAAGGGAAGGCGCCGAGCTGCGCCAGGTGTTCGACCTGATTGACGTAGCCCGATCGCAGGCTGCCGCCATCGGCTTCCTGCAAGGCGACCAGATCGAAGTCGCCCAACAGATTGCCGATTTTTTGCAGGTTGTCGGCACGCCCGGTGTGCGGCAACAGATGCTGCCAGCCGCGGGTCAGATAGTGCCGATAACGCTCGGTACTGATGCCGACCTGGATATTGAAACTGAGCAAACGCAGACGGCTGTCCACGGGCAACCCCGTCGATTCCAGGTGATGCTCGTTGACCCGCGGGTCGTGCAGGCCAACGATGCGTTCAGTTCTCCAGCGGCGCATGGCAGGTGCCGCGCTTAGTTGGCAACGGCCTTGGTTGCCGCTCGCTCTTTGGCGACCAGTTGGTCAGCCAGTTTCAACGCTTGTTCGGCGCCGCCGGCAGAACCGATGTCAAAGCGATACTTGCCATTGACGATCATGGTAGGCACGCCGGTGATTTCATATTTCTTGGCAAGCTCTTTGGCTTTGTTGATCTGGCCCTTGATGGCGAAGGAGTCGAAGGTGGCCAGGAACTTGTCCTTGTCTACACCTTGGGTCGCCAGGAAGTCCGCCATGTCTTCTTTGTCGGTCAGCTTCTTGTGTTCTTTCTGGATTGCGTTGAACACCGCAGCGTGAACCTTGCTCTCGACACTCATGGCCTCAAGCGTCAGGAACATCTGGCCGTGGGCATCCCAAGGGCCGCCAAACATTGCCGGGATACGCACGAAATTCACGTCGGAGGGCAACTTTTCAACCCATGGGTTGATGACGGGTTCGAAGGCATAGCAGTGCGGGCAGCCGTACCAGAACAGCTCCACGACTTCGATCTTGCCAGGCTCGGCCACCGGGACCGGGTTGCTCAGTTCGACATAGGGCGCTTCAGGTTTTTCGGCGGCTTGGGCAGTCATGCCGAACAGGCTGGCAGCGACGAGTGCGGCGCTGATGATCAGATTACGCATGCTTTACTCCTGGACAATTTGGGCGCCTCGCGCGACCTGTTTTCAGACAGATTCCGGCGGGCTTGAGTTCTGTAGTGTAACGGCAGCGGCCACAAAAAAGGGCAGCCAAAGCTACCCTTTTTATGTTTGCATCGACGGATTAATCGAGAGTTAACGTTGCAAGAGATGTACATCACTCACAACGCTCGATCACAGGCCTTAGTGCAAGCCTTGAATATAGCTGGAGACGGCGGCGATATCTTCGTCGCTCAGCTTTTTAGCGATGCTCTGCATTGGTTTGGTGTCGCCGTCGTTGGTCCGGCCACCTTCTTCTTTTCTGAATTCGGTCAGTTGCTTGCCGACGTACTGAGCATGCTGGCCGCCCAGGTGCGGGAAGCCGGCGGCTGCGTTGCCTGCGCCATTAGGCGAGTGGCAACCGGTGCAGGCTGGCAGCCCTTTGGCCAGGTCGCCACCACGGAACAGTGCTTCACCGCGAGCCACGACTTTCGGGTCGGCGGCACCGACGCTGCCTTTCTGGCTGGCAAAGTAGGCGGAGATATCAGCCAGGTCCTGATCGCTCAGGTTGGTCAGCAGGCCGGTCATTTCCAGTACCGTGCGTTTGCCGGACTTGATGTCGTGCAGCTGCTTGTTCAGATAACGCTCGCCCTGGCCTGCCAGTTTCGGAAAGTTAGGCGCCATGCTATTGCCATCCGGGCCATGACAGGCGCCACATACTGCGGCTTTCGCCTGACCAGCAGTCGCATCACCTGCAGCATGGGCAATACCGGAGATCCCCACGGTCAACAGCAGACTCACGATCAATTTGTTCATCAGCTAATCCAACTACGGCTAAGGGTTAAAGAGTTATGGGCCGGGTTTACTCGCTCATCCACTGGATGATGGCTCGGTAATCCTCGGCACTGCAGTCCATGCACAAACCACGCGGCGGCATCGCCTTGAAACCCTGGGTCACGTGTTGCACCAGCGTCTCCATACCTTTCGCCAACCTCGGCGTCCAAGCTTCCTGATCGCCCTTGCGGGGCGCCATGGGTAGTTGGCCGGAATGACAGGCACCACAAACACGGTTGTACACAGCTTCCGGATCCTGTGTAGCCTGAGCGCTGTAAAGCGGCATCAAGACACCGGCAGCTAGCAGCCATTTCGTCATAAAACGACCTTTTCAGGGTTGAGAGCGTGCTGCGTTCTAGTGCGCAATCAAGGTCAATCGCTCTCGTGAACTTCATCCTACGCTGGGACAAAGCGCACACAAAATCTGCGGCATTATATACTGGCGTCACTGAAACGGAAACGACACTGCTTGCCGCGTCCATTCCCGGCGCCGCCCACATCGGAAATCCCATGCAACTCAAGAATCCCATCCTCGGCCTGTGCCAACAGTCCACCTTTATGCTCAGCGCCGCCAAAGTCGACCAATGTCCCGACGACGAAGGCTTTGAAGTGGCCTTCGCCGGGCGTTCCAACGCCGGCAAGTCCAGCGCGTTGAATACTCTGACGCACGCCAGCCTGGCGCGGACCTCGAAAACACCGGGTCGCACACAGCTGTTGAACTTCTTCAAGCTAGACGATGAACGCCGTCTGGTCGACCTGCCGGGGTACGGTTATGCGAAAGTACCGATCCCGTTGAAGATGCACTGGCAGCGTCACCTGGAAGCTTATCTGGGTGGTCGCGAGAGTTTGAAAGGTTTGATTCTGATGATGGACATCCGTCATCCAATGACCGACTTCGACCTGTTGATGCTCGATTGGGCCGTCGCCAGCGGCATGCCGATGCATATCCTGCTGACCAAGGCCGACAAGCTGACCTACGGCGCGGCGAAAAACACGCTGCTCAAGGTTCAGTCGGAAATCCGCAAGGGATGGGGCGATACGATCACTATCCAGCTGTTTTCGGCCCCCAAACGCATGGGCCTGGAAGACGCTTACACCGTACTGGCGGGCTGGATGGAGTTGGCGGACAAGGGCGCCGAGGCTGCCGAGTAAGGCTCTCGAGACAAATTGGCAGGCAAAAAAAACCCCGGACTTCGTATGGGGAGGGAGAAGTTCCGGGGTTCAAGTTCCGGACCGCTAGGGCGGGGTCCAGATATCTGCCAACACTTAACACAACATAGGAGCATCGAAGGGCTTCACCAGCCATTCAGTATCTCTGAGTGGCGGTTCGCGGATTTAGTTCAGACTATTTTCAAAATCCTTTGGAAATAATCACTGTCGTTTTTCGCTCTATAGCCCTTCGTCATGTGCTGCGGCGCCAGGCCGCAGTACATACGTCTTTTCAGGCGGCTCAGTGCGCCTCATCCCAGTTGTTGCCTACGCCCACCTCGACCAGAAGCGGTACGTCCAATTGTGCGGCGTTGCTCATGTGCACGCGAATCTCCTCGCGTACCTGGTCGATCAGGTCCTCACGCACCTCGAGCACCAATTCATCGTGTACCTGCAGGATGACTTTGGCGTCCAGGCCTGACGATGCCAGCCAGTTGTCCACCGCCACCATGGCTTTCTTGATGATGTCCGCCGCGGTGCCTTGCATCGGGGCGTTGATCGCCGTGCGCTCGGCAGCTTTGCGCAGGGCCTGGTTTTTCGCGTTGATTTCCGGCAAGTACAGGCGACGACCAAAGATGGTTTCGACGAAGCCTTGCTCGGCGGCCTGGGCGCGCGTGCGCTCCATGTACTGCAGCACGCCGGGATAACGAGCGAAATAACGGTCGATGTAGGCCTGGGACTGTTTGCGGTCAACGCCGATCTGCTTGGCCAGGCCAAACGCGCTCATGCCGTAGATCAGGCCGAAGTTGATGGCTTTCGCACTTCGACGCTGATCGTTGGTGACCGCGCCTAACTCAACGCCAAACACTTCTGCGGCCGTGGCCCGGTGGACATCGAGGTTGTTGCGGAAGGCATGCAGCAAGCCTTCGTCCTTGGCCAGGTGCGCCATGATCCGCAGTTCGATTTGCGAGTAGTCCGCGGCCAGCAGTTTGTAGCCTTTCGGCGCGACGAACGCCTGACGAATCCGGCGACCTTCGGCGGTGCGAATCGGAATGTTCTGCAGGTTCGGGTCGATGGACGACAAACGCCCGGTGGCTGCGACGGCTTGCTGGTAAGACGTATGAATGCGCCCGGTGCGAGCGTTGATCTGCTCTGGCAAACGGTCTGTGTAGGTGCTTTTGAGCTTGCTCAGCGAGCGGTATTGCATCAGCACCTTGGGCAGCGGGTAGTCCTGCTCGGCCAACTCGGCCAACACGGCTTCTGCAGTCGAAGCCTGACCCTTGGCGGTTTTGCTGAGTACGGGCAAACCGAGCTTTTCGTAGAGAATCACCCCCAGTTGCTTCGGCGAGCCGAGGTTGAATTCTTCACCGGCAATGGCAAAGGCCTCACGCTCCAGGGCGACCAGTTTTTCGCCCAGCTCGACGCTCTGGATGCCCAGCAGGTTGGCGTCCACGAGTGCGCCCTGGCGCTCAATACGGGCCAGCACCGGCATCAGCGGCATTTCAATCTCGTTGAGCACTTTGACCAGGCTTGGCGTCGCGGCCAGTCTTTCCTGCAAGGCCAGATGCAGGCGGAAGGTGACATCGGCGTCTTCGGCGGCATAGGGGCCTGCCAGCTCAAGGGAAATCTGGTCGAAGGTCAGCTGTTTGACGCCTTTGCCCGCGATCTCCTGAATGTCGGTCTTGCTTTGGCCCAGGTATTTGAGCGCCAGGCTGTCCATGTCGTGGCGGGTGGCCGTCGAATCCAGTACGTAAGACTCGAGCATGGTGTCGTAGGCAACACCCTGAACAGTAATTCCGTTGCTCTGATCGCCACCGATGGCGCAATTGGCGAGGATATTGGTGTCGAACTTCGCATGCTGGCCGACTTTCAGTTTATTCGGGTTTTCCAGCAGCGGTTTCAACGCCAGCAGCACGGTGTCACGATCCAGTTGCTCCGGCACGCCCATGTAGGAATGGGTCAGCGGAATGTAGGCTGCTTCGTTGGTCGCGACAGAGAACGACAGGCCCACCAGTTGCGCGTGTTGGGCATCGCTGCCGTTGTTTTCGGTGACGAAGGCGATCAGTGGCGCCTTGTCGAGCTTGTCCAGCCAGGCCTCGAAGCGCTTTTGATCGAGGATGGTTTCGTATTTCGCTTCGGCGGCACCCGGCTGCTCCTGAGCGACCTCGACGATGTCCTGACCCGAGCGCTTGGCGTCGCGCTGGTTCTCTTCGAACCAGCTTTTGAATTCCAGCAGGGAATAGAGCTCGGCAAGCTTGTCGTGATCCGGTGGGCCCATTTGCAGGTCGTCGAGGCCGATGTCCAGCGGCACATCGATCTTGATGGTTGCCAATCGATAAGAAAGAAAGGCCATTTCCTTATGCTCTTCGAGCTTGGCCGGCAGGGTCTTGGCGCCGCGAATCGGCAGGGTCGGGACGATATCGAGCTGCGCATAGAGCTCGGTCAGGCCGCCATTCACGCCAACCAGCAGGCCGGAAGCGGTCTTCGGACCGATACCCGGAACGCCCGGGATGTTGTCGGACGAATCGCCCATCAACGCCAGATAATCGATGATCTGCTCGGGAGCGACGCCGAATTTCTCCTTCACGCCCTCCACGTCCAGCGCGCTACCGGTCATCGTATTGACCAAGGTAATGTGCCCGTCGACCAGTTGTGCCATATCCTTGTCACCGGTGGAAATCACCACCGGGCGGTTGGCGGCCGCGCTGCTGCGGGCCAGGGTGCCGATCACATCGTCAGCTTCGACGTTGTCCACGCACAGCAATGGAAAGCCCAAGGCCTTGACGCTGGCGTGCAGCGGCTCGATCTGGACCCGCATATCGTCAGGCATGCTCGGACGGTTGGCCTTGTACTCGGCGAACATCGCGTCGCGGAACGTCCCGCCCTTGGCGTCGAACACCACGGCGAACGGGCTGTCCGGGTACTGCTTGCGCAGACTCTTGAGCATGTTCAATACGCCCTTGACCGCACCGGTCGGCAGGCCTTTGGACGTGGTCAGCGGTGGCAGCGCATGAAAAGCGCGGTACAGGTAAGAAGAACCGTCCACCAGGACGAGGGGGGCTTGGCTCATGAGCAGGATCAACCTTTTCGGCGGGTCCGGCGCTAGAATAGCGGGACCGTTGACGACAAAGGGACAAGGTTATCATGCGCACACTAAATCGCTTGTTGCTGGCTGGCTTCTTTGTAATCACCCCATTGGCAGTGATGGCGGCAGATGATTCGCCATCGGCGGAACCGCAAGTCACTATCCGCACGGAAGGCGATAAAACCATTCAGGAGTACCGGCAGAACGGTTTCCTGTATGCCATCAAGGTCACTCCGAAGGGCGGTAAACCGTACTTCCTGGTGCGCGCTGATGGCTCGGAGGGTAACTATATCCGCTCGGATCAGCCGGATATGCTGATCCCTGCGTGGGAAATCTTTAAGTGGTAAGCGGTTCTTAACTTTAATCGGCGCTTGCTATGTAGCGGCGCCCGTACTGGCAGTTTTAACCATGTCTGTGTTCACCCCCCTGGCTCGGCCCGAGCTGGAAACCTTTCTCGCCCCTTACGGGCTCGGCCGCCTGCTTGATTTCCAGGGGATCGCCGCCGGTAGCGAAAACACCAATTTCTTTATCAGCCTGGAGCAGGGCGAGTTTGTCCTGACCCTGGTCGAGCGCGGTCCGGTGCAGGAGATGCCGTTCTTCATCGAACTGCTCGACGTGCTGCACGACGCCAACCTGCCGGTGCCTTATGCCCTGCGCACCACCGACGGCGTTGCGTTGCGCGAGCTGGCCGGTAAACCTGCGCTGTTGCAGCCACGCCTGGCGGGTAAGCACATCAAGGACGCCAACGCCCAGCATTGCGCTCAGGTCGGCGAACTGCTGGCTCACCTGCACCTGGCGACCCAGGCCAATATGATCAAGCGCAAAACCGATCGCGGCCTGGACTGGATGCTGGAAGAGGGCACGCAGTTTCTCTCGCACCTGAACGCCGAACAAAGCGATTTGCTGCAACGTGCCCTGGAAGAAATCACCCAGCAAAAGACGAAAATTCTGGCGCTGCCGCGGGCCAACATCCATGCGGATCTGTTCCGCGACAATGCGATGTTCGAAGGCACGCACCTGACCGGGTTGATCGACTTCTACAACGCTTGTTCAGGGCCGATGCTCTATGACGTGGCAATTGCCTTGAACGACTGGTGCTCGGATGAGCAAGGGCAGCTCGACGGGGCTCGGGCGCGGGCGTTGCTGGGCGCTTATGCCGCGCTGCGACCGTTCACCGCTGCCGAAGCTGAGCTGTGGCCGACCATGCTGCGCGTGGCGTGCGTGCGGTTCTGGTTGTCGCGGTTGATTGCCGCGGAGTCTTTCGCCGGGCAGGACGTGTTGATTCACGATCCGATGGAGTTTCAACTGCGCTTGGCGCAGCGGCAGAAGGTCGACACGCCGCTGCCTTTCGCCCTTTAAAATGTGGCGTGGGGGCTTGCCCCCGTTGGGGCTGGCGCTCCAGTGCGAAGCGCTCCCCTGCAATTCATTGTGCAGGCCTGTTTGGGGCTGCTTTGCAGCCCGACGGGGGCAAGCCCCCTCGCCACAGGGTCTATGGGATGCTTACAACGACTCCAGGCACCCGGCCAAATCATTCCCCAACTTTTCCAGCACCTGCTCATACCCCTGGGCGGTCGCTGGCGTGTACCCGCCCAGCGCGTCCAACTCCGCCAGTTTCACCGGCAGCCCGGTCACCAGGGTTTCTGCCAGGCGCGGGCGCAGCGGCGGTTCGCTGAACACGCAGGTTTTGCCGACTTCCTGCAACCGCGTGCGCATCGCCGCAACGTGCTGGGCACCGGGCTGGACTTCGGCTGCGACACTGAATACGCCGGCGTGTTTGAGGCCGTAGGCGTCTTCAAAGTAGTCGAAGGCTTCGTGGAACACGAAGTAAGGCTTGTTCGCGATCCCTGCCAGGCGAGCCTTCAGGCGTAGGTCCAGGGCATCCAGGCGTTCATCGAAGGCTTTGAGGTTGCTCTGATAGCGCGCCGCGTTAGCCGGATCGGCGGCGCTCAGATCGGCCGCCATTTTGCTGGCGATCACTCGGGCGTTGATCGGCGACAACCACAAGTGCGCATCCAGGCTGCCGGGGCGATGATCGTGGTCATGCTCATCGGCTTCCTCAGCGTGGGAGTGGCTGTCTTCGGCGAAACGTCGCAGCTTCAGGCCAGGCAAATCCTGCACTGCGACGCTGGGCAGCGTGCGACCTTTCAGTACGCGAGGCAGAAAACCCTCCATGTCCGGACCGATCCAGTAAACCAGGTCCACCGACTGCACCTTCCGTACGTCGGATGGGCGCAAGGCATAGTTATGCGGCGATGCACCGGGTGGCAGCAACACTTCCGGAATCGCCACACCCTCCTGCACCGCAGCAGCAATCAGCTGCAGCGGCTTGATGCTGGTAAGGACGTTGACTTCGGCCTGGGCTGATCCGATCAGCAGAAAACTTGCGACAAATGCGACAAAGATAGAAAAAAGTCGGGACACGATGACCACTCGAAGAGGCGAGAACGGGTAACATAATAACGTCTCTCACAACACTCGTCGCCGCTCATGCCTAAAACACCGATTGCCAGTCGTCCCCACGACCACTCTCATTGCGTCCATAGCGCATTGTCTGAGGCCGATGCCTTGTGCGCACGTCAGGGGCTACGCCTGACCGCTTTGCGCCGGCGGGTGCTGGAACTGGTCTGGCAAAGCCATAAACCGCTGGGTGCCTACGACATTCTGGCGGTGCTCAGCGAGCAGGACGGCCGCCGAGCTGCGCCGCCGACCGTGTATCGTGCGCTGGATTTTCTGCTGGAAAACGGCCTGGTACACCGCATCTCCTCGCTGAACGCCTTCGTCGGCTGCAATCACCCGGAACACGCTCACCAAGGCCAGTTCCTGATTTGCCGTCAATGCCACGCCGCCATCGAGCTTGAACAGAAGTCCATCAGCGACGCGATCGTCGGCAGCGCCAGGGACGTCGGATTTATCGTCGAGGCCCAGACCGTTGAAGTCATCGGTCTCTGCTCGGGTTGCCAGGGGGCTTAATGAGCAATGCGCTGATCCGTCTTGAGCAGGTGGCCGTCACCTTTGCCGGGCAAAACGTGCTGGATAACATCGAACTGAGCGTCGAGCCGGGGCAGATCGTTACCCTGATCGGCCCCAATGGCGCCGGCAAAACCACGCTGGTGCGCGCGGTGCTCGGTCTGTTGAAGCCGGACAGCGGCAGCGTCTGGCGCAAGCCGAAGTTGCGCGTCGGTTACATGCCGCAAAAACTCCATGTCGATCCAACCCTGCCGTTATCAGTGCTGCGTTTCTTGCGTCTGGTCCCTGGCGTGGACCGCGCTCGGGCCTTGGCCGCCCTCAAGGAAGTCGGCGCCGAGCAGGTAATCGACAGCCCGGTGCAAAGTGTTTCCGGTGGCGAAATGCAGCGAGTACTGCTGGCCCGGGCATTGCTGCGCGAGCCGGAGTTGCTGGTGCTCGATGAGCCGGTGCAAGGCGTCGACGTGGCCGGTCAGGCCGAGCTCTATAGCCTGATCACACGTCTGCGCGACCGTCATGGTTGCGGTGTATTGATGGTCTCTCACGATTTGCATCTGGTGATGAGCACCACCGACCAGGTGGTGTGCCTGAATCGCCATGTCTGCTGCTCCGGGCATCCCGAGCAGGTCAGCGGCGATCCCGCGTTCGTCGAACTGTTCGGAAAGAACGCACAAAGCCTGGCGATTTATCACCACCATCACGACCACGCTCACGACCTGCATGGCTCGGTGGTCATTGCGACCCCGTCGGCCCATACCCACGTTCATGGAGATAGCTGCAAGCATGGCTGATTTTCTGCTCTTCGCCCTGCTTGCAGGTCTGGCCCTGGCGCTGGTCGCGGGCCCGCTGGGTTCGTTCGTGGTCTGGCGGCGCATGGCATATTTCGGCGACACCCTGTCCCACGCCGCACTGCTTGGCGTGGCGCTGGGCTTTCTGCTGGATGTCAGCCCAACCGTGGCTGTCACCGTAGGCTGCCTGTTGCTGGCAGTGTTGCTGGTGACGCTGCAACAGCGGCAGCCATTGGCGTCTGACACGCTGTTGGGAATTCTCGCACCGAGCACGCTCTCCCTGGGCCTGGTGGTACTAAGCTTCATGCATGAAGTGCGGATCGACCTGATGGCCTATCTGTTCGGCGACCTGCTGGCGATCAGCCCGACCGATCTGGCCTGGATCCTCGGCGGCAGCGCGGCGGTGCTGGTGTTGCTTGTCACGCTGTGGCGACCCTTGCTGGCGATCACCGTGCATGAAGAACTGGCCAGGGTGGAAGGTTTGCCGGTGGCGGCGTTGCGTCTGGTCCTGATGTTGCTGATCGCCGTGGTGATTGCGGTGGCGATGAAAATCGTCGGCGTGTTGCTGATTACTTCGTTACTGATTATTCCGGCGGCTGCGGCACAGCGTCACGCCCGCTCGCCGGAGCAGATGGCACTGGGCGCGAGCCTGCTGGGCATGCTCGCGGTGTGTGGCGGGCTGGCGTTGTCCTGGTTCAAGGACACCCCGGCCGGCCCGTCGATTGTGGTGGCGGCCGCCGCGCTGTTTCTGCTGAGTTTTGTCCTGCCCCGCCGAGGGGTGTAGACTTGCTCGTTTTTTGCGCAAATAGAGAGTCGCAGGAATGAAGCCGTTCGCCTCCCGTTATCTGCTCCTTGTCGCATTTTCGCTGCTACTGGGTGCTTGCCAAAGCACGCCACCGGCGGCCACCGAGGTCCCCGATGCGCGGGCCACGGCTATTGCACAACTGGAACAAAGCCTGGCCAGCAGTGAGCTGGCCACCGCCGAGGATCAATTGGCGGCCTTGCAGGCCGAGTCGCCCAACGATCAATCCCTTGAGCAATACCAGCGGCAATTGGCCGAAGCCTATTTGCTGCGCAGCCAGATCGTGTTGCAAAAAGGTGATGTGAATGCCGCGGCCACTGCCCTCAGCCGTGCCCGGGTATTGATGCCCAAGGCCCCGGCGCTGACCGGTGGCGTTAACAATGCCATCGTTCATGCACGCAAGGCTGAACTGGATAAAGCCGAAGCGGCCCTCAAGGCTGCCGAAGCCAAACCGCAGGCCAAAGTGATCGACCCGACGGCTGAAAGCACCACGGTAGCGTTAAACGTCACCGATATGAGCAAACTTCGTCGTCAACTCGATGCCATCGCCGCCGATGTGGTGAATTATCAGTGCGATGTGAGCATTCAGGTTCCCCGTACTCAGGACTACCCATGGTTGGCCACGTTGCTGACCAAACGGGTGAAGAAGCTGGATTCGGGGTTTGATCTGAAGCTGGAGAAACAGATTCTGCGCAATATTCCGGCGCAGATGGTTTTGAGCCCTCGCAAGCCATAAAGAAAAGATCGCAGCCTGCGGCAGCTCCAACGGACCGTTTAGGAGCTGCCGCAAGCTGCGATCTTTTGCTTTTTCTAAATGCATCAGGCCGGAATTGCCTTGGTCCCAGGTTCCTACCTTTGATCGCCTTATTGCCAAATCGCTGGTTGAAGGCGAAATAAATGCTAAGAACCTCTATACGGACAGGCTAAAATGCGCGCCCGGCTAACCGCTGATCCTTTTCTAACGCGCCCCACAAGGTTCGCTACGTGATCGAGTTTCAAAACGTCCACAAAACTTACCGCGTCGCCGGTAAGGATATTCCCGCCCTGCATCCGACCAGTCTGACGATTGAGAACGGTCAGGTCTTTGGCCTGATCGGCCATTCCGGTGCGGGAAAAAGTACCCTGCTGCGCCTGATCAACCGCCTGGAAAACTCCAGTGGCGGCAAGATCATCGTCGATGGCGAAGAAGTTACGGCGCTGGATGCCAATGGCTTGCGGCGTTTCCGTCAGCAGGTCGGGATGATTTTCCAGCACTTCAACCTGCTGGCGTCCAAGACCGTGGCCGATAACGTCGCGCTGCCGCTGACCCTCGCCGGTGAGCTGTCACGCAGCGAAATCGACCAGCGTGTGGCGCAGTTGCTGGCGCGGGTTGGCCTGGCCGACCATGCGAAAAAATACCCGGCACAACTGTCCGGTGGTCAGAAGCAGCGTGTCGGCATCGCCCGTGCCCTGGCAACCAAGCCGAAAATCCTGCTGTGCGATGAAGCCACCAGTGCTCTCGACCCACAGACCACGGCGTCGGTTCTGCAACTGCTGGCCGAGATCAATCGCGAGCTGAAGCTGACCATCGTCCTGATCACCCACGAGATGGACGTGATCCGTCGGGTCTGCGATCAGGTGGCGGTGATGGATGCCGGTGTGATCGTCGAGCAAGGTTCGGTGGCCGAGGTGTTCCTGCATCCCAAGCACCCGACCACCAAGCGCTTCGTCCAGGAAGACGAGCAGATCGACGAGAACGAACAGCGCGACGACTTCGCTCATGTGCCGGGCCGTATCGTGCGTCTGACCTTCCAGGGCGAAGCGACCTACGCACCATTGCTGGGTACCGTCGCCCGGGAAACGGGCGTGGACTACAGCATCCTGGCCGGTCGTATCGATCGCATCAAAGAGGTTCCCTACGGCCAGTTGACCCTGGCCGTCACCGGTGGCGACATGGAAGCGGCGTTTGCTCACTTCACCGCAGCTGATGTCCACATGGAGGTGCTGCGCTGATGGAAGTCCTGATGAGTTTCTTTGCCAATATCGACTGGTACGAAATCTGGCTGGCCGCCGGCGACACCCTGCTGATGCTTGGCGGTTCGCTGTTGTTCACCGTGCTGCTGGGGTTGCCGTTGGGCGTGCTGTTGTTCTTGTGCAGCCCGCGTCAGTTGCTGGAAGCCAAAGGCGTCTACGCGATGCTATCGCTGGTGGTGAACATTCTGCGTTCGCTGCCGTTCATCATTTTGCTGATCGTGATGATTCCGTTCACTGTGTTGATTACCGGCACTTCCCTTGGTGTCGCCGGTGCGATTCCACCGCTGGTGGTGGGCGCCACGCCGTTCTTCGCGCGACTGGTGGAAACCGCCCTGCGTGAAGTGGATCGCGGCATCATCGAGGCGACCCAGGCGATGGGCGCGACGACCCGTCAGATCATCACCAACGCCTTGCTGCCGGAGGCCCGTCCGGGCATCTTCGCGGCGATTACGGTGACAGCGATTACACTGGTGTCCTACACAGCGATGGCCGGTGTGGTCGGCGCTGGCGGCTTGGGCGACCTGGCGATCCGTTTCGGTTACCAGCGTTTCCAGACCGACGTGATGGTGGTCACCGTGGTGTTGCTGCTGGTGCTGGTTCAAGTGCTGCAAACCGTCGGCGACAAGCTGGTGGTTCATTTCTCCCGCAAATAAACAGTTTTCGTCACTTAAGACATGAGCCGGCCATTCGCTGGCAGGCGCCGAAGACTGGCGCCTCACAAGGAGTTAGCTGAATGAAAAAACTACTCGTCGCGTTCGCTGCCGTTGCAGCCTTTTCCGCCCACGCTGCCGACACCCTGACCGTTGCGGCAACCCCGGTGCCGCACGCGGAAATCCTCGAATTCGTTAAACCGGCCCTGGCCAAAGAAGGCGTGGACCTGAAAGTCAAAGTCTTCACCGACTATATCCAGCCGAACGTACAGGTAGCCGAGAAGCGTCTGGACGCCAACTTCTTCCAGCACCAACCGTACCTGGATGAATTCAACAAGGCCAAGGGCACCAACCTCGTCAGCGTTGCCGGTGTGCACCTGGAGCCGCTGGGCGCTTACTCCAGCAAGTACAAGAAACTGGAAGAGCTGCCGGGCGGCGCCAACGTGGTGATCCCGAACGACGCCACCAACGGCGGCCGTGCGCTGTTGCTGCTGGCAAAGGCTGGCCTGATCAAGTTGAAGGATTCGAACAACATCCTGTCGACCGTCAAGGACATCACCGAGAACACCAAGGACCTGAAATTCCGTGAACTGGAAGCCGCGACCATCCCGCGCGTGCTGACTCAGGTCGACCTGGCGCTGATCAACACCAACTACGCGCTGGAAGCCAAACTCGATCCGTCCAAGGACGCGCTGGTCATCGAAGGCAGCGACTCGCCGTACGTGAACATCCTCGTTGCCCGTCCGGACGACAAGGACAGCGCGGCAATGCAGAAACTGGTTGCTGCCCTGCACAGCCCGGAAGTGAAAGCCTTCATTCTCGAGAAGTACAAAGGCGCGGTATTGCCAGCGTTCTGACTTGAAGGGGACGCCCAAAGCGTCCCCTTCCAGCGAAAAGCAAAAGATCGCAGCCTTCGGCAGCTCCTACAGGAATACGCATTCCTCTGTAGGAGCTGCCGAAGGCTGCGATCTTTTTTGTACCTCAAAAACTATTGGCGGTTGAGCATCACCGGCAGCTGCGCCACCAGTTTCTGGTTATTCAGCGGTGCACGAATGAACCCGCGTTGAGTCCCGTCCGGTCCGATCACCGCGAGGTTGCCGCTGTGATCGACGGTGTAGTTCGGCTTGCTGGTGTCCGCCGGAATGAACGGAATGCTCACCGCGTTGGCCATTTTCTGAAGGTCTTCGACCGAGGCTGCGGTCAGCCCGATGAATTGCGGATCGAAGTAGCCCAGGTACTGCTTGAGTTGCTTGGGCGTATCGCGGTTCGGGTCGACGCTGACCAGGATGACCTGCAACTTGTTCACCGCATCCGCCGGCAGTTCACTCTTGATCTGCCGCAGCTGGGCGAGGGTGGTCGGGCAGATGTCCGGGCAGAAGGTGTAGCCGAAGAACAGCAAACTCCACTTGCCTTTCAGTTCGTTGATCGCCACTGGCTTGCCGTCCTGATCGGTCATCTTCACGTCCGGCAGATTGCGGCTTTGGGGCAGCAAGATGATCCCTGCATCGATCAGCGCCGTCGGGTCGCCCTGGTTTTTCCCGGTCAGTACTTTATTGACGGTCAGGCCCAGGATCAGCGCAATCAGGGCAACGAGGATGAAGACGGTTTTCTGGGTTCGAGTCATAGGATCAACAGTAAGTAGTGGTCTACGAGCAGCGCGATAAACAGCAGGAACAAGTAGTAGATAGAGTACTTGAACGTGTTGATCGCCGCGTGCGGTCGAGTGCCACGGTACAGCACCACGGCCCATTGCAGAAACCTGGCGCCCAGTAAAAGGGCACACATCAGGTAGAGCACGCCGCTCATGTGGATCACGTAGGGCATCAGGCTGACGGCCAGCAACGCAAAGGTATAAAGCAGGATGTGGACTTTGGTGTAGTGCTCGCCATGGGTCACCGGCAGCATCGGAATGTCAGCCTTGGCGTATTCCTCCTTGCGGTGAATCGCCAGCGCCCAGAAGTGCGGTGGGGTCCAGGCGAAGATGATCAGCACCAGCAACAATGGTTCGGCGCCGACATGACCGGTGGCGGCGGTCCAGCCGAGCAGTGGCGGGGCAGCTCCGGCGAGGCCGCCGATGACGATGTTCTGCGGCGTCGCGCGTTTCAGGAAACCGGTGTAGACCACGGCATAACCGAGCAAGGAGGCGAGGGTCAGCCACGCCGTCAACGGGTTGGTGAAAGTCAGTAGCAAGGCCTGGCCGAGCATCGCCAGTATCAGGGCGAAGGTCAGCGCGGCGGCTGGAGATACCCGGCCTTCGGCCAGGGGCCGTTTGTGGGTCCGGGCCATGACCGCGTCGATGCGCCGGTCCACCACATGATTGACCGCCGCGGCACCGCCGGCACACAGGGCGATCCCCAGATTGCCGAACACCAGTACCGTCCATGGCACCCCGGCGCGGGTCGCGAGGAACATGCCGACCAGCGAGGTGATGAGCATCAGCACCACCACTTTCGGCTTGGTCAGTTCCAGGTAGTCTCGCCAGATGGCCTGACTGTGACGTTCGCCGATCAGAGTCGCCATGGCATCTCTCCTTTTATTGTTATGGGCCCGGCCGAGTGTTTACGCAGGCGTAGACGCCAGCGCCGAGGGGGCTGATGCTTGACCCGAACCAGGCTGGTTCGCGCGTGATAATTGACCAGCACCATCGTCAGCAACAGCGCCGCACCGCCGGCGTTGTGGGCGACGGCCACCGGCAGCGGTAAGTGGAACACCACGTTGCTGATGCCCAGGGTGATTTGTGCGGCAAGGGCGATCAGCACCATGACGGCCAGGCGCGTCATGCCGACGACCTTCAGTTGCCAGGCCAGACCGAGCAGAACAAAGGTGACCAGTAATGCGCCGATGCGGTGAGTCAGGTGAATCGCGGTGCGGGCATCGCTGTCCAGCTGCCCGCCCAGATAATTCGGGCCGATGTGTTGGGTCAGGTGAAAGCCGTTGGCGAAATCAGCCGGTGGCAGCCATTGGCCGTGGCAGGTCGGAAAGTCGATGCAGGCTACCGCCGCGTAATTGGAGCTGACCCAGCCACCGAGAGCAATTTGCAGGATCACCAGCAGCAAGGCGGCGGTTGCCCAGTATTGCAAACGTCGAGGCACGGTCAGCGCCGGCAACACGCCGGACAGGCGCAAGGTCAGCAGAAACAACAGGCTCAGGGTCGCAAATCCGCCGAGCAAATGCCCGGTGACCACTTGCGGCCAAAGCTTGAGCGTCACCGTCCACATGCCGAAAGCCGCTTGGCCAATGACCAACGCCAGCAAGAACAGCGGCAACTTCACCGGCTGCCCCGGATGATGACGATGGACCCAGGCGCGGCCCGCCAGCACCGCGATCAGCAGCCCCAGCGTGCCGGCGAAGTAGCGATGGACCATTTCGTTCCAGCCCTTGTGGGCTTCCACCGGGGTGTCTGGAAAATGCAGTTCGGCATGAGCCAGCTGGGCTTCGCTTTGCGGCACGCTGATAAAACCGTAGCAGCCGGGCCAGTCCGGGCAGCCGAGGCCGGCGTGGGTCAGGCGTGTGTAAGCGCCGAGCAACACCACAATCAGTGCCAGCAAGGTGGCAAACAGCGCGAGGCGAAATCCAGGTTTGGCCATGACGATGCCCTTATCCGATGTTCGACAGTTTCAGCAGGTGGCGCAGGTCGTTGAGCAGATCCTTGCCCTTCACCGTCGGGTCGTAACGCAGCACCAGATTGCCGTGAGGGTCGATGATCCACAGGTGCGGCGTGTCATTGCTCTGCGCGCCTTTGATGTAGGACGGCAGGTCCAATGAATAGCGTTGCAACTGTGGGTACTCGCGTTGAAGTTTAGTCTCGTAATCACTGTTCAGCGGCTGCGCGATGGCCAGCGCATGGCTGGCACGGGCGGCATCGCGACCGAGGCCGATCTGGATCTGCCGCGCCAGATAAACCAGCTGCTGGCAATCCACCGAGCAGTCCTTGGGCGCCGTCACCAGCAACTGCCAGCGGTCTTCCTGCACCTGTACGCCAATGTCGGCGCGAGTCTGGCCGTTGCCGATCAGTTCACCGTGATAACTGCGGCCTTCGGGTACCCAGAACTGCAATTTGTACATGCCGGTGGCGAGGATCATCGGACCGATCACCCCCAATAGGATCAGCAGCAACTGCAAGCGTCCGCGCCGCCGATTCACCGGTGTTTTCGCCTCAGACATGCCGGGTGGATTCATGGCCACTCCCATTATTGTTCTCCTTTGCGTTGTGCCATCCGAGATAGAGATAAAGGCCGAACAGCGCGATCGCCAGGGCGAACCACTGCACGGCGTAAGCCAGGTGCTTTTCCGGCCCCATGGCCACCACCGGCCAATCGGCCCGGTAGGTCGCAGGGCCACTTTGCGCGCGTAATTCGTAGGCGAAACCGTCACGTTCAAGCGCCGTCCACAGCCTGGCCGGTTCAACGGCGGTGATCAGTTGTGGCCAGGTCGTGGCGTTGGGGTCAGCGTGCAACTGGAACGTTGCGCCGGGGGAGACATAGACCCAGGCGTCGAGGCTCAACACCTCAGTCGGTGTGGTGAATGACGGCGGTGTGCGCCGATCCGGCCACGGCAGCCAGCCGCGATTGACCAGCAACCAGAGCCCGGTGGCCTGATCCTGAAACGGTTGCAACAGCTCGAGCCCGATCTTGCCGTCGCGCTGCCGGTTATCCAGCAGCAGGCTGTGTTCGGCATCGAACTGGCCGTGCAGGCGAACCCGGCGGAAGGCCGGATCTGCGGTGTGTTGCAGTTCGGTGCTGGCCATCGGTTCGGCGGCCCGGCGCTCGGCGTAATTTTGCAGCAGCGCGCTTTTTTCCGCGCCCCGGCTCAACTGCCAGAACCCGAGCGACACCAGCAAGGGCAGCAGCACCGCGACCACCAGAGTCGGCACAAGGCCCAGCCGGAAGCGCTTCATGGCGTCGCCAGAAAGTCGGTCATCGCGATAGCTATACTCACATGCATCGCCTGTCCCCCGGAGTGTCACCATGCTCAAAGCAGCCATCGTCCTGATGCTGATTGCCACGGTTGTCAGCCTGTTCAGCGGCCTGTTTTTTCTGGTCAAGGACGACAGCAGCTCGAATCGCCTGGTCATCGCCTTGAGTATTCGTGTTGCGCTGGCCGCCATTACTGTCGGCTTGATCGCCTGGGGTTTTTTCAGCGGCCAGCTGGTGTCCCACGTGCCTTGGTAGTCATGAGTACCAGGCTCAAAGTACGTAGACGAAAACGAACAACCCGATCCACACCACATCCACAAAGTGCCAGTACCAGGTCGCCGCCTCGAAGCCGAAATGGTGGTCTGCATTGAAGTGCCCGCGCATGATGCGCATCAGCATCACGAACAGAATGATGGTGCCGATGGTCACGTGGGCACCGTGGAAACCGGTGAGCATGAAGAACGTTGCGCCGTAGATACCGGAACCCAGGGTCAGGCCCAGCTCGTGGTAGGCGTGCAGGTATTCTTTGGCTTGAAAGCCCAGGAAGCCGCAACCGAGCAACACGGTCAGTGCCAGCCAGATTTTCAGCGCCCCGCGATGGCCTTTCTTCAAGGCGTGGTGAGCGATGGTCACGGTGACGCTGGAACTCACCAGCAGCACGGTGTTGAGCAGAGGCAGGCCCCAGGGGCTGATGACTTCCTTGGGGGGAGGAAAGAGTTTCGAGTCCGGGTTGTTCAGCAGCGGCCAGGTGAACTCGAACGTCGGCCACAGCATGTGGGCGATGCCTTTGGTGCCTTCACCACCCAGTGCCGGGCCCGCGATGTTGCGCACATAAAACAGCGCACCGAAAAAGGCCAGGAAGAACATCACCTCCGAGAAAATGAACCAGCTCATGCCCCAGCGGAACGAGCGGTCGAGTTGCGGGCTGTACAACCCCGCGCGACTTTCCTTGACCACCGTCCCGAACCAGCCGAACAGCATGTAGGCCAGCAGCAGTCCGCCGACGAAAAAGATCAGCGGGCCATGGGATTCCGGCCGCGCAGCCTTCAGGTCATTGAACCAGGTGCCCAGGCCGAACACCGTGACCAGCATGCCGACCGTGGCGATGATCGGCCATTTGCTCTGGGCTGGAACGTAATAATGTTCATGAGTTGCCATTTATTGTTCTCCTTATCGGGCACGCTTTAACGCCTAGCCACCTGTGCTTGCTGCAACAGCTACAGGCGGATGACGTGCGGTGATATCGAACAGCGTGTAGGACAGCGTCAGGTGCTTCACATCCTTGGGCATGTCGCGGTCAACGATGAACCGTACTGGCATCTCGATGCGTTGACCGGGCTGCAGCACTTGCTGGGTAAAGCAGAAACATTCGGTCTTGTGGAAGTACGCCGCGGCTGCACTCGGCGCGATACTCGGCACTGCCTGGGCGCTCATCGGCCGGTCGGTGGGGTTGTGGGCGATAAAAATCATCTCGTTCACCGCCCCGGGGTGCGCGGTCAGCTCATCCGTCTTGGGATAGAAATCCCAGGGCATGTCAGCGGCGTTGGTCGACAGAAACTGCACGCGAACCTGCCGCGAGGCGTCGACCGTTTGCTCGCCTTCATACTGCCCGGCGGTTTTGCCATTGATGCCGAATGCCTTGCACATCACGTCGTAGATCGGTACCAGGGCAAAGCCGAAGACAAACATCGCCGCCACCACCAGCAACAGGCGGGTGACCAGTTTCTTCATCGAGATCGAGTCAGCCATGGCTTCGAACCTTTACGCATAACCCGCTAGGAGCAGGCCCTTGTGGCGAGGGAGCTTGCTCCCGCTGGGTCGCGAAGCGGCCCCAAAAGTTTTGCGTCTGCTTCGCAGCCGAGCGGGAGCAAGCTCCCTCGCCACAAAAGCTCGCTTCCACAAAGGCCAGGGCGTTCATTTCACTTCCGGCGGTGTGGTGAAGGTGTGATACGGCGCGGGCGATGGAATGCTCCATTCCAGCCCTTCGGCACCATCCCACGGCTTGGCCGGTGCCGGCTCGCCGCCGCGAATGGTCTTGATCACGATGAACAGGAAGAAGATCTGCGTGGCACCAAACATGAACGCGCCGATCGACGACACCATGTTGAAATCGGCGAACTGCAGGTTGTAGTCCGGAATCCGCCGCGGCATGCCCGCCAGGCCCACGAAGTGCATCGGGAAGAACGCCATGTTCATGCCGATGAAAGACAGCCAGAAGTGCAGCTTGCCGAGGGTTTCGTCGTACATGTGGCCGGTCCACTTTGGCAGCCAGAAGTAAGCCGAGGCGAAGATCCCGAAGATCGCCCCCGGCACCAGCACGTAATGGAAGTGCGCGACCACGAAGTAGGTGTCCTGGTACTGGAAGTCCGCCGGGGCGATGGCCAGCATCAACCCGGAGAATCCGCCAATGGAGAACAGGATCACGAACGCCACGGCGAACAGCATCGGCGTCTCGAAGGTCAGCGAGCCTTGCCACATGGTGCTGGCCCAGTTGAACACCTTCACGCCGGTCGGTACCGCGATCAGCAGGGTGGCGTACATGAAGAACAACTCGCCCACCAGCGGAATGCCGACCACGAACATGTGGTGCGCCCAGACGATGAATGACAGGAAGGCAATACTGGCCGTGGCATAGACCATCGAGGTGTAGCCAAACAGCGGCTTGCGCGAGAACGCCGGAATGATCGAGCTGACGGCACCGAAGGCCGGCAGGATCATGATGTACACCTCGGGGTGACCGAAGAACCAGAACACGTGCTGGAACAGCACCGGGTCTCCGCCACCGGCGGCACTGAAGAAACTGGTGCCGAAGTGGATGTCCATCAGCATCATGGTCACGCAGCCGGCCAGTACCGGCATCACCGCGATCAGCAGGAACGCGGTGATCAGCCAGGTCCAGACGAACAGCGGCATTTTCATCAACGTCATGCCGGGGGCGCGCAGGTTGAGGATGGTCGCGATCACGTTGATCGCGCCCATGATCGAACTGATCCCCATCAAGTGGATGGCGAAGATGAAGAACGTCACGCTTTCCGGCGCGTAGGTGGTCGACAGCGGTGCGTAGAAGGTCCAGCCGAAGTTCGGCCCGCCACCGGGGGTGAACAGGGTCGATACCAGCAGCAGGAACGCGGCCGGCAAAAGCCAGAAGCTGAAGTTGTTCATTCGCGGCAGGGCCATGTCCGGCGCGCCGATCATCAACGGGATCATCCAGTTGGCAAGGCCGACGAAGGCCGGCATCACCGCGCCGAAGACCATCACCAGACCGTGCATGGTGGTCATCTGGTTGAAGAACGCCGGTTCGACGATTTGCAGTCCCGGCTGGAACAGCTCGGCACGGATCACCATGGCGAACGAGCCGCCGAGCAGAAACATGGTGAATGCAAACCACAGGTACAGCGTGCCGATATCCTTGTGGTTGGTAGTCAACACCCAGCGCATCAGGCCTTTGGCAGGGCCGTGGGCGTGGGCGGTATCGGTATGAACATGGTCATCGACTACAACAGTCATGTCCTGTCTCCTGCAAACGGCTGGGCTGGGCGAACCGGGACGTCATGCCCCGACCGATTCCTTGAGTACGCAATAGACCGGGTCATTTGCTTTCCGCCTGTTTCAGCTCCAGCACTTCTTTAGGGGTGACCATGTCGCCTTTGTTGTTGCCCCAGGCGTTACGTTCGTAGGTCACGACCGCCGCGATATCGACTTCCGAGAGCTGCTTGCCGAACGCCGCCATCGCGGTGCCGGGCTTGCCATGGAAAACCAGGCTCAGGTGAGCCTCTTTCGGCCCGGTGGCGATTTTCGAGCCCTTGAGTGCCGGGAACATCGGCGGCAGGCCCTGGCCTTCGGCCTGGTGACAGGCCACGCAAGTGGTGTGATAAATCTTGTCGCCGCGCTCCTTGAGCTCGTCGAGGGTCCATTCCTTGCTGGTCAGCTCTTTGAGTTGCGCGGCTTCCGCCTTGCGCTCGCCCAGCCATTTTTCGTAGTCGGCCTTTTCCTTGACCTCGACCACGATCGGCATGAAGCCGTGGTCCTTGCCGCACAGCTCGGCGCACTGGCCACGGTAGATGCCGGGCTTGTCGACACGGGTCCAGGATTCATTGACGAAGCCCGGAATCGCATCGCGCTTGACTGCGAAGGCCGGCACCCACCAAGAGTGGATGACGTCGGCGGAGGTCACCAGAAAACGCACCTTGGCACCGATCGGCAGCACCAGTGGCTTGTCGACCTCCAGCAGGTAATGTTCGCCCTTGGCTTCCTTGTTGTGGATCTGATCGGCGGGGGTAGTCAGGTTGCTGAAAAATTCGACGTCCTGACCCAGGTATTTGTAATGCCACTTCCACTGATAGCCGGTGACCTGGATATCGATATCCGGCTCAGTGTTGTCGTACATCTTGATCAGTGTGGCGGTTGCGGGGACCGCCATGGCCACCAGAATAAGCAGGGGCACGATGGTCCAGAGGATTTCAACGGTGGTGCTTTCATGAAATTTTGCGGCCACCTGCCCGGTCGAGCGGCGGTGGATCATCATCGACCAGAACATGGCGCCGAAGACGATGATGCCGATCACCACACAGATCCAGAAAATGGTCATGTGCAGATCGAATACTGCGTGACTGATCTCAGTCGCTCCAGGCGCCATATTGACAGTCCAGGCCGCTTGCGCCTGACTGAAAATCGACCACAACAGGAGGCCCATCCAGACATGTGGATGTCGCATCATTGCGGGTTCCCCTTATCGTTCTTGTTATCCCGTAGGCGTAACGCCTGCGGCAAGGGAGCGGCTTTTTCAGACCACGAACTTGAATCGCCGAGCCTTGCTGCATATGCAGTCGGGTGTCATCAGCTAACTCCATTCAGAACCGAGTATAGACAGCGAGTGCCACCTCGCAACGCGATGGGGTAAATCAGCTGAAACAGGTTGGACTTGCGTTCCAGGTCACGAATGGAGAAGGATGCAGACGAGTGGTGGCAAATCGATATAACGCAGGCGTCTCAAGAATGAAATAATTATGACAAATGCGTCTTAGCCTTTTTCCTGAGCCAGCTAAGTTATGTCTTCCCTATTTCATTGCCTTTGTTTCCTGGAGTTTTCATGAACACCGCCGCATTGCGCGAGCAGATCCAAAAAGCCCTGCAACACGAGGCCGAGACCGGCCTGCTGACTCGTCAGCTTGAAACCCAACTGCCGCACCTTCACTCCGCCATCCAATTGCCGGATGTCGACGCCAACGGCGTGATGACGCGTTTTGTGGCCGCGTATATAGAACAAGTGCCAGACCTGCTGGATGCAGCCAATGAAGTCGCCAGGGAAGCGGGCATCGAATCGCAGATCAAGCCGGTGCTGACAATCGCCGAGCAGTTCTTCCTCCAGCCGCCGGCGATCATGGCCGGTCACGTTGGCCTGGACAGCCTGCTGGACGAAGCTTATCTGGCGCACCGCCTGGTCGAAGAGGTCAACGACCTGTACATCAAGCATTTTGGCCAGCCATTGATCCCCTTGGACATGACTGTCGCCAACCTGATTGCCCACCAATTGATTGGCGAGGAATTTGCCAACCAACTGGATGAGGCGGTGCATCACGCCGTGGACGAGATGCTTGACGATGAAAGTTTCGCGCTGGAGTCGGTGGAGGCCTACCGCGAGAAACTCAACAGCCCGGACACCGGCGCCGCGTGGAAGCGCTGGCCGTGCCTGTCGCGCCAATTGGGCGTGGAACTGGAGCTGGATCAACCAGCCGCATAATCTGGACTTCTTAAAAGATCGCAGCCTCCGGCAGCGCCCAACGGGCGCGTAGGAGCTGCCGAAGGCTGCGATCTTTTGCTTTATATCCCGGTGGAACCTACGCCCGTCGTGGTCCGCAACCGTCCTTCCAATCTGCGCTTCAACCCCCGCGCTTCAATCAACAGCTTCGAACCCTTGGCCGCATTGGCCCGGCCCCACTCCTCCAGCAACTCAAGGCACGAGTGATCGATGTAGCTCAGGTTATTGAGCGGCACATGCACCGTCGCGCCTGCCGGGATGCTCCCCAGCACCTGGGTCAACGCCGGCACCTTGAGGAAGGTCGCCGCCCCCACCAGTCGAAGTTCCATCTCGCCGTCCGCCGGCAGATCGATCAGGCTGATTTTCAGTCGCGAAGCCTTCCAGGCCAGTTTGGCCAACGTCAGGCCGAAGCCGATCAGCACACCGGTCAGCAGGTCGGTGAAGATGATTGCCAGTGCGGTCGCCGCATAGGTGAACATCGGCATCCGGCCATAACGGCCCAGGCCGCGAAAGGCCTTGAGGTCTACCAGTTTGAAACCGGTGTAAACCAGCACGCCCGCCAGGCTCGCCACCGGAATGCTTTGCAGCACGCTCGATAGCAGCAGCACGAAAGCCAGCAGCCACAGGCCATGGAACACTGTCGACAGACGGGTGGTGGCGCCGGCTTGAACGTTGGCCGAGCTGCGTACGATCACTCCGGTCATCGGCAGCGCGCCGAGCAGACCACACAACATGTTGCCCACACCTTGCGCCGACAATTCGCGGTCGAAGTCAGAGCGTTGACCGCTGTGCATGCGATCCACGGCGGCGGCCGAGAGCAGGGTTTCGGCGCTGGCGATAAAGGCCACGGCGAAGGCGGCGATCAGCAGGGTTGGGTCAGCCAGGTTGAGCAGATCCGCCGGACGTAGCCAGTCGATGGCCTCCGCGAGGTTAGCCGGAACCTCCACACGTTTGACCTGCAAGGCGAGCGCCAGGCTGGCGATCGTTGCCAGACTGACCCCGAGCAATGCACCGGGAACGAAACGCAATGAGTGCGGGCGGAATTTTTCCCACAGCCACATCACGGCAATGGTCGACAGCCCGAGCAAACCCGCTTGCCAGCCAAACGAAGGCAAAGCCTGAATCACCGCAGCGGGGAAAGCCGCCAGGTTATCCAGACCCGAGGGCTTGGGCACGGCATCGAGCATTACGTGCACCTGTGACAGCACGATCAACACACCGATGCCGGCGAGCATGCCGTACACCACAGCCGGCGCCGTGACCCGAAACCAGCAACCCAGTTTCAAACGCCCGGCTACCAATTGCAGAAAACCCGCCAGTAGCAGGATCGGCCCGAGCATGGCGATACCATGTTGGCGCACCAGTTCGAACACCAATACCGCCAGACCGGCCGCCGGGCCGCTGACTTGCAACGGTGAACCGGCAAGCCAGCCAACTACAAGCCCACCGATGATGCCGGTGATCAGGCCTTTGGCCGGTGGCAGCCCGGAGGCGATGGCGATGCCCATGCACAAAGGCAGGGCAACCAGAAACACAACCACCGAAGCCAGCAGCTCCCGTGGCAGAACAGCTTTTAATTGAGCGGCACGCATGGTGACTCTCCCGAAGTTTTCTTCAGGCATGGCAAAGCCGGGCTGCCTGATCAGCAGCCTCGGCTAAACCACACAGGGATCTGTTGACCTGTCTCGCAAACGTTGTTGTGAGACAGGCTACGAAGAGGATTTAGAAGCGCGCTTTGGGCGTCGCCACCGGAATCGGATGGCTGCCATCGAGCGGCAGGAAACAACCCTGATCCGCGTCGTAAGCCTGGATTTCGCTGGTTTCGATGTTGTACACCCAACCATGGATAAACAGCTGACCGTTGGCCATGCGCGAGGCCACCGACGGGTGCGTGCGCAAATGTTGCAACTGAGCGATCACATTCTCTTCGGTAAGGATGTGCATGCTCTCGCTTTCATTCGAGCAATGGCAGTTGTCCTGAACCATGGTTTTCGCCACTTCCGCATGGCGCAGCCAGGCTTTGACCGTAGGCATCTTTTCCAGGCTCTGCGGGTTGAGTACTGCGCGCATGGCGCCACAGTCGGAGTGGCCGCAGATGATGATGTGCTGCACGCCGAGCGCCAGCACTGCGTATTCGATGGCTGTGGAAACACCACCGTTCATTTGCCCATAAGGCGGCACGACGTTGCCGACGTTACGGGTGACGAACAGGTCGCCGGGGGCGCTTTGGGTGATCAGCTCGGGAACAATGCGCGAATCGGCGCACGCGATGAACATCGCCCGAGGCCGCTGGGCCGTGGCGAGTTTTTTGAAGAGTTCTTCCTGCTGCGGAAAGATCTCGTGATGAAAATGCAAAAAGCCGTCAACGATATGCTGCAGCGCTGCATCGGCGGTTTCCGCCTCGGGTTGGGCTGAAGCCGACGCAGCCAAAGGCTGTTTATCCTTGTCACTCATGATTCATCCTCTTTGGCGGAGTAAGGGAATTTTCCCGTTTTGTCCGATGTGAAGCCAGTGGCTGTATAAAAAACGTCCAGGTCGAAAAGCAGACCAGTCAGTCACTCGATGAACAAGGTAGCGGCCGAAGCTTAACTCAAACTGAATCAAGCGCTCTAGAACGTACGTTCCAGGTCATAAGAAATATGACCAGCTTGAACGCGACGTACTTTTTTCACTACTCCACCATAGGTCCAATTGTCCTTAAATCAATGACATCTGGCGACCCGGCGGACAAAAGGCTTTGCAGTCCAGATCGAAACCTTCCCGACGGTTGAGCCCCAGGCGCTTGATGGTTTTGGCAAAACGCTGCGCCAGCAGATCGGCAAATGGTCCTTCACCGCGCATACGGGCGCCAAACCGGCTGTCGTAAAGCTCCCCACCACGGCTCTGGCGGATCAGGCTCAACACATGAGCTGCACGCTGAGGATAGTGGGCGGCCAGCCACTCTTCGAACAGCGGCGCCACTTCCAGCGGCAGGCGCAACATCATGTAAGCCGCAGTTTGCGCTCCGGCCGCATGGGCTTCAGTCAGCAGGCTTTCGAGTTCGCTGTCGTTGATCATCGGAATCATCGGTGAACACAAGACACCCACCGGAATCCCCGCTTCACGCATTACCCGGATCGCCCGCAGTCGTGCCTTGGGCGCAGCCGTACGGGGTTCGAGGATGCGTTTGAGCTCATCGTCCAGAGTGGTGAGGCTGATCATTACCGCCACCAGTCGTTGCTCGGCAAGTTCGGCCAGCAAGTCCAGATCGCGCAGAATCAGCGAGCCCTTGGTGATGATGGTCACCGGATGGCGATAGCGCAGCAGCACCTCGAGGGTCCTGCGGGTGATTTTGTATTCACGCTCGATCGGCTGATAAGGATCGGTGTTGGAGCCCAGGTTGATCGGCGCGCATTGATAGCCGCGTTTGGACAGTTGCTCTTCCAGCACATCGGCGGCGTTGGTCTTGGCGATCAGTCTGGTTTCGAAATCCAGCCCTGGCGACATGTCCCAGTAGGCGTGGCTGGGCCGAGCGTAGCAATAGATACAGCCATGCTCGCAGCCACGATAGGGATTGATCGAGCGGTCGAAGGGCAAGTCCGGCGAGTTGTTGCGGGTAATGATGGTCTTCGCCGTCTCGATGCGCACCTCGGTGCCTTGGGTGATCGGCGCTTCCTGATACCAGCCGTCATCCTCGGCCACCGAACGGTTCGGTGCGAAACGGTTGTGCGGGTTGGTGGCGGTGCCGCGACCGCGGGGTGGCAGAGGCGTGTTCATCGATAAAAACCCATTGACTGTATGTGTATACAGTATCAAGGGGGCAAGCGACAAGCCAGTGCCGTTCGGCGAGTGAATGTCGGAGATTATATAAAGGAACTAACAAGACAAGTTTATGGATCAAACGCATCGCGCAACTGTCATCACCGGAAATATATATCAAGTAGCGCAATTACAAAGGCTGTTAGTACTATCCTCGTCGCACGAAGTTGTCGTGAATTATTAATTAAAAGGATTTAGTCATGTCGTTTTTTAATCAGCGTGGTATTTTTTTGCAACTGTTGGCGCCCAGCATAACCAATCCTCGCGAAGCACAAGTATCGATGCAGCTTGCCCGTAAAGAGCTGGGATGGGATGCGGTAAATGAAGTGCAGACAGAGGCACTGGTCGATTCCGTCTATGTGACAGCGGTTTCCAGCGATGGTGGTCAGTCCTTCACGATCAAGACCATTAACAGCGATGTGGACGGTGATGGCGATATCGATGGTGACGACAAGGCAAAACTGCTGGCCTTGGCCAAGGCTTATTCCAGTATCGTAAATCCCTGAAGTTGATAGTTGTTGCCAGGCCTGCATGAGACTCCATGCAGGCCTGGTTTTATCGGTGTCTATTAACTCAAGGTCTTGCCGGATAGTGTCTCTCAGTCAACTAGCGATGTCGGACAGTCCGGCTGATCTGAATGACAACCAGCCTCGGGCATTTGCTGTTCTATTCACGATTCTTTGACAGTGCCCTCACAGGTCTTTGACTGTCCCGAGTTCAGGCTATCGATCACTTATCCATCACTTCACGGTCGCCTGAGCATGTCCCTACTGCGCCTTCTACCTGCGACGTTTCTTTTGTCGCTGGCCGCACTTTTCCACCTGACGCTGGCCCACGCTGATGACGCTGCTCTATCCCGGCCTGCGGACTGGGCTCAATCGGTGGAGGTTCAGTACAACCTTTATCAGATGTCCCCGACCCTCTATCGCAGTGCGTTGCCGGACAAGGGGGCGGTGCCGTTGCTGGAAAAACTCAAGGTCGCTACCGTAATCAACTTCCTGCCTGAACCGGACTCAAGCTGGTTGTCCAACCCCGGAATCACCCAGATACAGCTGCCCTACCGCACCAATCACGTAGATGACAGTGATGTGCTCAAGGCCATTCGCGCGATTCAGAGCGCCGAGGCCAAAGGGCCTGTGCTTATGCACTGCAAACACGGCTCGGATCGCACCGGCCTGATGGCGGCGATGTACCGGGTGGTGGTGCAGGGCTGGAGTAAGGAAGATGCGCTGAGTGAAATGACTCAGGGCGGTTTTGGCGATAGCACCCACTTCAAGGACGGTATTCGCTACATGATGCAGGCCGATGTCGACAAACTTCGTACGGCGCTGGCCAATGGTGAGTGCAGCACAAGCCCGTTTGCCATGTGTTCGATGAAGAGTTGGTTCAACTCGGCTCACATCGAGTAATCGCGCCTCAGCTACCTACTGCGACTGGGAAAAGATCCTCGGCAAGTGGCCGTTCCAGAAACGCCTCTAGAGATAACAACAGAGAGTGTGAATCCCCAGGTGAAAAAATGGCTTCGCGAAAGGCCTTACCTGTTTGGATATTGAAAACCCAATCCCGCTCAAAGCGTTTGAAGGCTTCGGTGGCTAGTACATCTGACCAGTTGTAGGCGTAAACCGAGGCGCCGTAACCGGTCACCATATAATCGAAACTGTTGGCGAGCCGGCTATAGGAAGACAGTTTCAAGTGAGGAATTTCCCGCTGTACGTCTTCGAATACCCGCTGAACGCTACGGCCATCACCCTGAGAGCGGTGCAATTGGAAATCAAATAAGCCAGCTATCAGCAATCGGGCTGTCTGCCAGCTGCTATGGGCTTGAAGCGATGTCAGTGCTTTATCGATTTGAGCCTCGGTCAAGCGTTCACCGGTGCGGTGGTGGGCCGCCAGCCACTGTAGAAACTCTCGTGAGAAACACCAGCGTTCGAATAGTTGGCCGGCAAATTCCGCCGTGTCGCGTCCCAGCTGGGAGATGCCTGAAAGGGTGTAATGCGGTGAACGAGTCAGGGTGTGGTGCAGGCAGTGGCCAAATTCATGGAAAAGTACCCGCAGATCCAGATGGGTCAGCAAACAAGGTTGATCAGCCAAGACCTCCGTGAAGTTGGCGTGAATAACGGCAATTGGCAGGGTCAACCGGCCTTCGGCGTCCACTCGCCGGTTGCGCGGCGTTGCGGTCCATGGAAAGTCAGGAGCCTCCTTGCGATGGAACGGGTCGAGGTAAATATGCCCGACCACCTGCCCGTGCTCGCTGACTTCAAACAGACGGACACTGTCATGCCAGCGACTGAACGTTGTTTGTTCAACGATCCGAATTCCGAACATACGCTCGCTGAACAGGCAGATTCGGCGCAGGGTTGCGTCCAGGGGAAAATAATCGCGCAGGCTTTTCAGGGGCGTATCCAGGTATTGTTGACGCAGCTTTTCGGCGAGAAACTCGTGGTCCCAGGGCTGTACCTCAGCGATACCCTGGCTGGCCGCGAAAGTCTTGAGCGTTTGCGCATCCTCCTCGAAACTCGATGTTTTAAGCGCCACTTGTCGACGCAGGAATCCGCTGACCTGTGCGGTTGAGTCCGCCATCCGGTTCGCCAGGCTCAATTGGGCAAAGTTTTCATACCCTAGCAGTTGGGCTTTGCGATGACGCTGAACCAACAGCGATTTCAATACCGGTCCATTATCGAATTGTCCGGCGTGCGGGCCCTGATCGGAGGCTCGAGTGTTGAAGGCAACGAAATACTCTTCACGCAGGGGGCGGTCTTCGGCATAGGCCATGACTTGATTGCAGGTGTCCTGATCCAGGGTTATCAGCCAGCACTCATGCCCAGCCTGCCGTGCGTTGAGTGCCAGACGATCTTTGGTCGCCAGGGGTAAACCGTTGAGTTGAGCGACATTGTCGATACGCTTGCTCCAGGCCGAACTTGCATTCTCCAGGTTCTTTAGAAACAGGCTCTCGAGCGCGCTGATTTCGCGATTCAGGTGAGCAAGTTGTTGCTGTCGATCGAGGGGCAACTCGATTCCGGAGAAACGAAACCTGCGCAGAATCTTGTTCAGCACGGCTTTGCGAGACTCATCGAAACTTGCGGCGATCGGGCTTTGTGCAAGCCTTTGATAGGCCCGGAACAGTGCCTGATTGCTCATTTTTTCGGTTTTGTACTGCGCCACGGCATCACGACATGCACCGCTTGCCAACTCCCAGGTGTCACCGTCGTGCTTCACCATGGCGAGGGTTTCGATGATTCCCATGGCTTCATCCAGGCGTGCATCGGTGTCATCGACCGCCAGCACAAGGTCGTCCCAGGTCGGGAATGTTGATTGGCTGGCGATGATGTCGGAAATGGCCTGACGGTTGTCGCTGACGATTTTTTCGATGGCCGGCACGAGATGCTCGGCGCGAACGTGCGAATAGGGCGGCAGGTCCCAGTGCTGCAGAAGCGGATTGGTATCTGGCATGGTGTCTTCCTTGACTGGAGGCTGAATGTGCTCAGCCTAAAAGGAAGCGCAGGGGAAAGGTGGTAGATAGATACCACCTTCCACGGGAGTGAAAGGTGGTGCTCCAGTCAGTTTTGCTCGTCAGGCTTTTTCTTCAGCTTCGGGTTCGGGAAAAACTGCACGGCCTGAACCTTGGCGTCTGGCACCTTGAGTGCCGAGGTGTTAACCCGGGTGCCCAATTCCTTGGGCACCGACAGGCCTTGTTCATTCAGCGTGTCGGAATAACCGCAGGCCACACACTCGCGATGTGGAACGGTATCTTCGTTCCACATCATCAATTTGTCCGGCTCGCTGCAGGCCGGGCAAACCGCCCCGGCGATAAAGCGTTTTTTGGTAATCACAGGTCCCTCACTCATGCTGCCGCGTCCTCGGTCAGGCCGCTGTGGCGCAAGAGTGCGTCAATCGATGGCGCACGGCCACGGAAGTCGACGAACAGCACCATCGGTTCCTGGGAACCACCTCGTGCCAGGATCGCTTCGCGGAAGGCACGACCGGTCTGGGCATTGAGCACGCCGTCTTCTTCGAACTTCGAGAAGGCATCGGCCGACAACACTTCAGCCCACTTGTAGCTGTAGTAACCCGCAGCGTAACCACCGGCGAAGATGTGAGCGAAGCTGTTGGGGAAACGGTTGTAGGCCGGTGGACGCATGACCGAAACCTCATCACGCACGCCTTCGAGCACTTGCAGCACGCTGCGGCCGTCGCCGTGGGTGGCGTGCAGCTCGAAGTCGAACAGCGAGAACTCCAGTTGGCGGACCATCATCAGGCCGGACTGGAAGTTCTTCGCTGCGAGCATTTTCTCCAGCAGATCCTGAGGCAACGGTTTGCCGGTTTCGTAGTGACCGGAAATCAGTGCCAGACCTTCCGGCTCCCAGCACCAGTTTTCCATGAACTGGCTTGGCAGCTCGACCGCATCCCAGGCCACGCCGTTGATGCCGGACACGCCAGCGTGCTCGACACGGGTCAGCAGGTGATGCAGGCCGTGACCGAATTCATGGAACAGGGTGGTCACTTCGTCGTGGGTCAGCAGGGCTGGTTTACCGCTGTCGGCCGGGGTGAAGTTGCACACCAGGTTCGCCACCGGGCTTTGCAGCACGCCATTGATTGTGCGGCGGTGATCGCGGGCGCCGTCCATCCAGGCACCGCCACGCTTGTTGGCGCGGGCATAGAGGTCGAAGAAGAAGCGGCCGACGTGCTGGCCGTTTTCCTTGATTTCGAACAGGCGAACATCCGGGTGCCAGGTATCGAAGCCTTTCAGCTCGGCGATCTCGATGCCGTACAGACGCTGGACGATGGCGAACAGCCCACCCAGAACCTTGTCGATCGGGAAGTACGCGCGAAGGGTTTCCTGGGCGACGCTGTAGCGTTGCTCGCGAAGTTTTTCACCGTAGAAACCGCTGTCCCAGCTTTGCAGGTCCGGGCAACCCTGTTCGGCGGCGTAGGCCTTGAGCTGCTCCAGATCCCGGACGGCGAACGGCTTGCTGCGCTTGGCCAGGTCGCGCAGGAAGCTGAGTACCTGATCGCTGGATTCGGCCATTTTGGTCGCCAGGCTCAGCTCTGAGAAGCTGGTGAAACCCAACAGTTTTGCCAGTTCCTGACGCAGGTCGAGGATTTCTTCCATGATCGGGCCGTTATCGTTCTGACCGGCATTCGGGCCTTGGTCCGACGCACGGGTGCAGTAGGCGGCGTAGACTTCTTCGCGCAGGGCACGGTCCTGGGCGTAGGTCATCACCGCGTAGTAACTCGGGAATTCCAGGGTGATCAGCCAGCCGTCGAGGTCTTTGGCTTGCGCGGCGGCGGCCATTTGCGCCTTGGCCGAATCGGTCAGGCCGGCGAGGGCGGCTTCGTCAGTGATGTGCTTGGTCCAGGCCTGGGTGGCGTCGAGCAACTGGTTGGAGAAGCGACTGCCCAGCTCCGACAGTTTGCTCTGCACGTCGGCATAACGCTTTTGTTCGGCTTCAGGCAGGTCGATACCCGACAGGCGGAAGTCACGCAGGGCGTGCTCCAGGATGGTTTTCTGCGCCACGTCGAAACCGGCGGCCTCAGGACTGTTCGCCAGCGCTTCATAGGCCTGAAACAGTTCACGGTTCTGGCCCAGCTCGGTGGCGTAGGCGCTCAGGGCCGGCAGGCAGGACTCGTAAGCCTCGCGCAACTCAGCGCTGTTGCACACGGCATTGAGGTGGCTGACCGGGCTCCAGGCGGCGCCCAGACGATCGTTGAGTTCGTCCATCGCCAGTACCAGGCCGGCCCAGGTCGGTTGTTTGGCCTGGGTCTTGAGGATTTCGACAATGGCGGCGCGGTTGTCAGCCAGAATCTTTTCAATGGCCGGTTGCACGTGTTCGGCACGGATCGCCGAGAACGGCGGCAGGTCGTAGGACTGCAGAAGAGGGTTGTTCACGCTCACGGTTGGCACCTTGGCTGGAAAACATGCGGGAAGAAACATGCGCCCATCTTAATTACAATCGACGCTCACCGCAGCTATCGGCAACAGAGAGAAACCCTATCGTGACCCTTCGCAAGTATCAGAACTACACGCCGCTGCTGGGCAAAGGCGCTTTTGTCGACGGCTCGGCAGTGGTGATCGGCGACGTCGAAATCGGCGAAGACAGCTCCGTCTGGCCGCTGACGGTGATCCGCGGCGACATGCATCGCATCCGGATCGGTGCGCGCACCAGCGTGCAGGACGGCTGCGTGTTGCACATCACCCATGCAGGGCCATTCAACCCCGATGGCTTTCCGTTACTGATCGGCGACGATGTGACCATCGCGCATAAAGTCATGCTTCATGGTTGCGCCGTGGGCAACCGGATTCTGATCGGCATGGGCAGCATCGTCATGGACGGTGCGGTGGTCGAGGACGATGTGATCATCGGCGCCGGTAGCCTGGTGCCACCGGGTAAGCGCCTGGAAAGCGGTTTTCTTTATGTCGGGAGCCCGGTGAAGCAGATCCGGCCGCTGACGGAAAAGGAAAAAGCCTTTTTCACCTACAGCGCGGCGAATTACGTGAAGCTCAAGGACCTGCATCTGGCCGAAGGTTACGACCAGCTCTAAGCCTCTTGATAACGGAAAGCGTCTCGCTATTGCTCAGGAATTTCCATGCATTACCAAACCGTATTGTTCGACCTCGATGGCACGCTGACCGACCCGCGCGAAGGCATCACCCGCTCCATCCAGTTCGCCCTGAGCAAACTGGGTATCGATGAACCGGACCTGACCAGGCTCGAACATTTCATTGGCCCGCCATTGTTGCAGGCGTTCATGCAGTTCTATGACTTCGACGAACCCAAGGCCTGGGAGGCAGTGAACTTCTATCGTGAACGCTTCAAGGTCACCGGCCTGTATGAAAACCGCGTGTTCGACGGCGTCACGCCTCTACTGGAAACCCTCGGTGGACAAGGGCGGCAGCTGTACATCGCGACCTCCAAGCCATGGGTTTTCGCCCGGGAAATTGCCCGGCACTTCGACTTCGCCAAGCATTTCAAGATGATTTACGGCAGTGAGCTGGATGGCACGCGGACCAACAAGGTCGAGCTGATTGCACACTTGATGGCCGAAGAAGGTCTCGACCCGGCCAATACGCTGATGATCGGCGACCGTAAGCACGACCTGATCGGTGCCCGCAGCAATGGGCTGGACGCGGCAGCGGTGGGTTATGGGTTTGGCAGCCGGGAAGAATTGAGCGCCGAGGCACCGGCGTATCACTTCGAGACGCTGGGTGAGTTGCATCAGGCGTTTCTGCAGCGCTGATCAAATCCCTTCGCGGGCAAGTCGGATCGCCGCACCGCCTGCGAAGGGGCCCGTTCAGCCACCGGAATTCGCTGATCCTGCCAACGCCCTCAACGCCGCCTTGCGCTCCCCAACCGGCAACGTGCCCACCTTCTCCACTGCCGCATAAAACCTCACCCAATCACCATCGACCTGCCTGAACAGTGTGGTAAACGCTGGCACCCACTGGTCATACAAACCAAACGGCAATAATCGGGCGTTGTTCATCGGGGCGTTGATCCATGCATCGTAGCGATTGTTGCCAGCCCATTGGCTGTCACGCAGGCTCCTGTACTCACGGCGCAATTGTTCGAACTCGGCCGCTTTTCGCTCACGCATTTGGTCGGCCGGCAGCGGCAGGGCGTAAAGCCGTTCAAGCCGGGTGCGGGTGTCCAGAATCAATTGGATGAACTGGTCGCGTTGGCGTACCAACGCTCCATTATCCGGCGGCATGTCTCGGAATGCGCGCCATTGGCGAGTGCCTTCCTGTTCGACGAACGTGGCGAAGGACTCGTTGAACTCGGTGTCGTCTTTCACATAAAAACGTTGGTGCGCGAGTTCGTGAAAAATCAGCGTGGCCAACCGTTCGTCGCCCCACGCCATCATCGAGCTAATAATCGGATCGTTGAACCAACCGAGCGTCGAATAGGCCTCGACGCCGCCGATCGACACGTCCATACCTTGCAGGCGTTGCAAGGCGGCCTCGCCGCGAGCAGCGCTCTGACTGTAAAAACCGCGATAAGCGACGCAGCCGGCAACGGGGAAGCAATGGTTCTGTGGCTTCAGCGAAAACTCCGGCGTGGCGAAGACATTCCAGACCACATATGGCCGGCCGATGTCGGCGTACAAGCGGTAGCTCTGGTTGTCCGGCAGATGCAGGTGTTGGCTGGCGAACGTTCGGGCCTTTTGTGACTGGGCCAGATGCGCACGCAATTGCCGATCGCGGGCGGGATCGGCAATCACATTGGCAACCGGCTCCCGAGCCCGCAGCAAGTGCAGCTGACCACTGGCCAATTGGCCGTAATAGCTGACGCTCGTGCAGCCGTTGAGCGACAAAAGAAAAACACCCGGAAACAAAATGCGTAAAACGCGATCAAGTAACCCAAGGCTTGGACGCGGCCTGATCAAAATAAAAAAATCCCTGGAAAGTCTGCCCGCAAGACTATCCCGCCTATTGGAGCTCCGCTATGCGCAAATTGATGCTGACGGGAGGCCTGCTGATGCTGGCCGGCTGTGCCGGATTGCCCACCCCTGATCCTTCGCAGGCCTGGATCGATCTGGACTCACGGCAGGAAGATACCGCGCTGCAAGCGCTGGAAGTCGATGACAAGACTTCCATCGACAAGCGCTACTTCCAGGTGCAGCCCGGCAGCCATGAGCTGAAGGTTCGCTACTTATTCGCGGTCCAGCCGACCAACATTGGCCCCGACGCAGAGCCGCTGTGGCGCGACTGCCAGTTGAATGTGAAATTCAAGGACTTCAACGCCGGGCAGCGGTATCAGCTGCAAGCGGGGAATATCGGCTTTCGGCCGTGGGCAAAGCTTTATGATCAGCAGCGAAAAGTGATTGGGCAGGGTAAGCCAGCGGGCTGCCAACGCACCTGATCGGCGCTATGCTGAATGACCAGTCCTTGGGATATTCATCATGCGCAGGTTGTTGCTGTTGCTCGCTGCAGGTGCCTTTGTTGGCTGTGCGAGCCCGTTGCCGGCGGTCAATCCGCAAATGGCCTGGGTCGACTTCGCCACGCCAAGCCCCGGCGGGAAACTACTGATGGCCGAACGGCTGGACAACCAGCGGTTGCGCGATGGTCGTTACTTCCAGGTCACCCCGGGTAGCCATGAGCTGATAGTGCGTTTCGATTTTGAAGTATTTAGCGGGGGCTTGGGCTTGATGAACGCTCCGCTCGAGCGGTTGTGCTACCTGACCATCAATTACGACCATTTCGAGGCCGGCCAGCGTTATCTGCTGGAAGCTCGCTCCATAGCGCTCACCCCCAGCGCCCGGCTGTATAACGCCAAGCGGGAGATTGTCGCCGAAGATCGCGAGAGCTACTGCCTCATGTGAGGCGAATCAACTGTCATTTTTTTGGTAGATGACTTTCTTCGTGCCACTTTCGCACGTGCCGACCACCATATTCTGATCGTGCACTTCGTCGTTGGTGACGATTTCCAGGGTGTAGGACGAAACGTTATTGGCCTGGATCTTGGCTTCGATCTCGGCCTTGAGTTCTTCACAGGATTTCGGTGCCGCGAGAGCCGATGTGGCCAGCGTGCAACAGATAACCGCCAAGGCAAAACGTTTCATGGTTGAAGCTCCCTTGAGGCAGCGCGCACGGTGATGCGCTAAAGCTGCTGTCATTTATTCGACCACAATTACGCCAGCCAGGTTTTGTTTCAACGCAAAAAAGATCGCAGTTTTCGACAGCGCCTACCGATCAATCAATAATCCAGGCGCTGCCGACGGCTGCGATCTTTTATCGGTTTAGCTGACCAACGTCGCATCCAGGCTGATTTTCGCATTCAGTACCTTGGACACCGGGCAGCCCTCTTTGGCCTTGTTGCTCAGTTCTTCGAATTGCGCCTGGGTCGCCCCGGGGATTTTCGCCTTGAGGATCAGTTTCACCGCGGTGATTGCAAAGCCGCCGTCCACCTGGTCCAGGGTGACTTCGGCATTGGTGTCAATGCTGTCGGCCTTGAGGCCGGCCTCACCGAGAATCATTGAAAACGCCATGGAGAAACAGCCAGCGTGGGCTGCGCCGATCAACTCCTCGGGATTGGTGCCTTTACCGCCTTCGAAACGGGCCTTGAAGCCGTAGGGCGCTTCTCTGAGTACACCGGTTTCCGTGGAAATCGAGCCGATGCCGGTCTTCAGATCACCTTCCCAATGAGCCGATGCTTTCTTTGTAATAGCCATGTCTGCCTCCTCAAGATCCGGCGCTAAACGTCGCGCCTTCGTGGTTTTTCGGTTGCCAGGGTTCTGAGGATAGACCGTCGGGCAAAGTTCACCTCATCTGATCAGTCCTCTAATTGCACAGGAATTTTGTCTCTCCTATTGAAACTCGGGTATATGCCCTCATTGCAGAGAACACGCTTATAGACTCGGCAGGTTTTCGTTCCTGAAAGAACCTGCTTACCCATTGGAGAAGCAGGTTATGAAACAACTGTCTGAGATCAAGTTTTCGACCCTCGATCTGGTGCCCGTGCGCGAGAACGGCAGTGCGGCCCAGTCTCTGCGCAATTCCCTGGACCTGGCGCAGCACGTCGAAAAATTCGGCTACAACCGCTTTTGGGTCGCCGAACACCACAATATGGACGGGATAGCCAGTTCGGCGACCTCGGTCCTGCTGGGCTATCTGGCCGGTGGCACTTCGACCATTCGTGTCGGTTCGGGTGGCGTGATGCTGCCCAACCACGCGCCGCTGGTGATCGCCGAGCAGTTCGGCACCCTTGAAAGCCTGTATCCAGGCCGGATCGACCTGGGCCTGGGGCGCGCGCCCGGCTCCGATCAAATGACCGCCCGTGCCTTGCGTCGCGAGCGTTCCGGAAGCGCCGACGATTTCCCGGAAGACGTGGCCGAGTTGGTGCGCTACCTCGGCCCACGCACGCCGGATCAGCGGATCATTGCCATGCCGGGTACCGGCACCAATGTCCCGGTCTGGTTGTTGGGTTCGAGCCTGTTCAGTGCGCAGCTGGCCGGTGAGCGCGGATTGCCCTACGCCTTCGCTTCACATTTCGCACCGCGCTTCATGCATGAAGCGATTCGCGTCTACCGCAACCACTTCAAGCCATCAGCGGTGTTGGATAAGCCTTACGTGATGCTCGGTGTGCCGCTGGTGGCGGCAGACACCGACGAGCAGGCCGATTACCTGGCCACTTCGGTGTACCAGCGGATTCTTGCGTTGATGCGTGGCCAGAGCCTGGTGCAACGCCCACCCGTGAAGACCATGGACGGCCTGTGGCTGCCCCATGAGAAAGAAGCGGTCGGTGATTTCCTGGGGCTGGCGATGGTCGGCAGCCCGCAGAAAATCCGCGCCAAGCTTGAGGTGCTGATCGAACAGACGCAGGCGGATGAACTGATTTTCACCTGTGATCTGTATGAACATGCCGATCGCGTGCACTCCTATGAACTGTTGGCGCAGGTCATGAAGGGCTGACACTTGAACGGCCTCCACAAAAAGCCGACGCCATGGCGTCGGCTTTTCGTTATCGGCTTTTCGTTATTGAGGCAAGTCAGCCCTGTTTGTAGACGATTACCTTGGAGCCCTTCTCACATTTCCCGACGACTTTTCCGCCGGCAGCAGTGCCTTTGTCGACGATCTCCAGCGTGTAATTGGAAACACCCTTGGCGTCCAGTTTTGCAGCGATTTCGGCTTTCAGCTCTTCACACGACTTGACTTGGGCAAAGGCTGTTCCCGCAAGGCTCAACAAACCTACCGCCAGAATAAACTTCTTCATGGGTTGCACTCCTTGGTCGGATCAATAGAGGAGGGCATCCAGCTACCGGATGCGCTCACTCTGTAGCACTTTGCTGTTTCCTATGGCATTCAGTCATCGCGCAAGTTCAGCCGGCTGGTTCAAACTCAGCTGCTGGCAATCCGGAACCCGACTTTGAGTGTCACCTGGAAGTGTGCAGCTTTGCCGTCCTTGATATGCCCGCGAGTTTCGGTCACTTCAAACCATTCCATGTACTTGAGGCTTTTGTTGGCTTCGGCCAGGGCGTTGTTGATGGCGTCTTCAATGCTGCTGGTGGACGAGCCAACCAGTTCGACTTTCTTGTAGGTGTGATGGTCAGACATGGCGTTCTCCTTGAGGTGTGAAATACAGCCTAGCAGTGATTTTTCTTATTTCTTCTGTCGACCAATCCGTAGCGACGTTCAGATTTACTGCACTTTCTCGAACCCCTGAAGTCCCAACCAACACACGTCACTCATCAACAATGCAGGAGAGCCATCATGGCCAACACGTCGTTACGCAACGCCTCATTGCAAAGCATGGAAGCCGAGATCGAGAGTCTGTTGAAATCGTTGGAAAGCTTGAAGGACGACGCCTCGGACGAGTCGCGTAAAACTCTCAAGACGTTGAAAAGCAACGCCGAGAACGCGCTGAAACACTCACGCCATCTGCTCGCCGATGCCTATGAAGAGGTCAAGGTCAAAACCCGTGAAACCGGGATCGCGACACGTGACTACGCCCAGGAACACCCTTGGACTACAGCCGGTGTTGCCGTTGGTGCGCTGGGATTGCTCGCGGCCTACTTATTGTTCAAGCGCGGTCATTAAGGTGTCTGGCGCAGTTCGTTTTTAAGCCACTGCGCCAACTGCCGAGCGCGCCCGTCCGCGGCGCGCTTGGGGAGCCACAACGCCAGTTGCGCCGGGGTTTCACGGAAGCCCCATGGCGCAACCAGGCGACCGGCCTTCACGTCTTCGGCCACCAGCGGCTCGGGCGCGATGGCGACGCCCAACCCGGCCACTGCTGCTTCCAGCAAATAATACAAATGCTCGAATCCCTGACCGTACTTCAGCGCCTTGTCATCGAGGCCGCTTTGCTGTGCCCAGCTCGGCCAGGCTTGCGGGCGTGAGGTGGTGTGCAGCAATGGTTCGCTCAACAGTGTGCTTGCCGGTGCGTCTCGTAGCCTTTCGTAACCGGCAAATCGAGGGCTCATGACCGGACCGATTCGTTCGCTGGCCAATTCGTAGACCTGCATATCCGCCGGCCACGGCGGCTCCGCAAATACCAATAAAGCATCCAGGCCGGGCCGTCGTGGATCAAGATCGCCTTCGCCAGCCGACAGGTGCAAACGCAGATCCGGCAGGTCCGCATTCAGGCGCCCCAAACGCGGAATGAACCAGCGCGCCAAAAGACTGCCCGAGCAGCCGAGCACGAACGGCGCATCGGCGGTGCTTTGGGTCAGCTCGGCGCAAACGCTGCGCAAACGCTCGAAGGCTTCGCCGCTGGCATCGCGCAAACGAACGCCGGCATCTGTGAGTTTAAGGCCGCGTCCATCCTTGATGAACAGGCTCACGCCGAGGTGTTCTTCCAGCACCTTGAGTTGCCGGCTGACCGCACCATGGGTGACGTGCAGCTGTTCGGCAGCCTGACTGACGCTGTTCAGGCGGGCAGTGGCTTCGAAGGCGCGAAGCGCGTTCAGCGGGGGGAGGTCATGGCTCATGGGATCTGTGAGTTTTCCTGACAGGTTGCGGCGATCTTATCGGTTTTCAGCGTGGGATGTCAGGGGTAGAGTGAACCCCATCGTCACCTCTCGAATACAACTGGAGCGACCCATGACCCAGACTAATCTGCGCAACGGCCCCGACGCCAACGGCCTGTTTGGCGCGTTCGGTGGCCGTTACGTCGCCGAAACCCTGATGCCGTTGATCCTCGATCTGGCCCGCGAATACGAAGCAGCCAAGGAAGATCCGGCATTCAAAGAAGAATTGGCCTACTTCCAGCGTGATTACGTCGGACGTCCAAGCCCGCTGTATTTCGCCGAGCGCCTGACAGAGTTCTGCGGCGGCGCGAAGATTTACCTCAAGCGCGAAGAGCTGAACCACACCGGCGCGCACAAGATCAACAACTGCATCGGCCAGATCCTGCTGGCGCGGCGCATGGGCAAGAAACGCATCATCGCCGAGACCGGCGCCGGCATGCACGGCGTGGCGACCGCCACCGTGGCCGCGCGTTTCGGCCTCGATTGCGTGATCTACATGGGCACCACTGACATCGAACGTCAGCAAGCCAACGTGTTTCGCATGAAGCTGCTGGGCGCCGAAGTGATCCCGGTGGTCGCTGGCACCGGCACCCTCAAAGACGCAATGAACGAAGCCCTGCGTGACTGGGTGACCAACGTCGACAGCACTTTCTACCTGATCGGCACCGTGGCCGGCCCGCACCCGTACCCGGCCATGGTTCGCGACTTCCAGGCCGTCATCGGCAAGGAAACCCGTGAGCAGTTGCAAGCCCAGGAAGGCCGTCTGCCAGACAGCCTGGTGGCGTGCATCGGCGGTGGTTCCAATGCGATGGGCCTGTTCCATCCGTTCCTCGATGACAAGAGCGTCGAGATCATCGGCGTCGAAGCGGCCGGTTACGGCATCGAAACCGGCAAGCACGCGGCCAGCCTGAACGGCGGCGTACCGGGCGTGCTGCACGGTAACCGTACGTTCCTGTTGCAGGACGATGATGGCCAGATCATTGACGCGCACTCGATTTCAGCCGGTCTCGACTATCCAGGCATCGGCCCTGAACACGCCTGGTTGCATGACATCGGCCGCGTCCAGTACACCTCAGTGACCGACGACGAAGCCCTCGACGCATTCCATAAGTGCTGCCGCCTGGAAGGGATTATTCCTGCACTGGAAAGCGCCCATGCCCTGGCCGAAGTGTTCAAGCGCGCACCGACCCTGCCGAAAGATCACCTGATGGTGGTCAACCTGTCCGGCCGTGGCGACAAAGACATGCAAACCGTGATGCACCACATGGAAAACTCTCAACAAGTGCAGTCCAAGCAGGAGAAACACTGATGAGCCGCCTGCAAACGCGTTTTGCCGAACTCAAGGAACAGAACCGCGCCGCCCTGGTGACCTTTGTGACCGCCGGTGACCCAAGCTATGACACGTCCTTGGCGATCCTCAAAGGTTTGCCCGGTGCTGGTGCTGATGTGATCGAGTTGGGCATGCCCTTCACCGATCCGATGGCCGACGGCCCGGCGATCCAGCTGGCCAACATCCGTGCTCTGGGCGCCAAACAGAACCTGGCGAAAACCCTGCAAATGGTTCGCGAGTTCCGCGAAGGCAACAGCGAGACTCCGCTGGTGTTGATGGGTTACTTCAACCCGATTCACATGTACGGCGTGCCGCGTTTCATCGCTGAAGCCAAAGAAGCCGGTGTCGATGGCCTGATCGTGGTCGACATGCCGCCAGAACATAACGCTGAATTGTGCGACCCGGCACAGGCGGCGGGCCTGGACTTCATCCGTCTGACCACTCCGACGACTGACGATGGGCGTCTGCCGACCGTACTGAATGGCAGTTCCGGATTTGTTTACTACGTGTCGGTGGCGGGTGTGACCGGTGCGGGCGCGGCGACTCTGGAACATGTCGAAGAGGCCGTCACCCGTCTGCGTCGCCATACCGATCTGCCGATCAGCATCGGCTTCGGTATTCGCACACCGGAACAGGCAGCGGCCATCGCGCGTCTGGCCGATGGTGTGGTGGTGGGATCGGCGCTGATCGATCACATCGCCAACGCCTCGACCCCGGATCAGGCTGTGGAGGGCGTACTCAGCCTGTGCGCGGCCTTGTCCGAGGGCGTGCGTAAAGCGCGGGTCAGCTGAAAGTAAGAGAGGAATTAGTGCCTCGCGGCACAGCACATACAGCAAAAAGGGCTTCAGGACTGCGTTCTGAAGCCCTTTTTGCTTTCAGGGCAACTCCAACCCACCCGCAGCCTTGTGCAATTTCCTCAAATGTTCGCCAACCTGTTTCAGGTTCTCTTCGTTGGCGGCCATTTCAGCAGCGCGGCTTGGCTCGAGCAGCGCTCGCACTTCCTTGTCGAGGTCCCCGGTCAGCACTTGAAGCTGCTTCTGACGCAGATTGCTTTCCGACTCCAGGCGTGTCCACTCGTTCGGCTGCGGCAAACCATAGCCACCGGTGCCGAGCAGTTCGGCCGGACGGCTGAGGAAGCCGCTATTGACGAGAATCTGCTGCAAGGTCGCGTTGGCTTTATCCATGCCGCCGTTGTTCAATTCCCGAGCACCCAGGTAGCGCTGTTTCACTTCGTCCTGGGCCAACACTAATTGTTGGCGGAAGCTCGCCTGCTCCAGCAACAGCAATGCCGCGCTGGTGCGCAGGTCCGCCTGGTCAATCCATTTGCGGCGCTCATCAGCTTTCAATGCCAGCCAGTCTTCGACCTTTTCCTGCTTGATCGGCAAATGCTTTTTCAACACCTCGAACATCGCTTGATAACGCTCGCGGAAGGAGTCGAAGCGATAGCCCAGGCGTAGCGCTTCGCGAGGGTCGTCGAGCACGCTGGTATCCGCCAGTCCGCGGCTCTTGAGTACTTCCAGCAAGCCGTTGGGCATGATGCTGTCGAGCCCTGTCAGCTGGGCATTATTGCTGCCGCTGCGCAGCAGTTTCAGGCTTTCCACGGCGCAGTTGTTGGACAGGAAGAAGTAATTGCCGTCGTAACTCCAGTGCATCTCGGCGGCGTGCTCCACCACGTCTTCGATCTCGCTGCGCGACAGGTTCAGCGGTACCGAGGCCAGGCTGCGCAGTTCGGTCTTGGTGTATTCGTCGATCACCTGGGCCAGCGGCAACACAAACAGGCGCGATGGGTATTTGCCCACCAGCCCATCCCAACTCGACAACTGTACGTCGCCGACGAAGGCGCGGTAGGACAGCACCAGATGTTGATCCAGATCGAGGCGGCAATCCGGCCCGCGAGGCCGACCGGGCGCGCAGATCACCAGTCGCAGCATGCTGTGACCCCAGCGGCTGACCCAGTTCTGGTTGGCTTCTGCCAGCAGATAGTCGACGGCATACACCCGTTCCGGATCGACCTGGCCCAAGGGCTGTTTGGCGAAATCGTTACCCGCATTGAGGAAGGCGAATGATCGGGCGCAGGTGTCTTTGGCGGCTGGCGCCCAGCCGAAGTGTTCTTTGTAGTAGCGATACAGCGCAGGGCGACGGCAGGCATAGCTTGGGTCGAGGAGGAAGTACTCCATGTTGACCGCGACGAACTCCTTCGGGCTGCTCGTCTCGTAGATGTCCGGGCTGCGGGCAATCTGCCGGTTGTGCTGTTCGCGCTCACCGCGCCGACCGACGTATTGCGGCCAGCCGGCCAGATCGAGCAGGCGAGGGTCGTCGCTGAGGGTCCAGCGTCGGTCGGTCTGTCCGCGGCACTGATCCGGGATGCCGATCAGTCCAGAGCTGCTGTTACGTTGTGTGCAGCGCTGGATCAGTGTGCGCTCGGCGTCCGGCCACAGGCGTGCGCGGTCGTAGATGTGGGTGAGTTCGTGCAACACCGTGGCGAGCATTTCCTGGCGCACGGTGCCGTGGGGACGATAGGTTTTTTTGGTCGCGGCGCTGCCGTCGGTGAGGCTGGCGAGCAGGTTGCGATTCAGGTCGAGCTCAGACACCAGCGATGCCTGGCCATAGGCATTGCTCGGCATGTTGTCGGTCCAGCCGACATCGATGTGCCGGTCCAGCTGCTCGATGAAGCGTGGCGGTAACGCCTGCATGGCTTCATCGAGCAGTGCCTGACTGGCCTGCTGTTGCGCGGGGCTCAGGCCGTCGGTCTTGAGCCGTAATTGCAGGCCGGCCTGGGCCGTGTTGCCAAGTAGCAACACAACCCCGGCCAGCAGCCAGGCGCTTAGTGATTTCACAGTGCGAGGATGGCTTCGGCGAGAACCTGATCACTGGCGTCGCGGGCTTCCGGTACGCGGGTGCGCAAGGTGTCGAAGGCCGCCTCCAGGTGTGCACCACGGATTTCACCGTCGCTGGCGACGAAACTGGCCGCATCGTCGTGGGCTTCACGGACGATCTTCGAATCGCGGATGGACGTGGTGGTATCGGAAGTGAAATCAAGCGTGCGCTGGGAGGCACGAATGATCATGTTACTGGTGGCTACCAGGGTGTGGGCCTGGGCCACGTCGGCCAACAACAGCAGGCCAAGGGTGGCAGCAATCAGCGGGCTACGCATGGAGTGACTCCGGAGAAACAAGGATAACTATTGGACGAGAATTGCCTGCGCCAGTTCAAGGTCGCTGGCATGAAGTTTTGGCTGGGTCCGGCGCAGGTAGATCAAGGCCGATTCCAGTTGTGCTCCTCGCAGTTGGCCGTCACTGGCGATGAACGCTGCAGCGTCATCCCGGGCGGCGATCAGCATTTTATGGTCGAAGGGCGCGGAGGTCACCATGCTGGTGGCGTAACCACTGGCTACGGTGCCTTGTGTAGACAGGTTGAAAGCGTCGAAGGCATGGGCCGAACCCGACCAGCAGGCCGCGAGAAAAACCGGAGTGATCAACAGACTTGAAAGAAAACGCATGAGGCTCGATAGCTGAAAGCGAGCCCCAAGGCTAGCGCAATGCCCGGGCTAGAGCCAGCGCCGAAACATTGGGACACGACGGGCGTGTCCCGGTTCAGCGCAGTTGTCTAGATCGTCAGGATGGCCTGGGCCAGCTGTGCGTCGGTCGCATTCAGTTGTGGAGCCTGTTGGCGGATATGGTTGAGCGCGCTTTCCAGTTTCACGCCACGGATGGCACCATCACTGGCAACGAAGCTGGCGGCATCGTCACGGGCAGCGCGGACGATTTTGTTGTCGCGAAAGGAGGACGAGACATCCGAAGTCGCGTCGGAGGAAGCCTTCAGGCCATTAACGATGGAGTCGGTGGTCACGATAAAACTGGAGGCGTGGGCATTGGCAGCCATGGCAAGCAGGGCTGCAGCGCTGAGCAGGCGAAGGGGGGACATGAGGTAGCTCCTTTGGATAGACCGATAGAGAGGTGGCACAGGATCAGACGCCTGTCGTCTTAAAGCGTTCGCCACGGTTTATACAGATATTAGGCCTGCGTACATCGGTTAGAACAGTCCCGCTTGTTCATGCAGGCGAGCGCAGACACACTTAGAATAAACTGTACTGGTTGTTTTTATATATTTAAAAACTGTCACTGTCGGTGATTTTCTCTTCTGTACGCCCCCAATATGAAGCCCTAAAACGACAAAACCCGTCGTGGTTTCCCACGACGGGTTCTGTTTGTTCAATTCGGGTTGCTGGCGGTGGACTCGGTGGGTCAGAGCCAGCGACGCTAACTTAGCGCCAGAACGGCTTGCTCAGCTCTTCGTAGCGTTGTGCTTCGCTAATCCCGGCGTCAGCCAGCAGACGCGAATCCAGGCGAGCCAGTTGATGGCGGCTGGAGATGCGGCGCTGCCACAGCATCAGGTTGGCGATAACGCGCAAAGGCATGGAAGTCTGGGTTTTTGCAGCAGTGTCTTCGAAGAACAGCTCGGAACTGAGTGTACGTTCCATGGTTGACATCCTTCCGCTTGTGGCGGGATTAGGTAGTGGTTTAACTGATGCCAATGATCCTCTCGTTTGGCCAGTCTCTGTAGATACAGTTCACCTGTATTGTGAGAGACCAGTTAACTGTTAAACGGTGGTGTACTGGTCTAAATTGAGGCAACTGTACCTATCAGCACCAATATGGTGCATTTCATGGTGCTTGACTGGAAAATGTAGGCAATTACGGTAGGAAAAGACCGGTACAGCAGTACAGTTTTTGATTGAAAAGAATGCTGCAACAGCGAGCTGACGAAACTGTGTTTGCGTCAGCTGCTATCTGTATCAATTACACCGCCAGCATGCGCCCGGTTTCTTCCAGGTTCATGTGCCAGCTCAGTGCGTCACGCAGGATATGCGGGGTATGCCCGCCGACTGCGCAAGCAGCAGTGAAGTAGTCATTCAGGGCCGGGCGATAGTCCGGGTGAACACAGTTATCGATAATGACGCGGGCCCGCTCGCGCGGGGCCAGGCCACGGAGGTCGGCCAGGCCGATCTCGGTCACGAGAATATCGACGTCATGTTCTGTGTGGTCGACGTGGCTGACCATGGGAACCACGCTGGAAATCGCCCCGCCCTTGGCGATCGACTTGGTGACAAAAATCGCCAGGTGCGCATTGCGCGCGAAGTCGCCCGAGCCGCCGATGCCATTCATCATCCGTGTGCCGCAGACGTGAGTGGAGTTGACGTTGCCGTACAGGTCGAACTCCAGCGCAGTGTTGATGCCGATGATGCCCAGGCGCCGCACCACTTCGGGGTGATTGGAGATTTCCTGGGGGCGCAGCACCAGCTTGTCCTTATAGTGCTCCAGATTCCCGAATACATCGGCATTGCGCCGGCTCGACAGGGTGATCGAACTGCCCGAAGCGAAGCTCAACTTGCCGGCGTCGATCAAATCGAAAGTCGAATCCTGCAGCACTTCGGAGTACATGGTCAGGTCTTCGAATGGCGAGTCGATCAAGCCGCACATCACCGCGTTGGCGATACTGCCAATACCGGCTTGCAGCGGACCGAGTTTGTTGGTCATGCGACCGGCAGCCACTTCTTGCTTGAAGAAGTCGATCAGGTGGTCGGCGATGGCCTGGGTGTCTGCGTCCGGCGGCAGCACAGTAGAGGGCGAGTCGGATTGATTAGTGATCACGATCGCGACGATTTTTTCCGGCGGTATCGGGATGGCAGTGCTGCCGATACGGTCATCGACCTTCACCAGTGGAATAGGTGTGCGGGTAGGCCGGTAGGTAGGGATATAGATGTCGTGCAAGCCTTCGAGATTCGGGTTGTGCGCCAGATTGATCTCGACGATCACGTGTTTGGCGAAAATCGCGAAGCTGGCCGAGTTGCCTACCGAGGTGGTCGGCACGATATGGCCCTGCTCGGTGATCGCCACGGCTTCGATCACCGCGATGTCCGGCAGCTTGAGTTGCTGGTTACGCAGCTGCTCTACGGTTTCCGACAGGTGCTGGTCGATGAACATGACTTCGCCGGCATTGATCGCCTTGCGCAGAGTGCTGTCCACCTGGAACGGCATGCGTCGCGACAGTACGCCGGCTTCAGTCAGCTGTTTGTCGAGGTCGTTGCCCAGGCTGGCGCCGGTCATCAAGCTTATTTTCAGCGGCGTGACCTTGGCGCGCTCGGCCAGTGCATGAGGCACGGCCTTGGCTTCGCCGGCTCGGGTAAAGCCGCTCATGCCGACGGTCATGCCGTCCTGAATCAGAGCGGCAGCGTCGGCGGCGCTCATTACCTTGTCCAACAATGAAGGCAAGCGAATACGGTCACGGTACATGATTGTTATCTCGGGCAACGGAAGCAAGGTGCGCAGTCTAGTGAATTCGAGCGGCGCCCGTCCCGCTACCAAGGTCGCATTCGGGGCGTCTATTCCGGTGCTTTCAGGCAAAACACCTTTGCAGGATCGGTAACAGACGCAAACAAAAACGCCCCGACGAGTCGGGGCGTTCAGGTTGCCGAAGGTTTTTACTCGACGGCTTTAACCATGTCTTCGATGACTTTCTTGGCGTCGCCGAAAACCATCATGGTCTTGTCCAGATAGAACAACTCGTTGTCCAGGCCGGCATAGCCGCTGGCCATCGAGCGCTTGTTGACGATGATGGTCTTGGCCTTGAACGCTTCGAGAATCGGCATGCCGGCAATCGGCGATTTCGGGTCGTTCTTGGCTGCCGGGTTCACCACGTCGTTGGCGCCGAGCACCAGCACCACGTCGGCCTGGCCGAACTCGGAGTTGATGTCTTCCATCTCGAACACCTGGTCGTAAGGCACTTCGGCCTCGGCCAGCAATACGTTCATGTGGCCAGGCATCCGGCCGGCAACCGGGTGAATCGCATACTTCACGGTTACGCCGCGGTGGCTCAGTTTCTCGGTCAGCTCTTTCAAGGCGTGCTGCGCCCGTGCTACCGCCAGGCCATAGCCTGGAACGATGATCACGGTGTCGGCGTTGGTCAGCAGGAAGGTGGCGTCATCAGCCGAACCGGATTTCACCGGACGGGCTTCTTTGGAGCCCGCCGGGCCAGCATCCGCGGTGTTGCCGAAACCGCCGAGCAGCACGTTGAAGAACGAACGGTTCATCGCCTTGCACATGATGTACGAAAGGATCGCACCGGACGAGCCCACCAGCGAGCCGGCAATGATCAGCATCGAGTTGTTCAGCGAGAAGCCGATACCCGCTGCCGCCCAACCGGAGTAGCTGTTGAGCATCGACACCACGACGGGCATGTCGGCGCCGCCGATCGGGATGATGATCAGCACGCCCATCACGAAGGCCAGGATCAGCATCAGGGCAAAGGCGCTGAAGTTGCCGGTCAGCATGAACGTGACACCCAGTGCCAGCGTCGCCAGACCCAGCAGCAGGTTCAGTTTGTGCTGACCGCTGAACTGTACTGGTGCGCCCTGGAACAGGCGGAACTTGTACTTGCCCGACAGCTTGCCAAACGCGATCACCGAACCGGAGAAGGTGATTGCACCGATGGCCGCGCCGAGGAACAGCTCCAGACGATTACCCGCCGGAATCGAATCGCCCAGATGTTTGACGATGCCCAACGACTGCGGCTCGACGACGGCTGCAATGGCGATGAACACCGCCGCCAGACCGATCATGCTGTGCATGAAGGCGACCAGCTCCGGCATTTTGGTCATTTCAACGCGCTTGGCCATGATCGAACCGGCGGTACCGCCGGCCAGCAGACCGACGATGACGTAGCCGATGCCGGCGGTAGCACCGCCTTGCTCAATGGAGAGCGCCGCCAGCTTATAGATGAGACCGATGGTGGTGAGGATCGCCAAGGCCATGCCGAGCATGCCGTACACGTTGCCGCGCCGCGACGTGGTCGGGTGCGACAGGCCTTTGAGGGCCTGGATGAAGCAGATCGACGCGATCAGGTACAGCGTCGTTACCAGGTTCATGCTCATTACTTGGGCGCCTCTTCTTGTACGGCTTTCGGGGCTTTTTTCTTGAACATCTCAAGCATGCGACGGGTGACCAGGAAACCACCGAACACGTTCACGGCCGCCAGAGCCACCGCCAGGGTGCCCATGGTTTTACCCAATGGTGTTACGGTCAAAGCGGCCGCCAGCATCGCGCCGACGATCACAATCGCCGAAATGGCGTTGGTCACCGCCATCAATGGCGTGTGCAGTGCAGGTGTAACGTTCCAGACCACGTGATAACCGACATAAATCGCCAGCACGAAGATGATCAGGTTGTAGATACCGGGGGAGATAAGCTCTTCCATCGTCTGAATCCCTGCTTAGGCGTTTTTGCGGATGACTTGGCCGTCGCGGCACATCAGGCACGCTGCGACGATGTCGTCTTCTAGGTTCACTTCGAACTGGCCTTCCTTGTTGAAGACCAGCTTCAGGAAGTCCAGCAGGTTGCGTGCGTACAGCGCCGAAGCGTCTGCCGCCACCGCACCGGCCAGATTGGTCGGGCCGACAATGGTCACGCCATTCGAGACCACGACCTGGTCCGCCACGGTCAGCGGGCAGTTGCCGCCCTGGGCTGCAGCGAGGTCGACAACCACCGAGCCTGGCTTCATCTGCGCCACAGTTTCGGCGCTGAGCAGTGTCGGCGCCTTGCGGCCCGGGATCAGTGCCGTGGTGATGACGATGTCAGCCTGCTTGGCGCGTTCGTGTACGGCCAGGGCCTGACGCTGCATCCAGCTGGCCGGCATGGGGCGCGCATAACCGCCGACACCGACGGCGCATTCGCGCTCTTCATCGGTTTCGTACGGCACGTCGACGAATTTCGCACCCAGGGATTCAATCTGCTCCTTCACCGCAGGACGCACATCGGACGCTTCGATCACGGCGCCCAGACGTTTTGCAGTGGCAATCGCCTGCAAACCGGCCACACCGGCACCGAGAATCAGCACGCGCGCCGCTTTCACGGTACCCGCGGCGGTCATCAGCATCGGCATGAAGCGTGGGTAGTAGTGAGCGGCCAGCAGCACGGACTTATAACCGGCGATGTTCGCTTGGGAGGACAGCACATCCAGGCTCTGGGCGCGGGAGGTGCGTGGCGCAGCTTCCAGCGCAAACGCGGTAATGCCGCATTCGGCCAGTTTGGCGATGGTTTCATTGCTGAACGGGTTGAGCATGCCCACCACGACGGTGCCGCTCTTGATCAGCGTCAGTTCGCTGTCGCTGGGGGCGACCACCTTGAGAATCAGCTCGGCACCAAACGCATCGTTGGCGCTGCCAATGGTTGCGCCTGCAGCTTCATAAGCACTGTCGACAACGCTGGCGTTAATGCCGGCGCCGCTTTGTACAGTGACCTTATGACCCTGGCCGATCAGCTTCTTGATGGTTTCCGGGGTTGCAGCAACCCGTGTTTCACCCGTCTGGGTTTCGAGAGGAACACCAATGTGCACGTCAAATCTCCTGCGTGATCTTATTGAGTAAACCCAGGCACTTCGGATGGTGCGGCTGGGGCGGCCGATCAGCACGGTCCCGCCAAATCAGGGCGGGGCGCGGCATTTTGCAGGCGAACTTTGTGCCCTTCAAGGGATTATGACGGGTGACGGAAAATTAACTACAAGTCACCCCGTGACCGAATGTCGCACCTCTCTGATAAATCCCTTGCAGGCCGTGGCTTCTAAGGTTTTTAGCCAAAATTCAAGAATTTACACATCCGCACGGTGAATAGGTTGTCATTGCTTGCCAGTAGAGGCTCAAAGCCACGTACTCAAACGCTTGTGGGACGTTTGTACTGTTTTCAGTACAGTCTGTCGATATGCGACAAATACTTATATCTGTAGTGCTTTTGTTTTATTGACTACGTGGTCAGCTAATCAGTGTGAGCCTTTATTCTTCTAGGTTGTAGCTATGTGCCTGATTTACCAGCCAGTCGCGAAATGCCTTCAAAGAGGCTGATTCGACCTTTCGATCAGGAATCATCAGGTAGTAGGCCTTGATGCTCGATAGTGCTTGGGCATTGGCAATGACCAGGCGCTTCTCCACCAATTCGCGCTGAATCAGGAATGGCGGAATCAGCGCGATCCCCATGTCATGCATCGCCGCTTGGGCGAGCATGGAGAATAGCTCGTAACGCGGTCCTGTCATGTCTCGCGGGACATTCAGGTTCTGGGAGTTGAACCATTGGCGCCAGGCATAAGGGCGGGTGGTCTGTTGTAGCAAGGGCAACTCGGCGATTTCACCGGGGCTCAGGTTGGTTTTTTGGCCCAGCAACGTGGGGCTGCACACCGGCATCGGATTCTCGCCCATTAGCCTGTGGGATTCGGTACCCGGCCAGTCGGCGTCGCCGAAGTAAATGGCGGCATCGAAGTCGGTGTCGGCAAACAGGAAGGGGCGTGTACGGTTTGTAAGGTTGACCGTCACCTCTGGGTGTTTGTGCTGGAAGTCCTTGAGTCGTGGCAGCAGCCATTGAGTGCCGAAGGTCGGAACCACCGCCAGTTCGATCGAGTTGGCTCCTTGTTGGCCCATCACTGACAAGGTGTCCCGTTCAACCGCGTCGAGTTGGGTGGCCACTCTGCGGCTGTAGGAAAGCCCGGCCTCTGTCAGCTTCACTCCGCGCCGCGAACGTCGGAACAGTTCGACATTGAGGAACTCCTCGAGGCTGGCGATCTGCCGGCAAATCGCTCCCTGAGTGAGAGAAAGCTCCTGGGCAGCCTTGGTAAAGCTCTCGTGGCGCGCTGCCGCTTCAAAGCTGATCAGGGCTGTTGTGCTGGGGATCTTCCTGCGCATGTACGTCAACCTCACTAATGCATTGCATAAAGGCGATTTTGCAACGTTTCGGAGTGAGAAATTAGCACAACAGTATGCGAAAACCTCGTTTGCCGGGACGCCGAACCCGGCCTAGGATCAATCCACGTTATTTGACCCGATTCGAGAGGACTCACTCATGGGCGGTAAAGCTAGCTTCAACTGGATCGATCCCCTGTTGCTGGATCAACAGCTCACTGAAGAAGAACGCATGATTCGCGACACGGCCGAGCAATTCGCTCAGCAGAAGCTCGCACCGCGTGTTCTCGAAGCTTTCCGTCATGAGAAGACTGACCCGGCGATTTTCCGTGAGATGGGTGAAGTGGGTCTGCTGGGTGCGACCATCCCTGAACAATACGGTGGCAGTGGCTTGAACTACGTCAGCTACGGCCTGATTGCCCGTGAGGTCGAGCGTGTCGACTCCGGCTACCGCTCGATGATGAGTGTGCAGTCCTCGCTGGTCATGGTGCCGATCAATGAATTCGGTACCGAAGCACAGAAGCAGAAATACCTGCCGAAGCTGGCCACGGGTGAGTGGATCGGTTGCTTCGGTCTGACCGAGCCCAACCACGGTTCCGACCCGGGCGCGATGATTACTCGTGCACGCAAAGTGGAAGGTGGATACAGCCTCACCGGCAGCAAGATGTGGATCACCAACAGCCCGATCGCTGATGTATTCGTGGTTTGGGCCAAGGACGATGCGGGCGACATTCGTGGCTTTGTGCTGGAGAAGGGCTGGAAAGGTCTGAGCGCTCCGGCGATTCATGGCAAGGTTGGCCTGCGTGCATCCATCACCGGCGAGATCGTCATGGACAACGTGTTTGTTCCTGAAGAGAACATCTTCCCGGATGTCCGTGGTTTGAAGGGCCCTTTTACCTGCCTTAACTCGGCACGTTACGGCATTTCCTGGGGCGCACTGGGCGCTGCCGAGTTCTGCTGGCACACCGCTCGTCAGTACACCCTGGATCGTCAGCAGTTTGGTCGTCCATTGGCGGCCACTCAGTTGATCCAGAAGAAGCTGGCCGACATGCAGACCGAAATCACTCTGGCGTTGCAAGGCTGCCTGCGTCTGGGACGTATGAAAGATGAAGGTACTGCCGCGGTCGAGATCACTTCGATGATGAAGCGCAACTCTTGCGGCAAGTCCCTCGACATCGCTCGCATGGCTCGCGACATGCTGGGTGGCAACGGTATCTCCGATGAGTTCGGTGTGGCTCGCCACTTGGTCAACCTGGAAGTGGTGAATACCTATGAAGGTACGCATGACGTCCACGCGCTGATCCTCGGTCGCGCGCAGACCGGCATCCAGGCGTTCTATTAATAGGAGAACGGCCATGGGCGCGCTTTCGCATCTACGGGTACTGGATTTGTCGCGGGTGCTCGCCGGGCCTTGGGCCGGGCAGATCCTTGCGGACCTTGGCGCTGACGTCATCAAGGTCGAGCGTCCGGGTAATGGCGATGACACGCGCGCCTGGGGACCTCCGTTCCTTAAAGACGCCTATGGCGAGAACACCAGCGAGGCGGCCTATTACTTGTCCGCCAACCGCAACAAGCAATCGGTAACCATCGACTTCACGCGGCCAGAGGGTCAGCAACTGGTGCGTGAGTTGGCGGCGAAGTCGGACATCCTCATCGAGAACTTCAAGGTCGGTGGTCTTGCGGCATATGGGCTGGACTACGAGTCGCTAAAGGTGGCCAATCCGAAGCTGATCTATTGCTCGATCACTGGGTTCGGTCAGACCGGCCCGTATGCCAAGCGTGCGGGTTATGACTTCATGATCCAGGGCTTGGGCGGTCTGATGAGTTTGACCGGTCGCCCCGAAGGAGATGAAGGTGCAGGCCCGGTGAAAGTTGGCGTGGCGCTGACAGACATTCTGACTGGGCTCTATTCAACGGTAGCGATCCTGGCTGCGCTGGCTCATCGGGATCATGGTGGCGGCGGTCAGCACATTGATATGGCATTGCTGGACGTTCAGGTGGCGTGTCTGGCGAACCAGGCGATGAACTACCTGACTACGGGCATTGCGCCTAAGCGCCTGGGCAACGCCCATCCGAACATCGTGCCTTATCAGGACTTTCCTACAGCCGATGGCGACTTCATCCTCACCGTGGGTAATGATGGGCAGTTCCGCAAATTTGCGGAGGTGGCCGGGCAGCCGCAGTGGGCGGATGATCCGCGTTTTGCGACCAATAAGTTAAGGGTGGCAAATCGGGCGGTGCTGATCCCGCTGATCCGCCAGGCGACCGTGTTCAAGACCACTGCTGAATGGGTGATGCGGTTGGAGCAGGCAGGCGTGCCGTGTGGGCCGATCAATGATCTGGCTCAGGTGTTTGCCGACCCTCAGGTTCAGGCTCGTGGGTTGGCTATTGAGCTGCCTCATGCTTTGGCCGGGATCGTACCCCAAGTTGCGAGCCCGATACGCCTGTCCGAGACGCCAGTGGAGTACCGTAGCGCACCTCCTTTATTGGGTGAGCATACGCTGGAGGTTTTGCAGCGGGTATTGGGTCTGAATGCCGACGCAGTCGCTGCTTTCAAAGAGGCGGGGGTGCTCTGAAGTCCTCTTCTATATAGAGGGAGTGGTTTTGCTCTCCTTTATAGAAGGAACGCGGGCGGTTTTCCGGCTTTCTGCAAGCTATTGATAGATAAAGCCAAATTAGAGGTTGACGGCAGATTCTGGACGTCTATAATTCGCCCCACTTCCGGCGCAGTCGAAACGGAAAACTCCTTGGTAAACAATGAGTTACGCGGTTTTCGACAGCGGTTACGCTTCAGTTTATCGAAGCCAGAAGGAGTTGGTAGGGCAGGGTATTGTCGCCTTATTGACGGTTCGATCGTCTCGGTCGAAAGCGGAGAAAAAGAGGTGTTGACAGCAGCGACTAACGCTGTAGAATTCGCCTCCCGCTAACGAGAGATCGGAAGCGCAAGTGGTTGAAGTTGCAAAGGAAACTTTGAAAACTTCTGAAAATAACCGCTTGACAGCAACAGAGGCTGCTGTAGAATGCGCGCCTCGGTTGAGACGAAAGATCTTAACCAACCGCTCTTTAACA
>NZ_JBGLZF010000060.1:0-25884 GCF_047304405.1 Pseudomonas sp. Pseusp11
TTACGGGGGTGTAGAAGGGGGGGCGTCCTCCTTGACGCCGATGCAGCTTAGAGACTGCGCAATTGATTCTCAAGTGCTATTTTTCGTTAGTTTGGCCCAGTGCTGCCGGGCTTCTCTTGGCAGTAGATATTCTTTTGATATCATCCGCGCCAATCGAATTTTGCAGCACCTACAGACTTCATTAGCCTGAAGCCAAAGCCAGATGAACTGGCAAAAAAAAGACCCGGCAAAAAGCCGGGTCAAAAACCGTGATTAGCCTGATGAGGAGATAGTCCAGGAGTCCGACCTAAGGTCTCTTGGTCTATCGACTGATCTCGCGATCAGTTGATGCAATAATAATCATTATCATTTGCAAGTCAAATGTTTCTACCTGCGCGATTGGAAAAATTTTCTTGTCCTCCTCCAATACGCTCCCGCCTCAATTGTTCTGATTGCCCTCCAGGGCCCGGTCGACCATCGCCTTGGCCATGTCGATCATGTGCACCGTCGAAAACGCCAGATCCCGGCTTGCGCCCTGCAGCTGGTTGGCTGACTCATGCGCGGTGGCAACGGCGCACCGCAGCAGATCCGAAGCATGGACCAGCGCCTCTTCGCTGCTGATGTTACGGTTCACATCAAAGAAACGTTCTTCGCTGGCCGCTTCTGACACAGCTGGTTTCAAGTAATAGTCCAGTGCCCGCTGCGCGGCGGCAGAGCCTTTTGGCGAGGTGAGGCTGGTGTCGATTTGCATGTCGGGCAGGGTATTGCTGGGGATGGTCATGACGATGGCGAGCTCCGTGAGAAATTCAAATCCGTGAGCCCAGCTTAGTACGTACTGTATTTGTGTCTTCAGTTTTAATACTACAATTTGTGTTTTGATGGTCGGAGTACCCCACGTATCGTGCCGCACATGGATAAATGGATTGAATTGGTCAAGGCCAAAATGAGTGAACTCAAAGTCACTCAAGAAATACTCGCCGAGCGCATCGGGATGTCCCAGGGTGGCGTCGGCCACTGGCTCAATAAACGTCGTCAGCCCGGCATCGCAGAGATGAATCGTGTCTTGCGGGCGCTCGGCATGGACTATCTGGAAGTGGCGATGGTGATCAGGGAGCCGCTGCCCTCAGAGGATGAGGAGATCTGTCTGACGCAAAAGTACAACCCGTACTTTCGCTACCCGGTCAGCGACTGGCGGGAAACCGGGGAGGTGCGCGACGGAGAGCTATCGACCTACGGCAACTCGCTGGCTGTCAGCAAGCCACGTTTCGAGCTGTCCGATTACCACGCACAGGGCGCGGCGTTCTGGCTGGTGGTGGTCGGCGATGCGATGACGGCACCCACGGGTGCGAGCATTGCCGAGGGCATGTTGATTCTGGTCGACCCGGCTATCGTGCCGGAGCCTGGCAAACTGGTGATCGCTCAATGGCCCGGCAGTGCCGAGGCAGTTTTTCGCAAGCTGATCGAAGAGGGCGGGCAGCGTTACCTGGTCCCGCTCAATCCGACCTATCCGAAAGCCCTTTACACCGAGGAATGCCGAATCATCGGCGTGGTGGTTCAGGCGACTGCCAAATTTTAATCGGATCGGTCCTCGCAACGCGTAGGACCGATCTTCATTTCACGCTTGTTCCAACTCCACCAACGCACTGCCTTCGCCGACCATTTCGCCTTCCTGGCAATACAATGCCTTGATCACCCCGGCATGGGGCGCGCGAATGCTGTGCTCCATCTTCATCGCTTCCAGCACCACCAGTTGCGCCCCGGCTTCGACCGTTTGCCCGGCCTCCACCAACACCCGCACGATGCTGCCGTTCATGGGCGCGGTGAGCCCGCCCTGATGGCTGTGACTGGCTTCGACGGCGCCGATCGGGTCAAACGACTCGATGCGGCGCAGCTCGCCGTCCCATTGCAGATACAGCGCATCGCCACGGCGGATGGCCCGGTGCTGGCGGCGCAAACCGCTGTGCTCGGTCAGCAGGTATTCACCCTTGAGCCGTGCGGTATGCATGTCGGCATTGCCCAGGGTCAGCGCCCGGTCTTGCCCTTCGCAACTCAAGTGCAAAGTGATTTCTGTCGGCAATCCGGCACGGAAACCATTGTTGAAGGCCCACGGCGAACTCGGATCATCGGCGCGCAACACAGACGGCTGACTTTGCGCAAACGCCTGGGCCGCCGCTTGCCAGAACTCATCACTGAGCGGCGAAGGTGCTGGCAGCAGTTGCTCCTGATAACGCGGAATGAACCCGGTATCCAGTTCGGCGGCGGCAAACGCCGGGTGGCCGATGATCCGGTGCAGGAAGTTGATGTTGGTCTTCAGCCCGCCAATGGCAAACTCCTCGAGCATGCTCAGCAATCGCAGCCGCGCCTGTTCACGGTCTTCGCCCCAGGCAATCAGCTTGCCAAGCATCGGGTCGTAGAACGGCGAAATCTCGTCGCCTTCTTCGACGCCACTGTCCACACGACGCCCCGGCCCTTCGGCGGATTCGCGGTACAACGCCAGGCGCCCGGTGGCCGGCAGAAAATCGTTGCCCGGGTCTTCGGCATACAACCGTACTTCGATCGCATGGCCGATCAGCGGCACCTGATCCTGTGTCATCGGCAGCGCTTCGCCACGGGCTACACGAATCTGCCAGGCCACCAGGTCGAGGCCGGTAATGGCCTCGGTTACCGGGTGTTCGACTTGCAGGCGCGTGTTCATTTCCATGAAGAAGAACTCACCGCGCGCATCCAGCAAAAACTCCACGGTGCCAGCGCCGACATAACCGATCGCTTGAGCCGAACGCACGGCGGCTTCACCCATGGCCCGACGCAGTTCCGGGCTCAGGCCTGGAGCGGGTGCTTCTTCGACGACTTTCTGATGACGACGCTGAATCGAGCAGTCACGCTCGTTGAGATACAGACAGTTGCCATGCTGGTCGGCGAACACCTGGATTTCCACGTGACGTGGCTTGAGCAGGTATTTCTCGACCAACATCCGCGAATCGCCGAACGACGATTGTGCTTCACGCTGCGCCGAGGCCAGGGCTTCGGCCAGTTGGCTGACGTCCTCGACCACTTTCATGCCTTTGCCGCCGCCGCCCGCCGTAGCCTTGAGCAACACCGGATAACCAATGCGTTCGCAGGCATCGCGGAAGGTGTCGAGGTCCTGGGCTTCGCCGTGATAGCCGGGCACCAGCGGCACACCGGCGGTTTCCATCAAGGCTTTGGCCGCGGACTTGCTGCCCATGGCGTCGATGGCCGAGGCGGGCGGGCCGAGGAAGATCAGGCCAGCCGCCTCGATCGCCCGGGCGAACCCGGCGTTTTCCGAGAGAAAACCATAACCGGGATGAATCGCCTGAGCACCGCTGGCTTTCGCGGCGGCGATCAGTTTGTCGATTTGCAGGTAACTGTCGGCGGCTTTGCTGCCGCCCAGGTCGACGCGGATATCCGCTTCGCGGCTGTGCCGGGCGTCACGGTCGGTGGCGCTGTGCACGGCCACAGTGGTCAGGCCCAGAGCCTTGGCGGTGCGCATCACCCGGCAGGCGATTTCGCCACGGTTGGCCACCAGCAGGGTGGTGAGAACAGGTGCGCTCATCAACGCGGCTCCTTGAGGGTGATTTCGGCTTGCCAGGTGGGCGAACGTTTTTGCAGGAAGGCGCGCAGGCCTTCCTGGCCTTCCGGGCTGACGCGAATTCGGGCGATGGCATTCTCGGTGTAGCGGCGCAGCGCCGGGGTCAGCGCGCCGTTGCCGACTTCACGCAGCAGATCCTTGCTGGCGCGCATGGCTGCCGGGCTGTTGAGCAGTAGATTGTCGATCCACTGATCGACTTTCTGCTCCAGCTCAGCCATCGGATAGCTCTCTGACAACAGGCCGATTTCCCGAGCCCGTTGCCCGCCGAAACGTTCGGCAGTCAAGGCATAACGCCGCGCCGCGCGCTCGCCGATGGCTTGCACCACGAACGGGCTGATGACCGCTGGCGCCAGGCCGATGCGCACTTCCGACAGGCAGAACTGCGCGTCGTCGGCGCCAATCGCCATGTCGCAGCAACTGATCAGGCCCAGCGCGCCGCCAAACGCCGCGCCCTGCACCACGGCCAGCGTCGGGACTTTCAGTTTGGCGAGGTTGTACATCAACTCCGCCAGTTCCCGGGCGTCATCAAGGTTGGTGTGGTAATCGAGTTCGGCCGATTGCTGCATCCAGGCCAGATCGGCACCTGCGCTGAAATGCTTGCCGCGCCCGCGGATCAGCAGAAAACGCAGGCTGGCATCGCCCGACACTTTGTCCAGCGCGAGGATCAGTTCGCGGATCATTTCGGCGTTGAACGCGTTGTTCTTTTCTTCTCGGCTGAGCCACAGGGTGGCAAAACCACGCGGGTCGGTCTGCAGCTCGAGGGTGTTGAAGTCGCTCATGGTTTTCTCCAGATCACATCCGGAACACGCCGAAGCGGCTCGGTTCGATGGGTGCGTTCAGCGACGCCGACAAGGCCAGGGCCAACACGTCGCGGGTCTGCGCCGGGTCAATGACGCCGTCGTCCCACAGCCGGGCGCTGGAGTAGTAGGGGTGCCCCTGTTCTTCGTACTGATCGAGGATCGGTTGCTTGATCTCGGCTTCCTGCTCGGCGCTGAAACGATGCCCGCTGCGCTCGGTTTGCTCACGCTTGACCTGCACCAGCACGCCCGCCGCCTGTTCGGCGCCCATCACGCCGATCCGCGCATTCGGCCACATCCACAGGAAGCGTGGATCGTAGGCGCGCCCGCACATGCCGTAGTTACCGGCGCCGAAACTGCCGCCGATGATCACGGTGAATTTCGGCACTTTGGCACAAGCCACGGCGGTCACCAATTTCGCGCCGTGCTTGGCGATGCCGCCGGCCTCGTACTTCTGGCCGACCATGAAACCGGTGATGTTTTGCAGGAACAGCAATGGAATGCCGCGCTGGCAGGCCAGTTCGATGAAGTGCGCGCCTTTCTGCGCGGCCTCGGCGAAGAGGATGCCGTTGTTGGCGAGGATCGCGATCGGGTAGCCATGCAGGTGGGCGAAACCGCACACCAACGTCGTCCCGAACAGTGCCTTGAACTCATCGAACACCGAGCCGTCCACCAGTCGCGCGATCACTTCACGCACGTCGAACGGTTGCTTGGCGTCGGCCGAGACCACACCGTACAACTCGTCGCTGCTGTACAGCGGCGCGATCGGTGTGCGTTGCTGCAGTTCACCGAGCTTGCGCCAGTTGAGGTTGGCCACGCTGCGTCGAGCCAATGCCAGAGCATGTTCATCGCTTTCGGCGTAGTGGTCGGCGACCCCGGAAATCTTGCAGTGCACATCGGCCCCGCCGAGGTCTTCGGCGCTGACCACTTCGCCGGTCGCGGCTTTCACCAGCGGTGGGCCGGCGAGGAAAATCGTGGCCTGCTGACGAACCATGATCGCTTCGTCGGCCATCGCCGGTACGTAAGCGCCCCCGGCGGTGCAAGAGCCCATGACCACCGCAATTTGCGGAATGCCCATGGCGCTCATGTTGGCCTGGTTGAAGAAAATCCGCCCGAAGTGCTCACGGTCCGGGAACACTTCATCCTGACGCGGCAGGTTGGCGCCGCCGGAGTCCACCAGATAAATGCATGGCAGGCGATTCTGCTGGGCGATGGTTTGTGCGCGCAGGTGTTTTTTCACGGTCAGCGGGTAATACGAGCCGCCTTTCACGGTGGCATCGTTGGCGACGATCATGCATTCGACGCCTTCCACCCGGCCGATCCCGGCAATCACGCCAGCGGCGGGAACGTCTTCGCCGTACACCGCGTAGGCCGCCAGTTGGCTGATCTCGAGAAATGGCGAACCCGGATCGAGCAGGCGATTGATCCGCTCGCGGGGCAGCAATTTGCCCCGTGAAGTGTGACGTTCTTGCGCCTTCGGGCCACCACCTTGCTGCACTTGCGCGAGCAGGGTGTGCAGGGCGTCGACCTGTTTGAGCATCGCCGCGCTGTTAGCCGCGAACTCCGCCGAACGGGGGTTGAGCTGGGTATGCAGGATAGCCATGGACAGCTCCGTTTAGCGGGTTTCGTTGAACAGTTCGCGACCGATCAGCATGCGACGGATCTCACTGGTGCCGGCGCCGATTTCATACAGTTTGGCGTCACGCAGCAGACGACCGGCCGGGAATTCGTTGATGTAGCCGTTGCCGCCGAGAATCTGGATCGCGTCGAGGGCCATTTGCGTGGCACGCTCGGCACTGTAGAGGATCACCCCGGCGGCATCCTTGCGGGTGGTTTCGCCGCGCTCGCAGGCCTGGGCCACCGCATACAGGTAGGCGCGGCTGGCGTTGAGTTGGGTATACATGTCGGCGACTTTGCCCTGGATCAGCTGGAATTCGCCGATGCTCTGGCCGAACTGTTTGCGGTCGTGGATGTACGGCACGATCAGGTCCATACAGGCCTGCATGATCCCGGTCGGGCCACCGGAAAGCACCACGCGCTCGTAGTCGAGGCCGCTCATCAGCACTTTCACCCCGCCATTGAGCACGCCGAGAATGTTTTCTTCCGGCACTTCGACGTCATCGAAGAACAGCTCGCAGGTGTTCGAACCGCGCATGCCGAGCTTGTCGAATTTGCTGCTGCGGCTGAAGCCTTTCCAGTCCCGCTCGACGATAAACGCGGTGATGCCGTGCGGGCCTTTTTCCAGGTCGGTCTTGGCGTAGATCACATAAGTGTTGGCATCCGGACCGTTGGTGATCCAGGTCTTGCTGCCGTTGAGCACGTAGTGATCGCCGCGTTTGTCGGCGCGCAGCTTCATCGAGACCACGTCAGAACCGGCGTTCGGCTCGCTCATGGCCAGGGCACCGATGTGTTCGCCGCTGATCAGTTTCGGCAGGTATTTGCTTTTCTGTTCGTGAGTGCCGTTGCGGTTGATCTGGTTGACGCAGAGGTTGGAGTGCGCGCCGTAGGACAGGGCGACCGACGCCGAACCACGGCTGATTTCTTCCATGGCGACCACGTGCGCCAGATAACCCAGGCCGGCGCCGCCGTACTCTTCCGGCACGGTGATGCCCAGCAGGCCCATGTCGCCGAATTTGCGCCACAGGTCGGCCGGGAACAGGTTGTCGATGTCGATCTGAGCGGCGCGCGGGGCGATCTCTTTGGCGACGAAGGACTGAACCTGATCGCGCAGCATGTCGATGGTTTCACCGAGGGCAAAGTTCAGGGATGGGTAGCTCATGGGGCACCTTTTGGCTTTTTTGTAGGGTGGGGAGGGCAGTAATTCAGCTCTCACCTTTACGTTAACGTAAGCCTGTGACGAATGGCTGTCAATCACCCTTTACGTTAACGTCAACTTGAGCGAGAGTAGAGCCAGTTCTGAAAGACCAGCGTCGCCTTATGTGGCTTGCCACACAAGCCTCGCTCCTACAATAAAGACAATAGGGGTCGTCATGGATCAACCCAGTGCAAACCCGCAGCGCAGCTATACCCGTGGTTCCCAGGACAAAGCCTTGCTGGCGATGACCATCGGCCAGGCGTTTGATAACACCGTCGCGCAATACCCGAACGGGGAGGCGCTGGTCGTGCGCCACCAACAACTGCGTTACACCTGGCAGCAGCTGTCGGATGCTGTTGATCTGCACGCCAGAGCATTCCTGGCGCTGGGTTTGCAAACCGGTGACCGGCTCGGCATCTGGGCCCCGAACTGCGCCCAGTGGTGCATCAGCCAGTTCGCCAGTGCGAAAATCGGCGTGATCCTGGTCAACATCAACCCGGCTTATCGCAGTTCAGAACTCGAATACGTATTGAAGCAATCCGGCTGCCAATGGCTGGTCTGTGCCGGGGCCTTCAAGACCTCCGACTATCACGGCATGCTGCAAGGGTTGGTGCCGGAATTGGCGGAGCAATCCATCGGCCGCTTGCAGAGCGAACGCCTGCCGGAACTGCGTGGGGTCATCAGCCTGGATGCGCAGCCACCCTCGGGTTTCCTGCCGTGGTCGCAATTGACCGATCTGGCGGCCAGCGTGTCGGTCGAGCAGTTGCGCGAACGCCAGGACAGCCTGTATTTCGACCAGGCGGTGAACATCCAGTACACCTCCGGCACCACCGGTTTCCCCAAGGGCGCGACCCTCAGCCACTACAACATTCTCAACAACGGTTACATGGTCGGCGAAAGCCTCGGCCTGACCGCCGATGATCGGCTGGTGATTCCGGTGCCGCTGTATCACTGCTTCGGCATGGTCATGGGCAACCTCGGCTGTGTTACCCACGGCAGCACCATGATTTACCCCAACGATGCTTTCGATCCGCTGCTGACCCTGACCACCGTCGCCGAAGAAAAAGCTACTGCGCTTTATGGTGTGCCGACCATGTTCATCGCCATGCTCGATCAGCCCAAGCGCGCCGAATTTGATTTATCGAGCCTGCGCACCGGGATCATGGCCGGGGCGACGTGTCCGATCGAGGTGATGCGTCGGGTTATCGGCGAAATGCACATGAGCGAAGTGCAGATTGCCTACGGCATGACGGAAACCAGTCCCGTGTCTTTGCAGACCGGTCCGTCGGACGACCTGGAGTTGCGCGTCACCACGGTCGGCCGCACCCAGCCGCAACTGGAAAGCAAGATCATCGACGAGGCGGGCAATCCGGTGCCACGCGGCACCATTGGCGAGCTGTGCACTCGGGGTTACAGCGTGATGCTCGGCTACTGGAAAAACCCGCAAGCCACCGCCGAGGCTATCGATGACGCTGGCTGGATGCACACCGGCGACCTGGCGAGCATGAACGACGAAGGCTACGTGTGCATCGCCGGGCGTAACAAGGACATGATCATTCGCGGCGGTGAGAATATTTACCCGCGCGAACTTGAAGAGTTCTTCTTCACCCACCCGGCGGTGGCGGATGTGCAGGTGATCGGGATTCCGTGCTCGCGCTATGGTGAAGAGATTGTTGCCTGGATCAAATTCCACCCGGGTCACAGCGCTACCGAGCAGGAACTGCAAGCCTGGTGCAAGGAGCGCATTGCGCACTTCAAGACACCGCGTTACTTCAAGTTCGTCGAGGAGTTTCCGATGACAGTGACCGGCAAGATCCAGAAGTTCCGGATGCGCGAGATCAGCATCGAGGAGCTCAAAGCGATGCGTTGAAGGTCAAAAGATCGCAGCCTTCGGCAGCTCCTACAAAGTTTGTGTACGGCCGTAGGAGCTGCCGAAGGCTGCGATCTTTTGAGGAAAAAGCGGAATACCGGAAAGCACAAAGGGGAGCCGAAGCTCCCCTTTAATTTTGTCGTTACGTGCTCTTTTTTTATTATTGAGGGGCGGTCTGTTGTTGTTTTTGGCAACCGTGGCCCTTTACCGCTGTTTTTGTCGATCCCCATCCGGGATCAAGAGCAAACGTATTTTTTTGAGCGCTGATCTACTTTTTCGCCAAGCGATCCAACCAGTTCGGGAGCTACCTGAAGGTAGTTTTATTGTTCTCTGCCCGGTTGCGGGTTACTCCGAAAAGCACCCTGAAAAGCACACCTTCTCCAAAAAAATCTGTTAGCTGCGTCTCTGCCGTGTTGTTCTTGTTATGTCAGAGTCGTTACGTCTTATTTTTATTGGTTTGCAGCTTTTTATTCTTGTTATGCCATAGAGATAGCAGAAGCCGTGCCAACTTTGAAAAGTCCTTTAAAATCAATGATTTGATTTTTGTGAGATTTTTTCATCCGTACCAAACCTGACAATTTGTTTCCGTGTTACTCGTTTCCGCCCCACGTTCCAGAACACGCGGTAACACCCGGACACATCCACATTGTCACTGTGCGCTGCGAGCCTTGGCCACGCGAGAACCGGTAGGGCGCCCCAGCACCGCGCAAATCTGCTGGCCGGCGCGAATCAAGGCGTCCAGGTCGATCCCGGTCTCGATGCCCAGGCCGTTGAGCAGGTAAACCACGTCTTCGGTGGCGACGTTACCGCTGGCGCCCTTGGCGTACGGGCAGCCGCCAAGGCCGGCGATGGAACTGTCGAATACCGAAATGCCTTCCAGCAGGCTGGCGTAGATATTGGCCATGGCCTGGCCATAGGTGTCGTGGAAGTGCCCGGCCAGTTTTTCCCGTGGCACATCGGCCGAAACCACTTCAAACATCTTGCGGGTCGCGCCAGCGGTGCCGGTGCCGATGGTGTCTCCCAGCGAAACCTCGTAGCAGCCCATCGCATAGAGCTCGCGAGCGACTCGGGCGACTTGCGCAGGCTTGACGTCACCTTCATAGGGGCAGCCCAGCACACAGGACACGTAACCGCGCACGCTGACGCCGTGTTGTTTGGCCGCGTCCATGATCGGCACGAAGCGCTCCAGGCTTTCGCTGATCGAGCAATTGATATTGCGCTGGGAGAACGCTTCGGACGCTGCGGCGAACACGGCGACTTCCTTGACCCCGGCGGCGATAGCGTCTTCAAAGCCCCGCAGGTTGGGGGCGAGGGCGCCGTAAGTCACGCCAGGCTTGCGCTGGATCTGTGCGAAGACCTCGGCGGAACCGGCCATTTGCGGCACCCATTTGGGCGAGACGAAACTGCCGACTTCTATATAGCCGAGGCCAGCGGCGGTGAGCGCATTGACCAATTGCACCTTGTCCGCGACGCTGATGGGTTGGGCTTCGTTTTGCAGACCGTCGCGGGGGCCGACTTCGACCAGGCGTACGTGGGTGGGGAGGGACATGGGAATCGACCTGTTGAGATTGTATGAATGTTCACAGCTCCTACACGAGCTGCTGGCTCTTGATCGTTTGCTCCAGCGCCTGGGTGCAGCGCTCTTCGGCCGTGTCGAGTTCCAGCTTCATCTGTTCGATGTCCAGCAGTTGCTGCTCGAGTTGTTCCCGACGTTCGGCAATTTTCGCCAGCATGCTGTGCAATTGCTTGGTGTTACCGCTGGAGGGGTCATAGAGCTCGATCAGCTCGCGGCATTCGGCCAGGGAAAAACCAATGCGCTTGCCCCGCAGGATCAGCTTCAGGCTGACCTTGTCACGGGGCGAATAAATGCGTTCCTGACCGCGACGTTCGGGGCTGAGCAGGCCTTGCTCTTCATAGAAGCGAATGGCCCGGGTGGTGATGTCGAGTTCGCGGGCGAGGTCGGAAATGCTATAGGTCTGGCTGCTCATGGAAGCGCTCGAAAAAGGTCATGGCGCTAAGCTAATGTCAGGTTGACGTTTACGTCAAGGGGCATGGATCTTCGTTGGTATCACCGGCGTCTTCGCGGGCTTGCCCGCGAAGAACAATGACACGGTAACGTCCTACACCGTATCCAGCTTCTTCTCGTGCGCCGTGACCTGCTGGCACAACTCGATCATCTGCTCGCGCATCCAGCGGTTGGCCGGGTCCTGGTCGGTGCTTTCGTGCCAGTAGAGGTGGGTTTCCACCGGCGGAACTTCTTTGACCGGCAGGTTCACCGAGTACAAATCATGGCGACGAGCGAAGCGTTCCGGCACGGTCATGACCATGTCGGTCTGCTGTAACACCTGGGACGCCATCAGGTAATGCTGGGAGCGCAGGGCGATCTTGCGCTGGATGCCCATTTTGCCCAGGGCCAGGTCGACATAGCCCAGGCCGCTGCGGCGGCTGGAGATATGGATGTGGGTCAGGGACAGGTAATCGTCGAGGGTGAATTTCTCTTTGCCCGCCAGCGGATGGCCCTTGCGCATGGCGCACACATAACGGTCTTCCATCAACTTGACGTGACGCACCTGCGGATCGGTGTTGAGCGGCGCATCCACCGCGAAATCCAGGCGCCCGGCCGCCAGTTCCTTGGTGGTTTCGCGGCGTTTGGACAGGAAACTTTCGATGATCACCGTCGGCGCCATGCGGCGCAGGCGCTGGAACAGCGGCGGCAGGATCACCGCTTCGGTGAGGTCGGTCATGCTGATGCGGTAGGTCTTGACCGCCTGCAACGGGTTGAAGATGCGGCTTTCCTGCACCGACACCCGCAGCAGGGAGAGGGCGTTGCGCACGGGGCCGATGATGTTCTGCGCCATCGGCGTCGGCACCATGCCCTGGGCGGTGCGCACGAAAAGCGGATCGTTGAAGGTTTCGCGCAGGCGGGCCAGAGCGTTCGACACCGCCGGTTGAGTAATGCCGACAATCTGCCCGGCGCGGGTCAGGTTGGCTTCGGTGTAGATCGCGTCGAAGACGATGAAAAGGTTGAGGTCGACCTTGCTCAGATTCATTACGCGGCTCTCTTGTTGTAGGGGCGGTTTTGGCCTTGGCAATCAGCCGATCATATATCGGTGATGAATGTTAATACACGCCGAGAATAGGTTAGGTAAATTTTCGTAGCTGTTCTAGCATCGATTACATGACCTGAACAACTCCTCTGAACCCCAGATAAAAAGGTAGAGCTGCCATGGATTTCGCTTATTCGCCCAAGGTCCAGGAACTGCGTGAGCGCGTGACTGCGTTCATGGACACCTACGTTTACCCCGCCGAAGCGGTGTTCGAACGCCAGGTCGCCGAGGGCGATCGCTGGCAGCCGACGGCAATCATGGAAGAACTCAAACTCAAGGCCAAGGCTGAAGGCCTGTGGAATTTGTTTCTGCCTGAGTCCGAACTGGGTGCCGGCCTGACCAACCTCGAATACGCGCCATTGGCGGAAATCATGGGCCGCTCGTTGCTGGGCCCTGAGCCGTTCAACTGCTCGGCGCCCGACACCGGTAACATGGAAGTGCTGGTGCGTTACGCCAACGAAGAGCAGAAGCAACGCTGGCTCGAACCGCTGTTGCGCGGCGAGATCCGCTCGGCGTTCGCCATGACCGAACCGGACGTGGCCTCGTCCGACGCCACCAACATGGCTGCCCGTGCCGTGCGTGATGGCGATGAGTGGGTGATCAACGGCAAGAAATGGTGGACTTCAGGGGCCTGCGATCCGCGCTGCAAGATCCTGATCTTCATGGGCTTGAGCAACCCGGATGCACCGCGCCATGCGCAGCACTCGATGATTCTGGTGCCGGTGGATACGCCAGGCGTGAAGATTGTGCGTCCGCTACCAGTGTTCGGTTATGACGACGCGCCTCACGGACACGCCGAAGTGCTGTTCGAAAATGTCCGGGTGCCGTACGAAAACGTCCTGTTGGGCGAAGGACGCGGCTTCGAAATCGCCCAAGGTCGCCTCGGCCCGGGCCGAATTCACCACTGCATGCGTTCGATCGGCATGGCTGAACGCGCGCTGGAGCTGATGTGCAAACGGGCGGTCAACCGCACCGCGTTCGGTAAACCTCTGGCGCGTTTGGGCGGCAACATCGACAAAATCGCCGATTCGCGGATGGAGATCGACATGGCGCGACTGCTGACGTTGAAAGCGGCGTACATGATGGACACCGTCGGCAACAAAGTGGCGAAGAGCGAGATCGCGCAGATCAAAGTCGTCGCGCCGAACGTGGCGTTGCGGGTGATCGACCGGGCGATCCAGATCCATGGCGGGGCAGGGGTGTCCAACGACTTCCCGCTGGCCTACATGTATGCCATGCAACGCACCCTGCGCCTGGCCGACGGCCCGGACGAAGTGCACCGCGCGGCGATTGGCAAGTTCGAGATTGGCAAGTACGTACCTAAGGAAATGATGCGTAGCGGTCAGTAACACCCTGTGGCGAGGGAGCTTGCTCCCGTTCGGCTGCGCAGCAGTCGTAAATTGTACACCGCGTCTTTCCAGGAAAAATGCGGTGGCCGGTTTGAGGCCCGCTTCGCGGTCCAACGGGGGCAAGCCCCCTCGCCACAGTAAGCCCCCCAAGCCACATTGTTCGGTGTTCACTTCAATACACCCAAACCTCAACCCGCCGATTCTTGATCCGCCCTTCATCCCCGCTGTTGGCCGCCACCGGCATCTCGGCGCCAAAACCGCGAATCTCGCGAAACACCACGCCGCTTTTCACCAGTTCTCGCCGCACCGCCATGGCCCGCAGTTTCGACAGCAGGTCGGCCCGCGCGGGGTCGCTCTTGGCATCGCCAAACCCTACCAACGTCACCTGCCGATTGGTTTTGTCGTGCTGCTTTATATAGTCGAGCACCCGTGACAGGTCCTGTCGGGCCTTGTTGTCCAGCGTCGCGCTGCCTTCTTCGAAACGAAAATTCACCGTCAGCCGCTGGGCATGCCGACTGAGTGCCTGATAACCCTCGGGCATCAGCGCATTCGGTGTGACGGCCATGGCCTGAACGGTCTGCGCGATAAAACCATTGGCCGCGACAATCGCCTGGCCTTTGCTGCTCTGGGCGAACTTCACCAGCGCCTTGGCCCAGGGATTTTTCCCGTTCGGCGGCAGGTAAAAGAACAGCCGACGGGACAGCGGGTAATCTTCCGTCGCGATCAGGCTATTGAGCGGCAGCATGGCCTGGGAGTCACCATCGACAATGGCCACGGCTTTGGCCTGGCGCACATAAGGCAAACCGATGAAGCCGATGGCTTGCGGGTCCAGACTGACCGCGTCGGACAATTGCTCGCTGGATTCGAAGCGTTTCGCGTTGCCGCTCAGCATTTTCCCACGCGGGCTGAGGACCAGTTCCTTGAACGTGTCATAGGTGCCCGATTGGTCATCCCGCGCGTAGAGATGAATCGTCCCACCGCTGCCGCCGAGTTCTTCCCAGTTTTTCGTTTCGCCGCTGAAAATTCGTGCCAGTTGCTCGGTGTTGAGCTGCTTCAGCGGATTGTGCGGATGAAGGATGATGGCCAGCCCGTCGATGGCGATGACTTGTTCGGCAACCGGGCTTTTCAGGTCGCCCAGCGGTTCGAGATCCAGTCGTTCGCTGTCCTTGATCGGCCGTGACGAGGCCGCAAGATCGGCGGAGGCGATTTTCAGGGCTTTGAATCCGGTGCTGGAACCGTGGGCCGCGACTTCCACCTCGACTCGACGGCCCTGAGCGGTTTCGCCGACGATGCGTTGTTCGTTGGCTTTGTCCGGGGCTTCGCGGTGCACCTTGAGCAGGCCCTGCTCATGCATCAACCCCTCGACCAGCGCCGGCCCCAATGCCGCGCCAATGGTGTTGGAACCCTGGATGCGCAGCACCGAGCCGCGTTCGGGTGTCGGCAAATCGCCGGCCGACACCGTCAACGGCAGCACGGCGCCGAGCAGCAACAGGAACAACACGCGCAGGGTCATGCCGGCACCTAATAAGCCAAAGAAAGTGCCGGGAGAATAAGTCAGTAAGGTTTCTGAGCGATGACAGTGATCGTTCCCACGCGCAGCAAAGGAACGCCGCCGGGGACGCTCCGCGTTCCGCTGTTGAATGTGACGCAGAGCGTCACGGGATGCATTCCGTTGCTGCGCGTGGGAACGATCAGATCAGCTCAACTCAAGCCAGATCGGCGCGTGATCGGAAGGCTTTTCCATCCCGCGCAGTTCGTAATCCACGCCCGCATCTTTAACCCGCGGCAACAACCCGTTGGAGGCCATGATCAGGTCAATCCGCAGGCCGCGCTTGGGCTCATCTTCAAAACCGCGGCTGCGGTAGTCGAACCAGCTGAAACGGTCGGCAACGTCCGGGTTCAGGTGACGGAAACTGTCCACCAGACCCCAGTTCTTCAGGCGAGCCATCCATTCGCGTTCTTCGGGCAGGAAGCTGCATTTGCCGGTTTTCAGCCAGCGTTTCATGTTGTCCGGGCCAATGCCGATGTCGCAGTCTTCCGGGGAAATGTTCACATCACCCATCACCACGATCGGCTGGTCGTTGCTGAACTGGCTTTCCAGCAACTGCTGCAAATCGCTGTAGAAACGTTCCTTGGCCGGGAACTTGGTGGGGTGATCGCGGCTTTCGCCCTGTGGGAAATAGCCGTTCATGATGGTCACTGGCACACCATTGGCGTCGGCGAACGTGCCCCAGATGAAGCGCCGCTGGGCGTCTTCTTCGTCGGTGGCGAAACCTTTGTGCAGCGCAATCGGCTCCTGACGCGACAGCAGGGCGACGCCGTAGTGGCCTTTTTGCCCATGGAAATGCACGTGATAACCCAGCGCCTGAACCTCGGCCAGGGGGAACTGGTCGTCATGGACCTTGGTTTCCTGCAATCCGATCACGTCTGGTTGATGTTTCTCAATCAGCGCCGCCAGCTGATGCGGGCGAGCGCGCAGCCCGTTGATGTTGAAGGAGACGATCTTCATGGTCGGCAGTCCTGGCAAAAGTGCGATGCTAGCTGACATGTAGGAATGGGGCCAGCTTTGGGGTGAGGGGATTCGTTGTGTCCTGTCAGAGATGTGTTGGCGCGGGCAAACCCAGTCGATGAAGCTCCTCGCTTGGTCTATACCTGTCTGGGGAACTGTGAAGCCACCCCAAGGCTCGTACCAAGAAGAGCGCAGCCATCTGAGCTGTGCCCCAGGGAGATCCGCCGTTATGCCCGAAACCTCGACCGCCATCGCCGATATTCACATGCTCGACAGCGGCTATTCCCGCGAAGCGCGTTCCCTGTTGTACCAGGCGTACCGGCACGAGCCGACGTTCGGCTACCTGTTCGAAGCCGAACGCCCCGGTTATGAACAGCGGGTCCGGGCGACGGTGCGCGAACTGATCAAACAGCACTTTCTGCAGGATTTACCGGCCATCGGCCTGCTGGTGAATGACCGCTTGATCGGCATCGCCCTGATCGCGCCGCCGCAACGCCGCCTGGGTATCACCGAAAGCTGGGCCTGGCGCCTGCGGATGGTGCTCAGCACCGGGTTTCGCTGTACCCGACGCTACCTCGATTACCACGCCGCCGTGATGGCGTGCGTGCCGTCCGACTCGGTGCACGTCCTGCCATTGCTGGGGGTTCACCCGCAATTCCAGGGCAAGCACTTTGGCGAACAGTTGCTGCAAGCGGTGCACAACTGGTGCGCGGTCGATGAGCACTCCCAAGGCGTGATCCTCGACACCGGGAATCCTCGCTATCTGGAGTTCTATAAGCGTCAGGGCTATGAGGAAATTGGCGAAGTGGCCGTAGGACCGATTCGTGAGCACGTGTTTTTCCACGCCAATCCGCAGGTGTTACAAACAGCAACAGCGTAATCGCCGAACTTTTTGGGGCAAGTCCGGCTCTATCAGGCTCCCAAGCTCGTGATAGCATCCGCGCCTATGAATGTTCCAGGAAGAATGACCAGCGGCCTGCTGATGCTGTTATCCAGCTGCGCGGCGCTGGCGCAAAGTGAATTGGATGTGCGGATCAAACCGTCCAACGATGAACTGAAGGCCAATATAGAGGGCTATATCGGTAGCCTCGGCGATCGCGATGAAGAAGCCTTGCTGCGCTTCAGTCGCGGCGCCGAAGAACAGGCGCGCAAGGCCGCCCAGGCCTTGGGGTATTACCAGCCGCAAATCGACAGCGACGTGAAGGGCGGTAAGACGCCGCGCCTGGTGCTGAACATCGATCCCGGCGAGCCGATCCATTTGCGTAACGTCACGATACGTGTCGACGGTCCTGCCGCCTCGCTCAAATCCTTTCGTGTGCCCAAAAGCGACCTGCTGAAACCCGGCGCGGTGCTGAATCATGGTCATTATGAAGACGCCAAGCGGATGATCCAGAACCAGGCCTCGCGCTTCGGCTTCTTCAGTGGGCGCTTCACCCGCCAGAAGCTGTTGGTGGACCCGCGCGCGGGCGTCGCCGACATCGAATTGATCTACGACAGCGGCCCGCGTTATGCGCTGGGCAAAGTCAGTTTTGAAGGCGACACACCGTTCGACGAAGACCTGCTGCAACGCATGGTGCCGTTCAAGGTCGGTACGCCCTATGACTCCGAACTGATCGCCGAACTCAATCAGGCGCTGCAATCGAGCGGTTATTTCGAAGGCGTGCGCGTCGACGCGGCACCGACCGCATCCAAGGACGACGTGATCCCGGTGGCGGTCAAACTCGACACCCGCAAGCCTCGGACCATGGGCTTGGGTCTGGGGTTTTCCACCGATGTCGGCCCGCGAATCAAGGCCAACTGGACCCGGCACTGGGTCAACCCGCAAGGTGACAGCTATGGCTGGGAAGCCGAACTGTCGGCACCGCGGCAGAACGTCGGGGTGTTTTACGACATTCCCCTGGATCCACCGCTGACCGACAAACTGCGCTGGGCCGCTGGCTATCAATATGAAGATATCGCTGGCACCGACTCCCGCAGCAAATTGCTGACCCTCGGCCCCGAATGGCACAGCAAGTTGCCCAGCGGCTGGCAGCGGGTGGTGTCGCTTAAATGGCAACGCGAGGAATACACACTCGGTGACGACTCGGGGCTCAGCACCTTGCTGATGCCCGGCGTGAGCTATTCGTACCTGAAAAGCGACAACCGCATCGACCCGCACAACGGCTATCGCCTGCAATTCGAAACCAAGGTGGCCAAGGAAGGATTGGGTTCGGACACCAACCTTATCTACGGCACGGCACTGGTCAAAGGCCTGACCACGGTCTTCGATAAACACCGCTTCCTCGGTCGGGTGCAGGTCGGCGGCAGCGCCACCAACGGTTACAAGTCGGTGCCGCCGTCTCTGCGCTTCTTCGCCGGTGGCGATCAGAGCGTACGCGGTTACGACTACCAGAGCCTGTCCCCGGAGAACTCCGAGGGCGACCGTATCGGTGGCCGCTACATGGTGGCCGGCAGCGTCGAATATCAATACTCCATCGCCGAAAAGTGGCGGGTCGCAACCTTCATCGACCAGGGCAACTCCTTCAACACCCTTGAATTGCCGAACCTGAAGACCGGCGTCGGTATTGGCTTACGCTGGGTTTCGCCGGTGGGGCCGATTCGCCTCGATCTGGCCCACGCGATGGACGACGACGGCGGCATTCGACTGCACTTTTCCATGGGGCCTGAGCTGTGAAGCGTGGTTTGAAAATAGCGCTGCTGGCGATCCCGGCGCTGCTGATGCTGGTCGTGCTGGCCTTGATCATCGTGCTGGGTACGGCGACGGGCAGTCGCTGGGCGCTCGGGTTGGTGCCGGGTTTGACCGTGGAGAATTTCCAGGGCCGTTTGGGTGGACAGTGGAGCGCCGACCATCTGCTGTGGCAGCAGGACAACAGCCGGGTTGAGCTGAACCAGGCGATTTTCGCCTGGTCGCCGCTGTGCCTGACGCGCATGACGCTGTGCATCGAGCAGTTGCAGGCCGAGCAGGTCAGCCTGCAATTCCCGCCCGGCGCAGAAGAGCAAAGCAGCGGGCCGATCAGCCTTCCGGATTTGAAATTGCCACTGGCCATCGAGTTGGGTGACGTCAAGGTCGGCCGTCTGCTGTTCAATGGCAGCGAAGAGCTCAAAGGCCTGCAACTGGCGGCGCACTGGACCGAAAAGGGTTTGCAGATCGACTCGGTGCACTTGCAGCGGGATGAACTGAGCCTGAACCTGTCCGGCCTGTTGCAACCGAGCGGCAACTGGCCGCTGACCGCCGAAGGCAAACTGACCTTGCCGGCGCCGGGCACCGAACCCTGGGCACTGGTGTTGAAGGTCGACGGCGATCTGCTGAAAACCCTGAACCTGAAAGCCGACAGCAGCGGTTACCTGAACGGGCAGTTGACCGGCGAATTGCAGCCGCTGGTGGAAAACCTGCCGGCCAAAGTGCGCATCACCGCTGACGGCTTCAAGGCCAGCGCCGATCTACCGGACACCCTGCAACTCAATCAACTGGAACTCACCGGCGATGGCGACCTGAAAAACGGCTACCAGTTGCTCGGCAAAGCCACGTTGCCCGCCGAACAAGGCCCGGTCGCGTTGTTGCTGCAAGGCAAGGTCGACGCCAAGGGCGCGCAAATCGCTGGTCTCGACCTGACCGCCAATGACAAACAAAGCCTCAAGCTCACCGGGCAACTGGATTGGAGCAAAGGCCTCAGTGCCGATGCGAAAATCGACTGGCTGGATTTCCCCTGGCACCGCCTCTATCCGCTGATCGACGAGCCGCAAGTGGCACTGCGCAGCTTCAACGGTGAAGTCTCCTACACCGACGGCAACTACATCGGTAACTTCAAGGCCACACTGGATGGTCCGGCCGGGGCGTTCAGCCTGAACAGCCCGTTCAGCGGCGACCTGAGCCAAATTCATCTACCGCAATTCAAACTCGAAGCCGGGCAGGGCAAGGCCGAAGGGCACCTGAACCTGCAATTTGCCGACGGCATCGCCTGGGATACCGCGCTGGACCTCTCGGCGATCAACCCGGCGTACTGGCTCGCGGAGTTGCCGGGTACCTTGGCGGGTCCGTTACGCAGCAAAGGCGAGATGAAGAATGAAAGGCTCAGCCTGACCGCCGACCTGGATCTGAAAGGCAAACTGCGCGGGCAGCCGGCGGTGTTGCAAGCCAAGGCTGATGGCGGCGGCGAGCAATGGAACCTCAGCGCGTTGCAGATTCGCCTGGGTGACAACAGCATCAATGGGCAAGGCAGCCTGCAACAGAAACTCGCCGGCCAGATCGACATCAAAATGCCGCGTCTGGCGCAACTCTGGCCGCAACTGCGCGGCCAGTTCAATGGTCGGGTCAATGTCGCCGGCACGCTCAAGGCACCGCAAGGCAAACTCGACCTGCAAGGCACGCAACTGGTCTTCGAAGACAACCGCCTGCAAAGCCTCAATCTCGACGCCACCCTCGACAGCGCCCAACGGGCGAAGATCGACCTCAAGGGCAGCGGCATCCAGACTGGCGACACATCACTGGGCACCTTGACCGCCAGCGGCCAGGGTGACATCAAAAACCAGAAGCTGACCCTCGACCTGCAAGGACCGAAGCTGAAGCTGGCGCTCGGTCTCGACGGCTCGCTGGATAAAGGCAACTGGCGCGGGCGTCTGGCCAGTGGCGATATCCAGGCCGGTGGTCAGGACTGGAAGCTGCAAAACCCGGCCAGGCTCGAACGGCTGGCGGACGGCAAAATCAACTTCGGTGCCCATTGCTGGATGTCCGGCCCGGCCAGCCTGTGTGGCGAAGACCAGCGCTTGATGCCCGAGCCAAAGCTGCGTTACCACCTCAAGCAGTTCCCGATTGACAGCCTGGCGCAATGGCTGCCGAAGGATTTTGCCTGGCAGGGCCGGCTCAACGCCGACCTGCAACTGGACTTGCCGGCCAGCGGCCCGAACGGCCAGATCAGCGTCGATGCCAGCGGCGGCACGTTGCGCATGAAGGAAAAGGATCAGTGGCTGGATTTCCCCTACCAGACCCTGAAACTCACCAGCAAACTCACACCAAAACGCATCGACACCGACCTCAACTTCGTCGGTGGCAAGCTTGGTGAGCTGATGCTCCAGGCGCAGATCAACCCGTTGCCGAAGAACAAACCACTGACCGGCTCATTCCGCCTCAATGGCCTGGATTTGTCGGTGGCGCGGCCGTTTGTACCGATGGTCGAGAAACTCACCGGGCATTTGAACGGCAGCGGCACGTTGTCTGGCGGGTTGCTGGCGCCTCAGGTGAACGGCAACTTGCTGCTCAGCGACGGCGAAATATCCGGCTCTGAATTACCGATGGATTTGGAAGCCTTGCAACTTCAAGCCGTGATTGTCGGAGAAACCGTTCAGTTGAGCGGCGGCTGGAAAAGCGGCAAGACCGGGCAGGGCAGCCTTAACGGCAACATTGCCTGGGGCCAGGTATTAAACGTGGATCTGGCGCTCAAAGGTTCGCAATTGCCGGTCACGGTCGAGCCTTATGCCAAGCTGGAAGTCGCGCCGGACCTGAAGATCTCCATGAAGGACGACAAACTGGCGATCGTCGGCAAGGTGCTGGTGCCCAAGGGCGAAATCACCGTGCGCGAGTTGCCGCCGTCGACGGTCAAGGTCTCCGATGACACGGTGATCGTCGGTCAGCAGACCGAAGAGGGCAAGCCGCCGATGGCCATGGCGATGGACATCGATGTGGTGGTCGGTGAGGAAAAACTGAGTTTTGCCGGGTTTGGCCTGACCGCCAACCTGCAAGGGCATGTGCACATCGGCGACAACATGGACACACGCGGCGAACTTTGGCTCAACGACGGGCGTTATCGCGCCTACGGCCAGCGGCTGACGGTGCGCCGGGCGCGCCTGCTGTTTGCCGGTCCCATCGATCAGCCGTACCTGGACATCGAAGCGATTCGCCAGACCGACGACGTGATTGCCGGCATTCGCTTGAGCGGCAGTGCCGAACAGCCGACCACGCAGATCTTTTCCGAGCCGGCGATGAGTCAGGAGCAGGCGTTGTCTTACCTGGTGCTGGGGCGTCCTCTGAGTACCACCGGTGAAGACAACAACATGCTCGCCCAGGCCGCCCTCGGTTTGGGTTTGATGGGCAGCTCCGGCGTGACCAGCGGGCTGGCCAAAGACCTGGGCATTCAGGACTTCCAGCTCGATACCCAAGGCAGCGGCAACACCACCAGCGTAGTCGCCAGCGGCAACATCTCCGAGAAGCTCAGCCTGCGTTATGGCGTAGGCGTGTTCGAACCGGCCAACACCATCGCCTTGCGTTACAAACTGAGCAAAAAGGTCTATCTCGAAGCCGCCAGCGGCGTGGCCAGTTCGCTGGACATCTTCTATAAGCGGGATTTCTAACTCCCCCAAGATCAAAAGATCGCAGCCTTCGGCAGCTCCTACAGAAGCGTTCTCACCATATTCAAGGGTGTACGCGATCCCGTAGGAGCTGCCGAAGGCTGCGATCTTTTTGCTTTCAGTCCCACCATTTATCAGTCAAATACAAAGCATCCTAACTATTGCGTTGACATTGGCTGCCTAAGCAGTAATATCTCGACATACATTCACTGCCTAGGCAGCTAATTGGTGGTCAGATGAAACATTTCTCCTCATACGATTTCCATAATTGCCATCTCGGCCTCTTGCTCGGCCGCGCCGCGCTGCTCAAGGACCGGATCATTGACACGCACATGGAACCCCACGGCATCACCGCCGCGCAGTTCAAAGTGTTGATCATCATGGCCCAGTTCGGTGTCGATACCCCGGCCGAGCTGTGCCGCCACCTGTCGCTGGACAGTGGTTCGATGACCCGCATGCTCGATCGTCTGGAACAGAAAGGTTTCCTCGCCCGCCAACGCTCCGAGGCAGACCGCCGTCAGGTGCAACTGGTGCTGACCGAACAAGGCCAGCAGTTGACTGACCAGCTGCCGCAGATCGGCGCCGATGCCATGAATGAACTGGCCGGCGCCATCACCCCGGAAGAATTGAAAACCCTGGAACACATCCTGAAGAAAATCCTGGTAGCGGCGGGTGACTCGATCACCTTGCTGCGGGTAGGTGGCAATGAACAGTAAGCGCCTGCGTACCGGACTGAGCCTGGTGCTGTTGGCCATGAGCGTCGCCGGTTGCGCCAGTTACAGTGGCTTGAACACCGAAGGCGTCAGCCTCGATGCGAAGAACCTCAAGGCCGGGCAGTCGCTCAACGGCGTGACCCTGACGCCCGCCGCATGGCCGAAAAGCGATTGGTGGAAAAGCCTCGGCGACCCGCAGCTCGACGGCTTGATCCGCGAAGCCCTGCACGACAGCCCCGACATGCAAATCGCCGACGCCCGCGCTCACCAGGCCAGTGCTGCCGCCTATGCCGCCGATGCTGCACGGATGCCCACCCTCGATGCCAACGCCGGTGTCAGCCGTTCGCGTCTGGCCCGCGACAAAGATCCGAGCGGGCAGGGTGGCACTTACTCCACCGTGCGTAATCTCGGCGCCAGCTTCAATTACACCTTCGACCTCTGGGGCGGCCAGCGCGATGCCTGGGAAGCCGCGTTGGGCCAGGCCCGTGCCGCCGAAGTCGATCAGCAGGCCGCGCAACTGACCTTGTCTGCCGACGTCGCTCGCGCCTACAGCGATCTGGGGCAGGCACACATCATCCATGACCTGGCCAGCGAAGACCTCAAACGCACCAAACAAATGCTCGACCTCAGCCAGCGTCGCCTGAGTTCGGGGATCGACAGTCAGTACCAGTTCCAGCAAACCGAAAGCCTTGAAGCCAGCGCCGAAGCCAGCCTGATCGACGCCGAGAAACGCCTGCAAAGCGCGAAAATCGCCTTGGCGGTGCTGCTGGGCAAAGGCCCGGATCGCGGCAACGAAATCGCCCGGCCGAAAGTCCTTCAGGCCAGCGCCGTGGCGTTGCCATCGGTGTTGCCAGCGGAATTGCTCGGTCGTCGCCCGGACCTGGTGGCGGCACGCTGGCGGGTTGAGGCCGCGAGCAAAAACATCGCGGCGAGCAAGACCCGGTTCTACCCCAACCTCAACCTGAGCGCGGCGGCCGGTGTCGAGTCGTTGCTGGGGGATGCGATGTTCGGTTCCGCCAGTCGCTTTTTCAGCATCGCGCCGACGATCTCGGTGCCGATTTTCGACGGGGGCCGCCTGCGTGCCGACCTCGATTCCCGCGACGCCGATTACGACCTCGCGGTGGCGCAGTACAACAAAAGCCTGGTGAAAGCTTTAGGCGATGTCAGCGACACCATCAACCAGTTGCACGATATCGGCCGGCAAATCGGTGCCCAGCAACATGCCACCGACATTGCCCAGGACTCTTACAACACCGTGGTCCAGCGCTACGGTTCCGGCATCGGTAACTACCTCGATGTGCTCAGCATCGAGCAGCAGTTGCTCCAGGCCCAGCGTCAACTGGCCAACCTGAATGCCGAGCAGATCGACCTGTCGATTCAACTGATGCAGGCGCTGGGTGGCGGTTTTCAGGGCGAAACCCTGACCGCCGCCAACGCAACCCCAGCCACGCAGCACAACTAATTCAAGGTACTTGTCATGGCCACTGCCGATACAACGCCAACCCCAACTCCTGACCACGGTCAAGACACGAGCAACCCGCGCAAGCGCAAAGTGATGCTGTTTGTCCTGACGATCATGGTGATCCTCGCCGGAGCCGGCGTCTGGGGTTATCACCAATTCTTCGGCCGCTGGAGCGAAAGCACCGACGACGCCTATGTGAACGGCAACGTGGTGGAAATTACGCCGCTGGTCACCGGCACCGTCGTCAGTATCGGCGCTGACGACGGCGATTTGGTCCACGAAGGCCAGGTGCTGGTCAACTTCGACCCGAACGACGCCGAAGTCGGCCTGCAAAGTGCCCAGGCCAACCTGGCCCGCACTGTGCGCCAGGTGCGCGGTTTGTACAGCAATGTCGACGGCATGAAAGCCCAGGTCAATGCGCAGCAGGCCGAAGTGCAAAAGGCCCAGGACAACTTCAATCGGCGGAAAAACCTCGCCGCCGGCGGGGCGATTTCCCAGGAAGAGCTGTCCCACGCCCGCGATGACCTGACCTCGGCGCAGAACGCCCTGGCCAACGCTCAACAACAGCTCAAGACCACCAGCGCGCTGGTCGATGACACCGTGGTGTCGTCGCACCCGGATGTGATGTCCGCCGCCGCGCAATTGCGTCAGGCGTACCTGAACAATGCCCGCAGCACCTTGATCGCGCCGGTCACCGGTTATGTCGCCAAACGTACCGTGCAACTCGGTCAGCGGGTTCAGCCGGGCACGGCGCTGATGGCGGTGATCCCGCTGGATCAGCTGTGGATCGACGCCAACTTCAAGGAAACCCAACTGCGTGACATGCGCATCGGTCAGCCGGTGGACATTGAAGCCGACGTCTACGGCAGCGACGTCAAATACAGCGGCACCATCGACAGTCTCGGCGCCGGGACCGGCAGCGCGTTTGCCTTGCTGCCGGCGCAGAACGCCACCGGTAACTGGATCAAGATCGTGCAGCGGGTGCCGGTGCGGATTCATATCAACGCCGAAGAGCTGGCCAAGCACCCGTTGCGGGTCGGCCTGTCGACTCAGGTTGATGTCAACCTGCGTGACCAGAGCGGTCCGGTGCTGGCGCAACAGCCGCCGCAAAAGGCTTCATTCAGCACCGGCATCTACGACCGTCAGTTGGTCGAGGCCGACGCGATGATCACCCAGTTGATCCACGACAACAGCGCCGCGGTCAGCAAAACCGCGCACCGCTGATTCGCCATCACACCGACCCTGCGGGAGCGAGCCTTTGTGGCGAGGGAGCTTGCTCCCGCTCGGCTGCGAAGCAGTCGCAGAGCTTTTGGGGTCTCTTCGCGACCCAGCGG
>NZ_JBGLZF010000061.1:0-25093 GCF_047304405.1 Pseudomonas sp. Pseusp11
GCATGGATGCCGGGTTAGCCGCCCCCGGCCATGGATGGCCGATGGCGGCGGGCCCACGGAGCAGGACCGGAGCGAGGTCACCCTGAGCCTAGGCGAAGGGCCGAACGAAAGGGGCAAGAGCCCTTTGGTTACTTTGGGGCTTTTCCAAAGTGACCCGCCGTAAGGGCGGAACCCTAAGTAGCCATTACCGCAGCAACGGATATGTACACCAACAACACGTAACCTGACCCGCAGTGGAGGCGTCAGGTACGCATCCCACGCCCACTCACCAGCAGCCGCGCACAACCGATGTACAGCACAACAGTCGCTACCAGCATGAAGGCGATCGCCACGCTGATCTTGATGTCCGACACGCCAAGGATGCCGTAACGGAAGGCGTTGACCATGTGCAGCACCGGGTTGGCCAGCGACACGGTCTGCCAGAATGGCGGCAGCAGGCTGATCGAGTAGAACACCCCGCCCAGATACGTCAGCGGTGTCAGCACGAAGGTCGGGATGATCGAGATGTCATCGAAGTTGCGCGCAAATACCGCGTTGATGAAACCCAGCAACGAGAAGATCGTCGCCGTCAGCAGCACCACCAGGACGGTCACGCCCAGGTGATGCACCTGTAGCGTGGTGAAGAACAGCGACAGCAGCGTCACGATGAGCCCGACCATCAACCCGCGCAGCACGCCGCCCAGGGTATAGCCAATCAGAATGGTATGCGGTGACACCGGCGACACCATCAGTTCTTCGATGGAGCGCTGGAACTTGCTGCCAAAGAAGCTCGATACCACGTTGCCGTAGGAGTTGGTGATCACCGACATCATGATCAGCCCCGGCACGATGTACTCCATGTACGTGAAGCCACCCATGCCGCCGATCTGCCGACCGATCAGATTGCCGAAGATCACAAAGTACAGAACCATGGTGATGGCTGGCGGCAGCAAGGTCTGCGGCCAGATCCGGGTGAAGCGCTTGACCTCACGATAAACGATGGTATTGAGGGCGACGAGGTTGGGTTGCAGCTCGGAACTCATACCGCCACCTTCGACAGATTTTTCTCCACCAGGGACACGAACAACTCCTCGAGGCGATTGGTTTTGTTACGCAGGCTCAACACTTCGATGTTCTGCTGCGCCAACTGGGTGAACAGCGCGGTAATGCCCATGGCCTTGTCGACCTGGACTTCCAGGGTATGACTGTCGATCAGTTTGGACGGGTAACCAAGCAACTGCGGCGCCACTTGCAAGGTGTTCTTCAGGTCCAGCAGGAACGTCTCGACATGCAGTTGGCTGAGCAACTGCTTCATGCTGGTGTTCTCGACAATGGTGCCGTGGTCGATGATGCCGATGTTGCGGCACAACTGCTCAGCCTCCTCCAGGTAGTGGGTGGTGAGGATGATGGTGATGCCTTTCTTGTTCAGTTCGGTGAGGAAGGTCCACATCGAGCGACGCAATTCGATGTCCACCCCTGCCGTCGGTTCGTCGAGGATCAGCAGGCGTGGCTCGTGGACCAGCGCCCGGGCGATCATCAGTCGGCGCTTCATGCCGCCGGACAGGGAGCGTGACGGCACATCGCGCTTGTCCCACAAACCCAGTTGAGTCAGGTACTGCTCGGCGCGTTCCTTGGCGATTTTCGCCGGAATGCCGTAGTAACCGGCCTGGGTCACGACAATGTCGAAGGTCTTTTCGAACTGGTTGAAGTTGAATTCCTGGGGCACCACGCCGATCGAGCGTTTGAGCGCCGCAGGATTTTTGTCCAGGTCGTGACCGAAGATATTCACCGTGCCGCTGGTCTTGTTCACCAGGGTCGAGAGAATGCCGATGGTCGTGGATTTGCCGGCGCCGTTCGGGCCGAGCAAGGCGAAAAAGTCACCTTCGGCGACGTCCAGATCGATACCACTCAAGGCCTGGAAACCGTTGCCGTAGGTTTTGGTTAGCTGCCGGATGGACAGAGCGGAACTCATATCGGATTTACGCACCAGGAAGGGAAGAAAGGAATAAATAAGGGCGGGCGGCGAGCAATGCAACCGCGGCGCATGAGCGCAATGGTGCTTGTCGCCGCCACACAAGTACAGTCAAGCGTGTCGATAGTGAGTATTAAGTCAACGCGGTCATGACGGCTTTGCGATACGCCGGACGCTGTTTCAACCGTGCGTACCACGCCTCGAGATGTGGCAGCGGCGCGCGCTCGATCGGCATCTCGAACCAGGCATAAATGAAGCTGCCCAAGGGAATGTCGCCCATGCCGATCTCATCGCCCGACAGGTAGGGTTTAGCCGCCAGCGCTTGATCGGCCATCGACAGCAGATCGTCGCACTCCTTGATCGCAGCCTTGATGGCCGACCAGTCCTGCTGCTCTGGCGGGGTGCGCAACACGCCCCAGAACACCGTGCGAAACGGCGCGGCAAAACTTGAAGTGGTCCAGTCCATCCACTTTTCCGCCGAGGCACGGGCTTGCAGGTCCGTCGGATACCAGGCAGTGCCGCTGGCGTGGCGGGCCATCAGGTAACGCACGATGGTGTTGGATTCCCACAGCACGAAGCCGTCGTCTTCGATCACCGGCACGCGACCGTTGGGATTCATCGCCCGGTACTCAGGCGTGTCGACCACGCCAAAGGCACCGCCGGCATCGATGGCTTCATAGGCCAGGCCCAGCTCTTCGGCGGCCCACAACGGCTTTCTGACATTCGACGAATTTTTCCGACCCCAGATCTTCAGCATGACCGCTCCTTGTTGGATGAATGCGCAGGCAGCATACGCCGGATCAGGCGCGACTCAAATCGCCCTGCATGTCACCCAGTTGCAGCGGCAGCCGCTCGCCGAACAGATGCGGATAGCACTTTTCCAGGTGCTCGAAAAAGAACGCTTCAGGCACATCGGTGAACTGGCCGTGATCGACCAGGTATTCCATCAGTTGCTCGCCGTCACGGTTGAAGGGATGGAACACGCTGTCGTTGATCCCGTCGAACTCCAGCGGCGCGACATTGAACAGCTCGCACAGTTGTTGATTGAAGGCCGGTGTGGCTTTGACCCAACGCTCGTTCAAATAAAGCTCGGTGTAGCCGTGCATGGCGAACACATCGCTCTTGAGCAGTTCGAGCAGACGCGGTGTCGACAGGTGATTACGCACATCCGCCAGACCGATACGCGCCGGGATCCCGCAATGCCGGGCGCAACCTGCCAACAGTGTGGCTTTGGGCACGCAATAACTCTCCCCCGCCGCCAGCGCATAGCTGCCGCGCAAGGTCTGCGGATCACGGCTGAAGGTGTAGGGGTTGTAGCGCACGGCCTCGCGCACCGCGTAATAGAAATTGATCGCCTGTTCCAGCGGATCGCGCCGGGCGCCCCGGTGTTTTTCGGCGAACTCCACCACCGAGGGATGGTCACTGTCGATGAAGCGGCCGGGGCTCAGATACGCGTGCATGGGAGCAATCTCCTGGGGGAAGCCACGAGTCTAGCGATACCTTCAGCACAGAGATAACGACGTTTCGGCCAAATAGCAGCGCTTGCCCGCCCTGTTGACGAAAGCGTTCAACAACCTTCCATCGAAATTGCTTACGAAGTCCGGCCGCTGCTTCCTACGAACTCAACCCGATCGCTCCGACCACCCACTTTTATGGATGCCGTCTAAGCTCTGAGAGTGGTTTTGCCCCTGGCTTCAGGAGAATTAATTATGCTGCTGTTGTGGATACTGGTTCTGGTGGTCGGGATTGCCTGGCTGGCACATCGCCGCACCGCGCCTCTGCCCGCGTTGGGCATCATCGCTGTCTATCTGCTGGCGATGGGCATCTTCAGACATGCGAGCCATGCCCCCGTCTGGCTGCTGCTGATTTTCTGGGTGTTGCTCGCGGCCTTGGCCGCCCCCCTGTTGCTGCCGGACCTGCGACGAAAACTGTTCACTGCGCCCATTTTCAACTGGTTTCAAAAAAACCTGCCGCCGATGTCGCAAACCGAGCGTGAAGCCATTGAGGCCGGCACGGTCTGGTGGGACGGTGAGCTGTTCAGCGGTCGTCCGGACTGGAACAAGCTGCTGGCCTATCCACAAGCGCAGCTGAGCGAAGAGGAACAAGCGTTCATCGATGGCCCGACCGAAGAGCTCTGCGCGATGGTCACCGATTGGCAGATCAGCCAGTTGCTGGACCTGCCGCCCCAAGCCTGGGATCACATCAAGCAGCATGGCTTTTTTGCCCTGATCATTCCCAAGGAATACGGTGGCAAAGGCTTCTCGGCTTATGCGCACTCCCAGATCGCGATGAAACTGGCGACCCGCAGCGGCGACCTGGCCTCCACCGTCATGGTGCCCAACTCCCTTGGCCCGGCGGAACTGCTGCTGCATTACGGCACCGACGAACAACGCAATCATTACCTGCCACGGCTGGCCCGCGGCGACGATATCCCCTGCTTTGCCCTGACAGGCCCGATGGCGGGTTCCAACGTCGGGGGGATGACCGACACCGGGGTGATTTGCAAAGGTGAATGGGAAGGCCAGGAAACCCTCGGACTGCGCCTGAACTGGGAAAAACGCTACATCACCCTCGGTCCGGTGGCGACCTTGATCGGCCTGGCCTTCAAGGCCTATGACCCGGATCATCTATTGGGTGACAAAGTCGACCTGGGGATCAGTCTCGCATTGATTCCAACCCAGACCCCCGGTGTAGAAATCGGCCGCCGTCACCTGCCGCTGGGCGCCGCTTTCATGAACGGCCCGAACGCCGGCAAGGATGTGTTCATACCGCTGGAATTCATCATCGGCGGTCAGGAGATGCTCGGCGAAGGCTGGATGATGCTGATGAACTGCCTGTCGGTCGGGCGTTCCATTTCGCTGCCAGCCATCGGTACCGCCGCGGGCAAGTTCAGCAGCCTGGTGACGGGCCAATATGCGCAGGTTCGCGAGCAATTCAACGCACCGCTGTCAGCCTTCGAAGGGATTCAGGAAGCACTGGCGCGGATCGGCGGCAGTACCTGGCTGATGGACAGCGCGCGAATGCTCACCGCCAACGCGGTCGACCTCGGCGAAAAGCCGTCGGTGCCCTCCGCCATCATCAAATACCACCTCTCCGAACGCGGTCGCGAGTGCGTCAGTCACGCCATGGATGTTCACGGCGGCAAGGCCATCATCATGGGCCCGAACAACTATCTGGCGCGTAGCTGGCAAGGTGCGCCCATTTCCGTCACGGTCGAAGGTGCGAACATCCTGACACGCAACCTGATGATCTTCGGCCAGGGCGCTATTCGCTGCCATCCGTTCGTGCTCAAGGAAATGGCCCTTGTCCACCGCGAAGACAAGCAACAGGCGCTGATCGAGTTCGACGCCCTGCTGCTCAAACACATTGGTTTTGCCGTGAGCAACGCCGCCAGCACCCTGGTGCTGAACCTTGGCTTCGGGCATTTCGAACACGTGCCCGGGGACAAGCTCAGCCAACGCTACGTGCGCGCCCTCAACCGTCAGGCCGCGGCATTTGCCATGCTTGCAGACCAGTGCATGATGCTGCTGGGCGGCGACCTGAAACGCCGCGAACGCTTGTCCGCACGTCTGGGCGATGTGCTCAGCTACCTGTATCTGGCCTCCGCCGCGCTCAAGCGATATCACGATCTCGATTCGCCGGAGCATATGCGTCCGTTGTTCGCCTGGGCGATGGAAGAGAGCCTCGGCCAGTCCGAGCGTGCGCTGGACGAACTGCTGGCCAACTTTCCGAACAAGGTACTCGGCTGCCTGCTGCGAGTGCTGGTGTTCCCGTTCGGTCGCCGGCACAGAGGCCCGTCGGACAGGCTGGCGGCCAAAGTCGCCGCAGTCCTCGGCCGCGCCAAGGGCGACCCGACTCTTGAGGAGTTATTGGCGGGCTGCTATCGCCCGCAATCGACAGAGGATCCGGTCGGCGCCCTGCAGCACGCCTGCGACTTGCTGAACGCCGCCAAACCGCTACAGAAAAAACTCAACACAGCGCTGAGAAGTCGCCAGGTCAAACCCACTGTCGGGGAATCTGTCATCGATGCCGCACTGGAGGCCGGCGTCTTGCAACCGGCTGAAGCCGAGACCTTGCGTGAGGTGGAGGTGGCGCGGCGCAAGGTGATCGACGTCGATGATTTCGATAAAGAGGTGCTGGTGCTGGGCAAGGGCAAGGTCCGCTAATCCAGAGGACCGTGTGTCGCCTTACCATCATGGGGCGCTTTACCCTGTGAAAAAGGGGCGCGGGAGCTTTATACTCCTGCGCCCGTTTTGCTCTTGAGGACTTATCTCGTGTCCAATGTCGTTGCCGATCATCTCGTCTTGCTCGACCACCTGCGCAGTATCCTGGTCGCCGTAGGTGAGGCCGAACAGGTTCCCGAAGAAAGCCATGCCTTGTTCCTGGAGCGCTTCGACGAACTGCGTGCGTTGCTGCCGGTCGACCCGATCGAAAGCCAATACCTGGGCCAGGACATCCTGTGCCAGATCATCACCCGCTATCCGCAAATCGCCCACCTGGTGCCGCGCGATCTGCTGTGGTACTTCGCCGGTGACTGCCTGCATTACATGCCCGATGATGAAATCGACCTGTACCAGGCGCTGGAAGAACGTCGCTTCGAAGCCGAACAGAACGATGAACCGTTCGACTGGAATCAGGAAAAACAGCTGCTGGCGATGTCGAACCAGGACAGCAAGCACTGATCTGCGATCAGTAACGCAAAAGGCCCGCATGGTTAATCATGCGGGCCTTTTTTGTTGGCCGGGTAAAGATCAAAACAACCCATCACTCTCCGGTAACTCATACGCTGCTGCGCCCTTGCCCATCGCGCTTGGCTTGCCCGGCTTGCTCAAGGTCGGCTCTTTTTCCAGGCATTCCACCAGATAGTCGATGAATACCCGTAACTTGGGCGGCAGATAGCGGGTGGGCGAATGCAGCAGCCAGGCGCCTCCGTGGTAGGACGCCAGAAAGGTCCAGTCCGGCAATACCTGCACAATCAGCCCCTGTTCCAGCGCATAACGGGCTGTGAAGTACGGCAGGCTACCGATCCCGATGTGTTGCAATACCGCGCCCAATCGCACGCCCGTGTGATTGGCGGCGTAACGTCCGCGCACGCCGACGGTCACCGCTTTGCTGCCTTTCTTGAACTTCCAGCGCGCATCGCTCGGGGTTTCGCCCAGATAGATGCAGCTGTGATTGAGCAAGTCGTGGGGATGAGTCGGTGTGCCGTGCTCGGCCAGGTACTGCGGCGTTGCGCAGAGCAAATGGTCGATGGTCAGCAATTGGCGCCCCACCAGCCCCGCAGGGGGCCGATCGGTAATACGGATGGCCAGGTCGACGTTGTCATCGATCAAATCCACCTGGCGGTCCTCGAGCAACAACTCCACATCCACTTTGGGATAACGCCGCAGAAACTCCGGCATATGCGGATGAATCACAAATCGCCCGACAGCCTTGGGCACGCTGACGCGCACCAGCCCTTCCGCTTCCTGGGTGAACTGACCGCTGATTTCCATCACCGACTTCGCCGCGCTGACCATCTCCTGGCAGCGCTTGAACACCTCTTCGCCTCCGTCGCTCAGGCGTAGCTTGCGCGTGGTTCGTTGCAACAAACGCGTGGCAAGCGCCTTCTCCAGCCGCGAAATGCTGCGACTCACCGCCGAGGGGGAAGACCCCAACTGACGCGCCGCTTCGGAGAAACTGCCGGTTTCGACAACCTTGACGAAAATCGCCATTTCACCGAGCAGCGGCAGGGGAAGATTTATGCTCACAGCGCAACAGTCCTTTGATGGTTGAACGGATTATCACGCAATTCCACGGTTCATATAATAAAAATAGAAACTTTAATAAGGGCATGGAATATGACGCTTCGCCTCTTTTTCCATAGTGATGACCTCAGGGCCAACGTGGAAGTCCTGGATTGCACGCCCTATGAGAACGAGTTCGCCGTGGTGCTGCGCGCCACTCTGTTTCATCCCCAGGGCGGCGGACAACCCTGTGATACCGGCTGGATCGGCGAAAGCCAGGTGCTGCGCGTGGTGCAGGAAACGGAGCGGATCATCCATTTCGTCGACCACCCGGTAAAACTCGGCATGATCCAGATTCGGGTCGACGAGCAACGCCGCCAGTTCAATACGCGCATGCATTCGGCGGGGCACCTGATCGGTCACTTTGTTCAGGCCATGGGCTGGATGCCGATCAAGGCTCATCACTGGCCGGATGAAGGACGTGTGCAATTCAAACCGGGCGATGGCGCACAGGAGGTTGATGCCCAGACGATTCAGCACGGCATCAAGCAATGGATCGCCCATGATCTGCCACGCTTGACGTCGTTGCGCGAAGGCGCCCGTGAAATCGGTTTCGGTGAGCTGCCCGCCTACGGCTGCGGCGGCACCCATGTACGTAGCCTGAAGGATTTGGGCAAGGTCACGATCGCTTCCCTTTCGCAGAAAAAGGGAACGCTGTCAGTCCACTACCACGTGGATTGAGCTTTTGGGCGATGTCGACCCCGTCATCGCCTGACGCCGGAGGAGCCTGCGTTCGCGGGCTCTGTTGACTATCTGATAGATGGACCTAAGACATGATGCTTGACGTCGAGCGTCTCGATGAGACGTGCATAAAAAAACTGGCCAACGAAGAAGTCCTCGCCATCCGCGTCAGAGGCTTGTTGCCTCGGCCGCTGGCGATCCAGATCGGCGACAAGATCCTCGCCCCCGGCTTCGAAGGCTACATCAACGCACCGAGCATCGGTCGCATCGGCATGGCGTTTTACGAAGCGGAAAACCAGCCACTGCTGATCGAAGACTATTTCGAGCGCGCCACCAGCAACATCGCCGAATTGCGCAGCCGTTGCGCGCCCTACTCCTCACCTGTCGACACCCTGCGCTGCATGCTCGATGAGTCCTGGCCGGCGGGGGCGCATCTGGAAAATCTCTATGGCCGCAAGATGTATGTGGGGCTATCGCGCGTGGTCAAACCCGGCGTGTGCTTCCTTGCCCATCACGACATTTTCGCCAAGGACGCCCCGGACAGCTTCCAGGCCAGAAGCCTGGAAGCGCAGTTCGCCTGCAATGTTTACCTGAATATGCCGACCGAGGGCGGCGCATTGCAGATGTGGGACCACGACATTTCCCCCGACCAGTTCGACGAGATGCGTGGCGACAGTTACGGCATCGATCCGGCCTTGCTCGGCCCTCCGACCCTGGAGATTCGCCCTGAGCCGGGTGATTTCATCATGTTCAATTCACGCCGCATGCACTCGGTGACGCCGGGTGTGGACGATCCGCGATTGAGCCTTTCTTTCTTTGTCGGCTACCGCGGCAATGCTTCCCCCCTGACTTTCTGGAGTTGAGATGTTTTCGAATTACCTGGGCGAGTTTCTGGCGCTGGCAACCATCCATTTTCTGGCCGTGGTAGCTCCCGGTCCGGACTTCGCCGTGACCATCCGCCAAAGCGTGCGTTTCGGGCGTTTAGTGGGCATCTGCACGGCGCTGGGCATCGGCGCGGGCATTTCCGTGCATGTGCTGTACACCTTGCTCGGGGTCGGCGCATTGATGCACACCACGCCTTGGCTATTGACGGTGGCCAAGGTGATCGGGGGAGCCTACATTTTGTACCTCGGTGTGAGCCTGTTGCGCAGCAAACCCAAAGTGGCGATTGAAGGCGACAACGGCGCGGCAGCGTCAACTGAACAACAGACCCTGTTCAAGGCTTTCAGCACCGGGTTTCTGACCAACGCCACCAACCCCAAGGCAACGCTGTTCTTCCTGGCGATTTTCACCACCATCATCAGCGCTACGACACCGCTGCAGATTCAAGCGCTGTACGGGTTGTGGATGTGTTTCGTGAACGCCTTGTGGTTCGTGATCGTGGCCCTGTTCTTTTCCAGCGCCCGGGTGCGACTGCTGTTCATGCGCATGGGCCACTGGTTCGAAAGAACCATGGGGGTGATCCTCATTCTGTTCGCAGGACGCCTGATTCTGTCCATGTAAGTCATGCTGCCTTGGTCGCCTCGTCGAACAGCATTTTTTGCGGCTCCAACGCCAGCAACACGGCTATCTCCACACTCTGCCCTTAAAGTTTTGTTTTAAATCATGGCGCTTTGCTTTGTTTGAACTACCTTCAAACAAGAAGAAGTCATAACGGTTTGAATTTTGACGTTTAGGTTCAGAGATCAGATAGCGAATTGGCAAAAGGAGTTACCTCACTATGATCCTGACAGGCGTTTTCCGGCGCAGAGCTGTGGTTGCCGGTTGCTTTTTAGGGGAGTCAGGTTGGCGGGAAGTGCCGCCTATAACCGCGATGGTTGTCGAGCCTGAGCCTGTTGCTCGGGTCGGCAGCCCAGGTATCTGGATCACTAAAAGCCGTTTTAGAAGGTCGCTCGCTGTTCATTCGGATCAGCGTATTGCACCTGCTTGCGTGTAGCACCAAGGAATATTGCCGGGGGCATTAATCGTTAGTGGTAAGTGCTCTGGCGAGGTTGAGGGTCGACTCAGGCCCCTTGTAGTGATCCGAGGCAACCCGTTTGCCTTGTAGATGGCCTATTCAGCGAGGATGCACTTAATGAGCTATCGTACCGTGCCCGCTTTCAAGCGAATTATCCATGGCCTGTTCTGGATGGGCCTCAGCGTGGACGCGGCTCAGGCCGCGGCGGCCAATTGTTCGCAGATGGACAGTATGCCGACAACGTTCGAGGTCGGTCAGGGGAATCAGAGTGAACTGCGCACACCGGTCCCGGTGACGCAACTGGCCGTGGGTGACCCGAAAATTGCCGATGTGCAACCCAGCGGCAAAAACCCCGAGGCCTTCCTGCTCACTGGTCTGACACCGGGAACCACCAGCCTGATGGTCTGGACCGCCTGTTCGAAAACACCGCGCCAAAGCATGGTATTCGTCAAGGGCAAGGCCACCTCGGCGCTGACCAGCGCGTCGACCGGACCTTACGAAGACCCGCTACTGCCGAGCCAGGTACAGACCGATATTCGCTTCGTCGAAGTCAGCCGGACCAAACTCAAGGAAGCCTCAGCGTCTATTTTCGGCACCCGCGGCAACTTCCTGTTCGGCTCGCCGAGAACCTTGCCCACCATTGGCGGCATCGTCACGCCGTCGGTGCCGGTGGACAACGGCATGTTCAACCTCAATTTTGCGACCGGTAATACCCTGGTGGCGATCAACGCACTGGAAGGCAGCGGTTTCGCCTACACCCTGGCGCGGCCAAGCCTGGTGGCGCTCAGCGGGCAGAGTGCGAGCTTCCTGGCCGGCGGTGAAGTACCGATTCCGGTGCCCAGTTCGGGTAGCGATAACATCTCCATCGAGTACAAGGAGTTCGGTATCCGCCTGACCCTGACGCCAACCATCATCGAGAAAAACCGTATCGCCCTGAAGGTGGCGCCGGAAGTCAGTGAACTGGACTTCACCAACGCCGTGAGCATCGCCGGCACCATAGTTCCGGCGCTGACCATACGCCGTACCGACACCAGCATCTCCCTGGCCGACGGCGAAAGCTTCGTCATCAGCGGCCTGATCAGCACTCGCAACAATTCCCAGGTGAACAAGTTTCCGGGGCTGGGCGATATCCCGATTCTGGGTGCGTTCTTCCGTGATAACACCATCAACCGTGAAGAGCGCGAACTGCTGATGATCGTCACCCCGCATCTGGTCCAGCCCCTGGCTGCCAATGCACAACTGCCGTCGTTGCCTGGCGAGCAGCTGCGCAATTACGACCCGAACTTCTACCGCATGTTCTTCCTCGAAAATGGTGATTTCGACAGTAAGACCGGGCTCTCGCAATGAACCGGAGCCAGACGCGGAACCGGGCTTTCGCCCTCACTCTTAACGGTGACCTTGAGCGCTTGGCGGGCCAGCTGTATTGCCATTGGCCAGGCGTTCAACGTGTTGTAGCCAGAGGACACTCGATGAAAGCAGTCATTGCAATAACGGCGACATTGATGCTCGCAGGTTGTGCCACCAACGGTATTGTTTCGCGACCGGGCAGTTGTGCCAAACCCGCTTCGGAGCAAGAGTTGGCCCTGAACCTGGCCGACAACATGGCCAACGAAGGCCGTTTGTACGCCAGCCTGGCGAACCTGGAAGGTTTGCCCGATGACCTGGTCCAGGTTCGTCTGCGCAAGGCGCGGGTGCTGCGCTTGATGGGGCGTAAAGATGCGGAGCCGTTGTATCAAAGCCTGCTCGGCACCTGTCTGGCCGCTGAAGGGGAACATGGCCTGGGCCAGTTGGCCGCGGCCAAAAATGATAACGCCAGCGCGACCACTCACCTCGAGCGTGCGGTGAAGATGGCCCCCACCGACGACAAGATGCGCAATGACCTGGGGGTCGTCTACCTCAATCAGCGACGGATCCCTGAAGCACGCTTCGAGTTCATGACGGCCATGGAGCTCAAGCAGGCGGATTCACTGGCGGCACTCAACATGGTGACGCTGTTGATCTATCAGGATAACTGGAAGGCGGCTGCCGAACTCGCGAACCGCGCCAGCTTGAGTCCCCAGCAAGTTGCAGAGGCTCAAACACGAGCGGAAAAACTCAAGGCCTCTGCCAAAAAAGCGGTGGCTTCGGAGGGGAATCGCAAGGCTGAGGTAGCCGATGCCTCAGCCGGCGCTGCGATCAAGTAGAACGTACGAGGAGTCGAGATGAATACCAAAAGGCTGTTGATTGTGTGCATGGCTTGCCTGTCCACCAGTGCCTGGGCTATTGAGCCAGGTCCCTCCTCGGTACCGCAAAAAGGCACCGAACAGTGGATGCAGCTACAGATTCGTGGTGTGGTTGCCTCCCCTTTTCGACAAACTGCATCGGTCACTGAGCGTGACCTGTCCTTCCAGCGCTGGCTGAACAGCTTCACCTACCCGATCCCGATGTTCTTTGAGCAGAAGGCTGGGGGGAAAATGACCTCCAGCAGCAACTGAGGGACGTCAATGGATGATCAACCTCTGGCATCGTCCAGAGTAGCCTGGCTAAAACGCCAGGCTTAATCACGCCTGCAGGAAAGTATTGGCATCTACACATTTTCCAATGCTGGCAGAGTTCCCCCGTAGGAGCGTAATGCTGTTCACTTAAGCAATTTCAGCCGCGACGCATTCCTTGTAGCAGCTGCCGAAGGCTGCGTTCGGCTGCGCAGCAGTCGTAAAGTCAGGCACTGCGGTCCGTCAGGCACACCGTGCATTCAGGGTTTACGACTGCTTCGCAGCCGAACGCAGCCTCGCGAGCTCGGCAGCTGCTACAGATCGCATTACGGCTTAAGTGAACAACATTGCCCGTAGGAGCGAAGCTTGCCCGCGAAGAGGCTGTCATATCCGCCTTCTATGCTGGCAGACAGATTGCTTTCGCGGGCAAGTCGGATCGCCGCACCGCTCGCTCCTACGGGGGATGTGCAGATCTTGGGAGGGGAAGTACAGATCAGGTTCGGGTGGCAAGGCCATCTGATTCGACAGCCCCCCACCCGATTCTCTTACATATTTCCGAATGCTTTCATTACGCCAATCATGGCCGGGCCGATGGCGACCAGAAAGAAGCTTGGCCACAGGCAGAAAATCAGTGGAAATATCAGCTTGGTGCCGATTTTCGCCCCCGCCTCTTCGGCGGCCTGCGTACGCCGATCACGGAATTCATCGGCATAGATGCGCAGGGTGTCGGCCACGCTGGTACCAAAGCGAATACTCTGCGCCAACAGGCTGACCAACCCTTGCACATCCTCCAGACCGGTGCGTATGGCCAGTTGTTTGAGCGCCTCGGTACTGGTGATGCCCGCGCGGATCTGCGCATTGACCAGGGCCAGCTCTTCAGCCAGTTCAACATGACTGACCGACATCTCTTCAGCCACCCGTTCAATGGTCGTGGGCAGTGACAGGCCTGACTCCACGCAGACCACCATCAGATCCAGTGCATCTGGAAACGCGATACGCAGCCGGTTTTGACGCGCCTGCTTACGCTTGGCGACATACAGCGCTGGCAGCAACCATCCGATACCGGCCACCATGACCACCAACAACAGCCCCACAGCCAGGGAAACCTTGGGAATCAGCGGCAACAGCAGCAACGCAAGGCCGACCATCAACAGCGGTAACATCAAGCGCACCGCCCAGTACATCTGTACAGCCGAAGAGGAGCGGTACCCCGCATGAGTCAACAAAGTCTGGGTAACTGACGCCTGGGCCGACTCAGCCGAGGCAAAGCGCTGGCCGACCCGCTCCAGCAACAGCTGCAGATTACTCGGCGCCTCCTGACCAGCCGCATTGCCCAAATGACCACGCTTGATCAGCGCCAGACGACGCTGTACCGGGTCCTGGAGACCCAGCATCAGCAACATCAAGGCGACGACCGCAAGCACCGTACTCAAACCGATCGCGCCAAGGAACAACAGGCGCGCTACTTCCTCGTTCCCCGTGAACCGACTGAACAACCCGAGTAAAAAGTCCATGACCTGTACCTCCCGGTAGCGAATATCGCTTAAACCTGAATCCGGATGATTTTTCGTATCCAGAAAATCCCGATCAACATGGCGCAGAAAGCCCCGATGATCAGCTTGTGGCCTATGGGATCATTGAGCAGCACAGGCATGTAGCTGGGGCTTGTGAGCACGATCGCAATCGCCAGCACAAAGGGAATCGCCACCAGCACCCAGGCCGACATGCGCCCTTCCGCCGACAGGGTTTTGATCTTGCGCTGAAAGCGGAAACGCCCACGGATCAACCGGCTCAGACGCTCCAGCACTTCCGTCAGATTGCCGCCAGTCTCGCGGTGGATCAGGATCGAAGTCACCAGCATCATCACCGTCATGCTGGGCATGCGCTCCAGCAGGCCGAGCATGGCCCGGCGAACATCGTTGCCATAGTTGATGTCGGCAAAGGTCAGGCCGAACTCATGAGCGACCGGCCCCTTGTGCTCCTCGGCGACCAGGCGCAGGGTTTCGTTGAACGGGTGCCCGGCGCGCAAGGCCCGGCACATGGCATCCAGCGCATCCGGCAGGCCTTCCTCAAACGCGTTGAAACGTTTGCTCCGGTCACGAGAAACTTTCAACAGCGGTAACCAGAACACCCCGAAACCCGCCAACAGCGCCATCCACCAGACTGTCGAGACCATCCAGATCGAGATGCCCGCACACACGCCCAGGAACAGCCCAAGCAAGATCACCCGGTAAGCACGATATTCATGGCCGGCCTGCTCGATCATCTGTGTCAGGCTCGCCATGAACGGCAACTGCTCGAGCATGGCCTCCAGTGGCGACAAACGCGTCAGGTATTTCTGCCGCAACACCGTCTGCATGTTGGGCAAATTGTTGGCTTTTTCCAGTACATGCAAACGGCCGCGGATGCGCTTGCGCATCTTGCCCGCTTCGCCGAACACCGGCACCACCACGCCCTGGGATAAGAGGAACACGGCGATAAACACCATGCCCAGGAACATCACAATGAATTCAGCAGGAATATGGCTCATGGCTGCCGTGCCTCCATCCATTCAGGCCTGAACATCGTCAGCGGCAACTCGATGCCGCGTTTGGCCAGCACATCGCGGAAGGCCGGGATCATGCCGCTGGGGCGATAATCGCCAAGCACTTCACCGTTTTCACCCATGCCCTGGCGCGCAAAGGAGAAGATTTCGGTCATGGTGATGATCTCGCCTTCCATGCCGTTGATCTCTTGCACGCTGACCAGCCGGCGCTTGCCGTCCTCCTGACGTTCCAGCTGAATCACCACATCGATGGCCGACGCGATCTGCTGACGCATGGCCTTGATCGGGAAGGTCGCCCCGCTCATCGACACCATGTTCTCGACTCGCCCCAACGCATCGCGCGCGGTGTTGGCGTGGATCGTGGTCAACGAACCGTCATGGCCGGTGTTCATGGCCGTCAGCATGTCCAGCGCCTCGGCACCGCGCACTTCGCCGATCACAATGCGGTCCGGGCGCATCCGCAAACTGTTGCGCACCAACTCCCGTTGACTCACCTCGCCACGCCCCTCGATGTTCGAAGGCCGGGTTTCCAGACGCACCACGTGGGGCTGCTGCAGTTGCAGTTCGGCCGAGTCTTCGATGGTGACGATCCGCTCGTTGTGCGGGATGAAACTGGACAGCACGTTGAGCATGGTGGTCTTGCCGCTACCGGTACCGCCGGAAATCAGCACGTTCAGGCGCCCGCGGACAATTGCCTTGAGCAGCAGCGCAATGGCCGGGGTCAATGTCCCCACCTGGATCAGGCTGTCGGTATTGAGCAGGTCCACCGCAAAGCGGCGAATCGACATGCTCGGGCCGTCGATGGCCAGCGGCGGGATAATCGCGTTGACCCGCGAACCGTCCTTGAGCCGGGCGTCCACCAATGGCGAGGACTCGTCGATACGCCGACCCAGGCTGGACACGATGCGATCGATGATGTTCAGCAAATGCTGATCATCGCGAAAGCGCACATCGGTCCTTTGCAGTTTGCCGAAGCGCTCGACATAGACCGAGGCGAAACCGTTGACCAGAATGTCGGACACGCTGTGATCGGCCAGCAACGGTTCCAGAGGCCCCAGGCCGAGCACCTCGTCGGTGATCTGCTTGATAATCAGCTGGCGGCTAGTGGTACTCACCGGTGCCGAATGCTCGTCGAGCAGGCGCTGGCAAATATCACGGATCTGCCGTGAGGCCTCGGCCTGTTCAAGGGAGTCCAGCAACGACAGGTCCATGACCTTGAGCAATTGCTGGTAGATTTTTTCCCGCCATTCGGCTTCCACCGGAGTGACCTGGCTTCTGGTTTCGTAAAGAACGTCCGGTGTTGCACGCTCCCACGCCATTATTTCCTCTGCCGGATCCAGCAGGTCGTCGCCCTGAGCAGCTGACGATGCAGCGTTTTTACCGGACTGTTTGCGCAAGCGGTTACGAAAGTCGCTGATCATGGGTCATCCCCCGAAAAAACGGTTGAAGGCGCGTTTGAGTAAGCCTTTGTTCCCGGCCACCTGTTGACCGACCAGGTCCTCGGTCATGTCGCGCAGGGCGGTAGTAATCGCGGCCCTCGGCGCATGCAGCCCCAACGGCACGCCAGTGTTCTGACTCTGGCTGACCAGGTTGAAGTCGTTGGGTAATTTCGACAGATTGGTGCAGCGCAGTGCCTCGCCGATATCCTTGAGGCTGATCGCTGCGGCCTTGTCATAGCGGTTGACCACGATCTGCAACTGATCGCCGCGCACGCCCAGATCGTCGCGAAGGATCCGCACCAGGGAGCTGGCATCGCGCAGATGACTGACGCTCTGCTGCACCACCACGTACACCCGATCCACCTGTTCCAGCACGGAGCCGGTGAGATGGTCGATTTGCCGCGGCAGGTCGATCACCACCCAGTCGTAGCTGGCGCGGGCCAGTTGCAACAGGGTGTCAAGTTGCTCGGGTTGGGCATCCTGAGGCAGGCACAGCTCACCGGCCCGACCACCCAGCACATGCAAGGTCGGGCTGAAGTGGCTGCAAAAACCGCGTAGCGCGACACTGTCCATGCCGTCGATCTGATGCAACACCTCGAGATGGCTGTGCGTCTGCGCCACATCCAGGTAATGCGTCACGCTGCCGAATTGCAGGTCCATATCCAGCAGCAGGGTACTGCCGCCCTTGACGCTGAGCTGTTGAGCCAGATTGCAGGCCAGCAAGGTTCCGCCGGAGCCACCCTTGGCGCTCATCACGGCGATCAATTTGCCTTCAACCCCGCTGCCGGTTCGAACCTCCATGACCAGGCGATTCAAGGCTGCAACCAGTTCTGTCTCGGCGATAGGCTCCGGCAGCACGTCACGGGCGCCGGCCTGCATCGCCAGGCGCATGCCTTCCTGTTCGCTCAACAGGCCGCACACCAACATCGGTGGACGCTCATGGGCCGGACGCTGCAACAGCGCCGCCAATTCTTCGCGCCACAGATGGCTGACGCGCAGCAGCAACAGATCGGGCATGCGGTCCAGACCGTAGAGTGGGTCAACATGCCCATTGCTTACCAGGCGAGTGCTCACCTCCAGGCAGGGCATGCGCTGGCAGACGCTCTGCAGATCGCGCAACGAGGTGGCATCACGACTGCTGATCAGCAACCGCAGCCCGGTCTTGCCGGTCGAGCTGGAGAGCGGGGTGTCCTTTGTATTCAGCATGGTGTGATCTCCCCGGAATCGGAATGACGCCCGAGGCTTTCGCGTGGCAAGGTTGCCTTGAATGCAGGCAAGGTAATGGGCACGCCTAACCCGGGAATAAACAGATTGAAAACGAAGCCTTGCAGACTCAACTGGACATAGCGGATGGCACGAAAACCAGTGGCGCTGACCAGGTCGCCGGGACTGGCCACCACAGCACCGTTGACGTCCAGATAGGTCAGCGTCAGGTTGGTGGTGGCCAGGCTCGTGATCAGCTGGCTCGTACCGGCGTCGGTCGCGGCGTTGAAGATCGCCCGCCGCAACACCACCGGATCGCTGATGTTGCACACCGCCGCCAGACGCGCACCACGCCGCGCGGCTTCATCCAGCGCACTCACCGTGAAGTACAGGCGGCCCATTTCCACCACGCCGAACAACAGGATGAACACCAGCATGCCGATGAAAGCGAACTCCACGACATAGGTGCCGTGCATGCGTTTTTTATTCATCACAGCACCCTCATGACAGTGGTGGCAACCAACGGAATGGCCAGCGCAAACTGCCCACCGATAAGACCAGGGAACGTGCCGACACAATTGCCACTGCCGATCACCGGGCAGAAGCTGTAGGTGATGGTGACTCGCACATGGTCGGTGCCCACCGCGGCGACCGCGACGTTCGCGGTCGTCAACCCTGACACCACAGCGCTGCCGGCAGCGCTGGGCACGCCATAGACCGCGACGTTTTTCGTCTGGGTCAGCAGCGTATTGCTCAGAGCGATAGCACCGAGCGTCGAGTCCCAGGCCTGGCTGGCGACAAAACGGTCAGCATCACGGCTGGCCTGCAGCAGGACGTTGTACTGATAGAGCATGCGGCCGAATTCGCCGAGGCTCAGTAACAACAGGAGCAACAACGGCAGGACGAGGGTGAATTCCACCAATGCCACGCCTTGCTGAGCCTGTGGTCGCTTGAATGAGTGAAGTCCCATGACGCCTCCTACGAGTCTGTGCTCGGAGTGCCAGTGCCGCTGCCAATATAGGTTTTGTAGAGTTGAATGATCTGCGGGCCGACATCGGTGGACGGCGACGGACCGGCTACGTTGTCGCCTGTACACTCCTTCACAAACTGGCCGAATATCTGCGAGTCGGTGCCGCCGTTACTCATGGGCTGCACCACGAAATAGCAACCGAAGCCCAGGACGGGAATCGAAGTGGCACCACCCTGTTTACCGGTGCAATCGCCCACCACGATTTTCAGCATCCGACGCTCGAACACCCCACCGCTCTGACAGCCGCTGCCGGACCCGGCCACACACGCGGCAGTGCTCGCACGCCAGTCGTTGTAGTCCAGTATCGCGTCGCTACCCGCCGTGAGATTGCCGCCGCTCGATGTGACGGTTTGCCCCTTGTACATCTTTTGTCCCGTTGCATCGTCGTATGTGATCGCGGGGGTGCTGGACGTGGTTACCAGGTCTGGCGGGTAATCCGAGGCACTGACCGGGCCGTTGTAGATGCCGAAGCGCGTATTCAACCCCTGAGAGGTAGGGCCGACCTTGTTGCCAGGGGCGGTCTGGACGTTTTGCCCGACGTTGCGGCAAACCGTACCACCTCCGGCCAGGTCATCCCTGACTGTACTGCCGCCCGAGCCAAAGTCGAGCAACTGAAAGTTGCCTGGGCCAATGGGAGATGAATTGCCGGCAGCCGTCTTCAACACCTGCAAATCACCAAACTGGAACCCCCAGAACACGCCCGCGGCCGGGTTGTATTTAGTCGGGTCGCCACAGACCATCAATGGTGCAAGATCACAGGGGCTGGTAGGGCTGGGGCCGGCGGTGGCGATTGCCGCCACGGCCTTGTTCCCAAGGCCCGCAGTGCCTAATGTCTGGACGAAACTCCAGAAAAAACCTGTCAGTTGATAGCTCGGTACCGATACCCGAACGTACTTGGCATTTGCCGGCCCGGGATAGGAGAACGGGCCATAGACGCTGCTGGAGAGCTCCACCGTCGCAAATGCGCCTGGGTTGCCGGCGACCGCCGTTGCCAATTCGGTGTTGCCCGTGGCATTGGCATTTTGCGTCAGCGTATTGAGCGCGGCAGTGCGTGTCGTACTGGCCATGTTGGCAGCACCTGCCACCTCAAGCAGGGTTTTGGCGCCACTCAGGGCGGCGGCATCCACAGCGTTTTGCACGCGAGTCTTGTTCAACATCATGTGCCCGCCGTCCAGAGCCAACGCCGCTATCATGGAAATCGCCGCCAAGGCGATCACCATCAGTACGCTCACCGCTCCTCCCTGGCGCCTTGGCGTCGCAGTGAACGGCCGCTGGATACGAAGATTCATCATCAAGCCCTCGTTTGCCGATACTGATCCGGATCGGCTCCGCCAATACCTTGGTGCACAGGCACCCCTACCACTCAGTCAACGAACTTTCACTAAACTGGTCTGGACCCCGCGAATGATGGTGAGAGCCCCACCACCTTCGCTACGGTGCACCACGCGTTTTTGCACTGGGGCAGCGGCCACAACCATGGGGGCCTGTGCAGCAGGCGCGGCGGTCACGATTTTTTTCTCGGAGTTCAGCGGATTGCGCAGCGCCAGTTGCAGCTTGCCTTCCGTTTGCGCCGTGACCAGGGTTTCCGCCTCGGCGGCCGTCATCTCCAGCGTCACTGCGCGCACCACCACCGGTTGGGTCTTGTCGGTACCCGCCGTCTGGTCCACCGCCAACACCCGCAAGTTCTCGAGGATGGTCCTGGACACGGCGCTGTTACTGCCGGCACTGGTGGTTTTGGTCGCCAGTACATCGACCCGGTTACCTGGCAGGAGGAATCCGCCCACACCCACCACATCGTCCACGCGTACCGAAATGGCACGTTTGTCCGTGGCAATCAGAGAGGCCAGGGTACTGCCGCCCAGGTGCTCGCTCAGGCGTGCGCTGCGCATGACGTCGCCACGCAAGATGTCGAACGTTGCGATCTTGCCCACGGCCTTGTCGCTGGAATCGAGAGCATCGTCCGGGATCGTGTCCATGGGCATGCGCACGGTCGTGACCTGTTGGGCCTCGACCATCTGCCCGAATGGAATCTCTACCGTGGCGACTACCACGCTTCGAAGATGGTCATCTGGCGTGGCATTGAGCCGGGCGCTCAGCCAGGAGTCGGCCATCCATGCAGCACCAAGGCCCATGACCAGGGAAACGCCTATCAGGGGAAGAGTACGAGAGCTCATGTCAGTATCTCCGTATCAAAGAAAGTCGAGCTGGACGAAATAGTTGTGCCAGGCCCATTCCAACTCTTGTGGTGACAGTGCCCCGGTACCACCGATATAACGCTGACGGTCGAGGGCCATGTTCAGGAGATCGCGGGGATGGCAAGGCACCAGGGGCATGCCTTCACTTGCATAAAGCCTTTGCAGTACATAACGCAGCAGCAGCGGGTCAAAAGGAATGCCCAGACGCTCGCTTTCCTGACGCCAGATCTTTTCGTACTCCTCAGGCTTCAGGTAACCGAACTGCAACTTGTAGCCAATCCGCCGCAGGAAGGCCTCATCAGCCAGTTCCAGGGGATTGAGGTTGGTGGAGAACACCAGAATCAGATCGAATGGCAGCTCGCAATGCCGACCACCGCCCAAATTGAGGAAGTCGCGCTTCTCCTCCATCGGTACGATCCAGCGATTGAACAGCTCGGCGGGTGCCATGCGCTGGCGGCCCATGTCATCGATGATGAACAGGCCATTGCTGGCCTTGAGCTGCAAGGCAGCCTGGTACTGGCGGGTGAAGGGGTCATAGCGAACATCCAGCTGTTCCATGCTCAACTCACCGCCCGTAATGACGACCGGGCGCTTGCAGCACAGCAGTCGACGATCGATCCCTTCGTTGAGCATCAGATTGTTCTGTTGACCGTTGTCATCCAGCCGCTGATGCACCTGCGGGTCATAGATTTCGATCACCGACTCGTTGATCACGATGGCATGAGGTACCCAGATGGCCTCGGCGAACAGACGAATCAACCGACTGCTGACATAGGTCTTGCCGGTACCCGCGGGGCCATAAATCATGATTGCGCGCCCGGAGTTCAGTGCCACCCCCAACTGATCGAGCATCCCCTCCGTGAGCACGACGCCCGTCAGGGCCCGGTGCATATCGTTGGCGCTGATGCGACCGTGGTGAATGGTCTGGATTTTGATCAGGGAACGGTAGGTACTCACCGGGAAAGGCGCCGCGCCGATATAGCCGCTGCGCGACAGGGCATCACGTGCGGCACTGCGACCACGTTCGGTCAGGCCATAACGCAGCTGCCCACCCGATTGCCCCACCTGACCAAGGACTTCGACACGACCGTCCTTGCGCAGAAACGCCAGGACTTCTTCAAGTACGGCGCCAGTCAGCGCCAGGCGCTCCACCAGTCGCGGCATGTCCAGCACGCCGGCGTCGTACAAATGCTTGCATACCAACTCACCGAGAAAACTGTCGGTCAGACCCGTCTCGCGGATTGTGCAAGGCTGAGGAGCCAGCCGTTGCACCGCTTCCCGATCGCTGGAGTAGGCATCACTATCGACAATGACGTGCATGACTAACCTCCCAATCCACCGGCAACCAGTTGCCAGTAGACGCTGTTTAAAGTGCCGATCAAGATTGCGATCGAATAAGGAAAAGGTTTGCCGGCGACTTCATCCGAAGTCGGCGCCAGATAGGCCTGCGCCCTGAGAATCAGCCAGTAACGCCCCAGGGTCTGCAACAATTGCCCGCGAACCAGCACGATCAGGAAACCGCACACGCCACCGGCTATCAGGCTGAACAAGGCAGCCCACAATGCGAAATGAAACGGTAGAAAACTGCCGACCATGGTCATTAACTTAACGTCACCGGCAGCCATGCCACCCAAGGCATACATAGGCAGAAACAACGCAAAACAGATCAGGAGACCCAACAGGCTGTCACCCAATCCGCTGATACCACCCGAATAAGTCTGACCGGCCAATCCCAGGGCAAGGCCCAACAGGACCAGCGTGTTGGGGATACGGTGGCGAAGCAGATCGCTCACCACCGCGACGCCCAGCAGTCCTAGCAGTAAAACAGTCGACACCAGCAATTCCATGGACATGGCGCGTCTCCCCTACCGGGATTATCGTTAGCAGGCAACGTTGCCGTTGACCGCCTGGCACAGCGCTCTGATCTTGGTATCCACGGCGCCGCCCAAAAGAACGAAGGCTGCAGCAACAGCTACCGTAATCAACCCACCTGCCACCGCGTATTCCACAATGGTCAGGCCATCTTCATCTTTGGCGAACTTGCTTATCGAAGTTCTGATTGTTTGCAGAGTCATTTTTGTGTACCTCACTTCAGCGGTCATACGGCTCGGAAAAGTACATTGGCGGGGACAGCGCGAAGTCCATTGAGTTATCCGGTCGCTCTATCAGCAAAACAGCAACAACCGGTTATTCATGGACTTCGCCGCGTCCCGCCACCGCAAGTTTCGTTATCAGCACGCAACGTTGCCGTTGACGGCTTGGCACAGCGCCCTGATTTTGGTATTCACGGCACCGCCCAAAAGAACGAACGCAGCGGCAACAGCTACCGTAATCAGCCCACCGGCTACGGCGTATTCCACGATGGTCAGGCCATCTTCATCTTTGGCGAACTTCAGTACTGAAGCCTTGATTGTCTGCAGATTCATTTTGCCCACCTCACTCGAATGTTGTTTTTTCCGGAAGGCAGTACGTTCTGCACTGCCTGATGCAACCCTAGTCAGGGGCAAGGCATTGGCGTTAGGAAGATTTTGCACATCACTAGGACTTTTTTGCGGGCGCGGCCAAATACGGTTATTGGCCTTTGCAGAAGTAGCAGGAGGGGTAAAACAAGGGATGGCTCGGGAATACCACTGACTTCGATTTACAAGCGACGAGCGGCTGATACCTGGTTCATAGACGACACACCAACAGCCAGTTGCCTGGGACTGATTTCCAGGCAACGCATAGAGCGGATAGAGCTAAAAATCGCCTTCCTTATCAGCATTTAATCTGCAAAGTGATGGCACGTTAGCAATACTACTCAGCGAAGAGGGGCCCGTAGAACCGCAGAGTAGAGACATGACGTCCAACATGACCAGAAGGCCATCGCTGCTATGGTTCGATCTGACTCACGATCGTTCCACGAAGGAACTCATCGCGCAGTTCGAGGACACTTGCGACTGCAAACTGGCAAAAAATTCCATGCTGCCCCACGGGGAACAGGCAGACATGATCTGCATCCACTTCGATCGCCCCGACACCCCCGGCTTGAGGTTGTTGCTGGAGATCAAACGCACCACCCCTACCATCCCGATTACCATGTTCACCGTGCAGCACTCAGAAGAACTGGCCGTCTGGGCTATGCGCTCCAGTGTCTGGGAATACATGGTGCTCCCGCTCACCAACGCCGAGAGAAAGCGCTACCTGACGGCACTGCTGCAGCTCTGCGAGTTGCGCCGCAATGCCGGTCAGGACAAGACATTGCTGATCGACCACTCGCCCACTCTGCCAGATAGCATCCGCCTGACCTCCGGGCACCAAAAACATCAGGCGCTGAGCCACATCATGCTGTACATCGACCAGCACTTTCGGGACAGCATCGATCAGAGGGATTTGGCCAAGCGCTGCGGCATGACGACTTTTCGCTTCAGTCGCCTGTTCAAGGAAGCCAATGGCGTCGGTTTCACCGATTACATCCTGGACAAGCGCATGAGTTTCGCCAAACAACTGCTCGACAACAGCCAGATGCCGATTACCAGCATCGGCTATGAGGCCGGCTTCAAGGATCCTTCCTACTTCGCCCGCGCCTTCAAACAGTTCGTCAACTGCACGCCCAGCGAATACCGTTTGGCCAGCCAACTTAGGGCGGTAGCTGCGCAACCGCCACTGGAAGATACAACCATTGAAGCACTCGAAAGCCTGGTGCAGAGCCTTGGAAGTTGAGGCAGGTTTTTTACGCGCATAAAAAAACGCCGCTCAAATGAGCGGCGTTTTTTTGAATTTGGAGCGGGAAACGAGACTCGAACTCGCGACCCCGACCTTGGCAAGGTCGTGCTCTACCAACTGAGCTATTCCC
>NZ_JBGLZF010000062.1:0-24971 GCF_047304405.1 Pseudomonas sp. Pseusp11
GGTTTTGGGCGATTAACGAACACTAATCGACGCCAGCCTGGGCGCGGACGGTATGAGGCATTCTTAATAAAATCCCATAGTTATTCAGGTTGATAAGGGGTATCCACGGATGTGTTCTATTAATGGCGCCTTGTTGTTTTGTTGATGTTAGATGGAAGTGTTTATTGCTTTAGTTGTAAGACGTTTCCTACAGTGCTGGCTGTCCTTAAAGGTAGATCAATAATCGCCGGTTAAACTTAAGAATTGGTGTTGTCGGTTATCGTAAAAAGATTTAAAGGGAGCCATGGGCTTGGCTGGAAAAGAAAAGAGGTCTTGCTATATTCAAATTCCTCAGGCGGGCAAAAGAAACTCTCTTGCTTCGTCAGGGGATGTTTTTCGTCATGCCGAAATAACAAGGAGAAGTACCATGGGTAATAAAGTCAATCAGGAACGTTTGGCCTCGGTTCTGGGACGGGCCGTGCTGGACGAAAAATTTGCCAGCGCCTTACACAGTGATCCGGCAGGGGCGGCTAAAAATATTGGCGTGCACTTAAGTACTGACGAGATCGCGGCGGTTAAAGGTATTGATGCTGCAAAACTGACGGCAGCTTCCTCCAGCATTCGGAACAACCTGGGGATACGCGCGGTATTTGATACACAGAACCAGCAGCAACAAGCGCGCATGGATTAACGGTGGGTGATGCCATTTGGCGTGCCACGAAAGGTGGGCTTTTACGGTGGTACGCCGAATGGCCTTATCAGACTCATGACCTGAAGCGCTCGGGCGCGGCTCGGGCGCGGAGTGAATGACGCATGTCTGTCACCTTGGCTCCAATGAATGACGCGGACTTTGTGACGTTCGCCGAAAGAGCCCTTGCTGAATATGGCGACGGGATGGTCGCCGCCGGCGAGTGGGGCCAGGAGGAGGCGTCGCAAAGGGCACGAAGTGTCTTCGAGCAATTGTTGCCGCAAGGGCGACTGACTGAAAAGAATCAACTCTGGGTGATCGAGGATCAAGCGCGGCGTATCGGTGAGTTATGGGTCGCCGAACGCCACGCTGGCGCCGGTCGGATCGCCTTCATTCTGGATATTTACATTGACCCCGGCGAACGCCGCCAGGGTTATGCAAAACAATCGCTGCTGGCCCTGGAGTCATGGGCGAGCCAGGCGGGATGCAGGGAAGTGCGGTTGCATGTCTTTGGTCGCAACGATGCGGCGCGTCGTCTTTATGAACAACTGGGTTATGGCATTGCCAGTCTGACAATGGCGAAGCCGTTGCCGCCAACCTAAGGGAAGGTTGAGAAATGGACATCGGTAACAGTGGTCAACGTGAGCTCTCGGTCGAGGATTTATTTCAGGGCACGACCTTCCTTGCGGATTCGGAGCCTTCGCGATTTGAAGTCTTGCTGGAGCGTGTCAGTCGAAATCGATACACCAGCTTTGTTGCGCTGTACACCGAACTTTTTCAGTTGTTTCCCAACGCTCCACATCTGGCAGAGTTCTTTGAACAGGCGTTTAATCTTATCGTTCCTCCGACCCGTGAACAGCGCTTGATTATTAATGATCCGGTGTTTCAAGTGTGGAATGTGCTGACGGCTCACTATGCCAATCTGGTCATTACGAAAAAGACAGAGGACAGGAGTGAACTGGAAAAAATGCTGTTCGAATTTCCACATATGTTAGTGCGTGTGAAAGCATCTGACAGTTCCCGCGTGAATCATTATTGCCCCCCGGTGCATCGGTTCGATGTCGATCCGTTGGTAGCGATAGTGATGCCGCCCAGTTATGAATTTCCGGAAGATGAAGCCGTTCGCAAACAGTTGGAGCGTAGCGGTTACTCCGTACGGTTTTTTTGCGATGTGGTGAATATTGCCCTGTTGCGCATAGAGCACACTTGGCCCGCCTGCCGCGAGCAAATCAAAAAACTGGTCAAGTCGATTTTTTATTTACCCGACGGTTCATTTCGAAGCTGTTCGGCTTCCCGCTTCACCGGAATCATCCTGTTGTCGAGCCGGGATGATTCGATACTCGATCTGGAAGAGTCCCTGGTGCATGAGGCCACTCATCAGTTGCTCTATCACATTGTCGAGGCGTGCCCGGTCGTTAAGGAAGAGACCTCGCGGGAGCCTTTGTACACCTTGCCGTGGTCGGGACAGAAGCGTGACTTTTATGGCTACTTCCACGCGTTTTACGTGTACATCGCGTTGGTCAAATACCTGGGGCGGGTTCGTTCGCGTTCGACCGAAGAGCTGCTACGGGCGCAAAACCGTCTTCTGTACATTCTGCGAGGCTTGATCAAGGCATTGCCGGACTTTGAGGCCAGCACTGAATTCACCCCACAAGGACGTCAACTTCTGGAAAACCTCGCCAAAGAGGTCAGAGCACAGGAAAACCAATATGCCGGGCTGTTGGCGATATCGGGGACTAATACTGAGCAACAACGCCTGCTGGGTCTGACCGCCTGAAGCCGGGGAGGCTCACATGGGGATGTTTGATGCCTCGTCCTATCCGGAGGCCGGAGTAGGGCTGGAATACCATTTGCCACGGCGCAGGGCACAGGATGACCGGTCGGAGGATGGACTTGACCCGACGGTCGAGCGAATTCTCGCTGAGGGTTTGCCGCATTTCGATTACGTCGAGTTTCAGCCGACGCACTGCATTCTTCAGCCTCGTTTACTTGACGTCAGCGCTCAAGTACCGAGCCTGCTGCATTCGTCCAGTTTGTCCCTGGGCAGTGTGGGCATTGCGATGGATCGCGAGTTTCTGCACATGACGCGGCGACTGTGCGACAAAACCCGCTCGCCGTGGCTGGCCGAGCATATTTCCTGGTCGCGTTTCCATGGTGGCGACACGCAGCACTTCATTTTGCCGACCCTGGCCCAAGAGGTGGCGGACACGGTGGTGGCCAATGCCATCGAGTTGCGCGAGCTGACGGCTACGCTGCTGGTGCTGGAAAACGCCCCGCGGTTGTTTTCGTTGCCGGGTGCACAAGAGCAGTCCGAAGGCGAGTTCATTTCCAGTGTGGTGGAGCGCAGCGGCTCGGGATTTTTGCTGGATCTCGACAGCGCGATTACGACCGCCAGAACCCAGGGTTACGAGCTGAACGACTATTTGCGTTCGTTGCCGCTGGACCGGTTGATTGAAATTCACACCGGCCATCCGCGGCGGGATTGGGACATTTTGCGTGAACTGTTCAGGTCATCCCCGGTGAAAGCGATCACCCTGGAGTGGGATATTTCGCGCAAAACCGATGACGCGGAACTGTTGACCTTGATCAAGGCCATCAAGTCCTTGAGGCCCAAGGCCCTGTTCTGGCAGGGGCTTGATCAACAGGGCGATCAACAGACGCCGTCGGAGGGGGCGCAGACCCTGCTGAAACTCAGGGAAAGCACCTGGCTCAGCGTTGGCTCGGCGTCGTTTTTTATCCGGGACCGGCAGCAGGACCTGAGCCTGGAGTTTGACGTGACGTTGCTGCCGTTACTGCGCCACTTCCTGAGCCCGCAGACGCTGGAGAGTGCCTTGTTGCTGCCGGGGGTTTTGCAGAGTCCGGCACAGGACGACAACCTGGCATTCCTGAGAACGCTGGTCAGCCACGGTGTTTTGTTGCCCGTCGCCAATCAATCGGACAGCGCCCCGTCCGAGGAGGATAAACATCCGCTCAACCTTTGGAACCGCTGGGATGCGGCGCTGGAGTTTTACCTGAGTACCCGGACCGGCTCGCACACGCCCTACATCAGCGTTGCCGAGCTGGAAACGGAGCTGGAGCAAAAGGCTTCGGCGCAACGCCAGCCGTCGGCGTTCAAGGACTATTGGTCCCATCCGTTCATTGCCCTGGAAAACCCGCTGTTGCCTGCCTGCGCGATCGCTCAGCCGACGCTGCTGGACTCGCTGTGCAATCGCCGCACGTCGCGAACCTTCAGTGATCAGCCGTTGAGTTCGGCGCAGCTGTCTTTGTTGCTCTATTACACCTGGGGCGCGACGGTCATGGAGCACAACCGCATGGGCGACTACTTCCTGAAGAAAACCTCGCCGGCCGGCGGTTCGCTGCAGGGCACCGAGGTGTATGCGGTGCTGATGAATGTGCAAGGTTTCGAGCGGGGTCTTTACCATTATTCGGTGCGTCGTCACGGGCTGGAGCTGCTTTCCTTGGAAGACCCGCGAGCCTGGATCAGCGAGGCCTGTGGCAGTCAGACATGGATCAAGGATGCGGCAGCGGTGTTCGTTTCCACGGCGCGGGTCGAGCGAATGGCCTGGAAATACGAATTCAGCCGCGCACTGCGGGTGGCGCTGATGGATGCCGGGCATCTGAGTCAGACCTTTTCCCTGCTGGCCACCGCGCTGGGCCTGGGCAGTTTCACTACCGCAGCGTTACGCGACGAAATGTTCGAAAACCGCTTGGGGCTCGATTATCTGGAAGAGCCGGTGTTTCTGGTCAATGGCGTCGGGGTGTGAAGTGAACAGGCTGGTTTATTCACGGCCAACAAAAAGCCCACCAAGTGGTGGGCTTCGTGTTTACGGCGCTATCAGAACAACTTCATCTTCGGCGCTTCTTCTTTCAACGGCTCGTTCTTCGCCGTCTGTTCATTCCAGCCACCGCCCAACGCCTTGTACAGGTTGACCGCGCTGGTCAGCTGCGCCAAGCGGTCGGTGATCAGCGCCTGTTGGGCACTGAACAGCTGACGCTGGGCATCGAGGAAGGTCAGGTTGCTGTCGACCCCGATGCGATAACGACGCTCGGCCAGACGGTAGTAGTCCTGGTTGGCGCTGACGAAATCACGCTGAGCCTGCAACTGCTCGGTGTAGGTCTGGCGTGCGGCCAGGCCATCGGCGACTTCCTGGAAGGCCGTTTGAATGGACTTCTCGTAGTTCGCCACGCTGATGTCTTTCTGGATCTTGGAGTAATCCAGGCTGGCGCGCAGGCTGCCGGCGTTGAAGATCGGCAGGTTGATTTGCGGCTGGAACAACCAGGTGCCCGAACCACCCTTGAACAGACCGGACAGGTCCGGGCTCAGGGAGCCGGCATTGGCGGTCAGGCTGATGCTCGGGAAGAACGCCGCCCGTGCCGCGCCGATGTTGGCGTTGGCGGCCTTGAGGTTGTATTCGGCCTGGAGGATGTCCGGGCGACGTTGCAGCAAGTCCGACGGCAGGCCGGCTGGCACGTCGCTCAGCAGGTCGTCCGACAGTGGCTTGGCTGCTTGCAGATTGGCCGGGATACCGGTGCCGAGCAGCAACACCAGGCTGTTTTCATCCTGGGCGACCTGACGGGTGTATTTGGCCTGTTGCGCACGGGCGTTTTCCACCGAGGTACGTGACTGGGCCAGATCCAGCGCCGAGGCTACGCCCACTTCGTTGCTGCGCGAGGTGAGCTTGTAGCTCTCCTCGAAGGCACCGAGGGTTTCCTGGGTCAGTTTCAGCAGTTCCTTGTCGGCCTGCCAGGTCAGATAGGCATTGGCCACGCTGGCTACCAGACTGATCTGCGTGCTGCGCCGTGCTTCTTCAGTGGCGAAGTACTTCTGCAGGGCCTCTTCGCTCAGGCTGCGCACCCGACCGAACAGGTCGAGTTCATAGGCGCTGATGCCGACGGTGGCCGAGTAGGAGCTGCTGATGGTCGCATTACCGGACTGCGAGGACCGTGCCGGAACCCGCTGACGACTGCCGCTGCCGGTGGCCGAAACCGCCGGGAACAGGTCGGCGCGCTGGATGCGGTATTGAGCCGCATAAGCGTCGATGTTCAGCGCCGCGACGCGCAGGTCACGGTTGTTCTCCAGCGCGGTCTGAATCACCTGTTGCAGCGCCGGGTCGTGGAAAAACTGCTTCCAGCCCTGTTCGGCGGCTGCCTGGTTGGGCGCCTGGGCCGGCGAATACGCCGGGCCTTGCGGGTATTGGCCCGCCACCGGTGTTTCAGGCCGCTGATAATCGGGTATCAGCGAGCAGCCACTCAGCACGAAAGCGGTGACTGCCAGGGAGAGTAGCGACTTGCTCATTAGCCAGCCTCTTGAGAAGTTTCAATGGCGTCATCCTGGTCGGCGACTTTGCGCTGGCCCATGGACGACACGGTGACGAAGAATAATGGAACCCAGAAGATCGCCAGGATCGTGGCCGTGAGCATACCGCCAATCACCCCGGTACCGATCGCATGTTGGCTACCCGAACCTGCGCCCGTGGAAATGGCCAGCGGTACCACGCCGAGCACGAATGCGAGCGAGGTCATGATGATCGGTCGCAGACGCATCCGGCAGGCTTCGATCGCTGCATCGCGCAGGCTACGCCCTTGCTCATGCAGTTCCTTGGCGAACTCGACGATCAGAATGGCGTTTTTCGCCGCCAGACCGATGGTGGTCAACAGCCCCACCTGGAAATACACGTCGTTGGACAGGCCGCGCAGGCTGGTCGCCATCAGCGCACCGATGATCCCCAGCGGCACGACCAGCATGACCGCGATCGGGATCGACCAGCTTTCATACAACGCCGCCAGACACAGGAACACCATCAGCAGCGACAAGGCGTACAGCGCTGGCGCTTGCGAGCCGGACAGGCGCTCTTCGTACGACAGACCGGTCCAGGAAATACCGACACCTGCCGGCAGCTTCTTGGCCAGGGCTTCGACTTCGGCCATGGCTTCACCGGTGGAATAGCCGGGCGCCGGGGCACCGAGGATTTCCATCGCTTCCACGCCGTTGTAACGGGCCAGTTTCGGCGAACCGTAGATCCATTCACCCCTGGCGAACGCCGAGAACGGAACCATGGTGCCGGCGCTGTTGCGCACGTACCACTTCTTCAGGTCTTCAGGGCTCATGCGAGCGCCGGGCAGGCCTTGCACGTAAACCTTCTTCACACGACCGCGGTCGATGAAGTCGTTCACATAGCTACTGCCCAGGGCAATCGACAGGGTGTTGTTGATATCGGTGAGTGTCACGCCCAGGGCGCTGGCCTTCTCATCGTCGATTTCCAGCTGGTACTGCGGCTCGTCGTTCAGGCCGTTCGGACGGACTTGCGACAGGACCTTGCTTTGCGCCGCCATGCCGAGGAACTGGTTACGGGCTTCCATCAGCTTGTTGTGACCGATACCGGCGCGGTCCTGAAGGAACACGTCGAAACCGGTGGCGTTACCCAGTTCCAGTACCGCTGGTGGCGCAAAGGCAAACACCATGGCATCGCGGAAGGTAAAGAAGTGCTGTTGGGCACGGGCCGCCAGTTTGAACACGCTGTTGTCGGCGTTACGTTCGTCCCACGGTTTGAGCATGATGAACGCCATGCCCGAACTCTGGCCACGGCCGGCGAAGTTGAAGCCGGTCACGGTAAATACCGAGGCCACCGCATCGCCTTCGCCGCCATCCTTGCTCGGACGCAACAGGAACTCGCGCATTTCATCCACGACCACTTGCGTGCGCTGGGAGCTGGAACCGGCCGGGGTTTGCACCTGGGCAAACAGTACGCCCTGGTCTTCTTCCGGCAGGAACGCCGTTGGAATGCGGGTGAACAGCCAGATCATGCCGACCACGATAATCAGGTACGCCAGCAGGTACGGAGCCTTGTACGCGAGCATGTTGCCGACGCCGCGCTCGTAGCTTTTGACGCCACGGTCGAAGTTGCGGTTGAACCAGCCGAAGAAGCCGCGTTTCGGCGTGCCGTGCTCGCCTTTCGGAATCGCCTTGAGCATGGTGGCGCAAAGCGCCGGGGTGAAGATCAATGCAACCAGCACCGACAAGGCCATGGCCGAAACGATGGTGATCGAGAACTGCTTGTAGATCACACCGGTGGAGCCACTGAAGAACGCCATCGGCAGCAGTACCGCCGACAACACCAGGGCAATACCGACCAGGGCACCCTGGATCTGCCCCATGGATTTCTTGGTGGCCTCCTTGGGTGACAGGCCTTCTTCGCTCATGACCCGTTCGACGTTTTCCACCACGACGATGGCATCGTCCACCAGCAAGCCGATGGCCAGCACCATACCGAACATGGTCAGGGTGTTGATGCTGAAGCCGAATGCCGCGAGGATCCCGAATGTACCCAGCAATACCACCGGCACGGTCATCGTGGTGATGACGGTGGCGCGGAAGTTTTGCAGGAACAGGAACATCACCAGGAACACCAGTACGATCGCTTCGACCAGGGTTTCAACCACACCCTTGATCGACTCGGTCACCACCGGGGTGGTGTCGTACGGGAACACCACTTCCATCCCTTGCGGGAAGAACGGCTTCAGGTCGTTGATGGTTTTGCGCAAGGCTTTTGCGGTGTCGAGGGCGTTGGCACCGTTGGCCAGCTTCACCGCCAGGCCGGAAGCCGGGCTGCCGTTGAACTGGGCACTGACGCTGTAGTTCTCGCCACCCAGGCCTACTTCGGCGACGTCTTTGAGGCGAACCTGCGAGCCGTCCTTGTTGACCTTGAGCAGGATTTCCTTGAACTGCTCGGCGGTCTGCAGACGGGTCTTGCCGATGATCGTAGCGTTCAGTTGCTGGCCGGGCAGGGCAGGCAAGCCGCCGAGTTGACCGGACGAGACCTGGACGTTCTGCGCCGCGATGGCGGTTTTCACGTCCACCGGGGTCAGGTTGAAGTTGTTCAACTTGGCCGGGTCGAGCCAGATCCGCATCGCGTACTGGGCACCGAAGACCTGGAAGTCACCGACACCGGCGGTCCGCGAGATCGGGTCCTGCATGTTCGACACGATGTAGTTGGACAGGTCGTCCTTGGTCATGCTGCCGTCGCGCGACACCACGCCGATGACCATCAGGAAGTTTTTCACCGACTTGGTCACGCGGATGCCTTGCTGCTGCACTTCTTGCGGCAGCAGTGGGGTGGCCAGGTTCAGTTTGTTCTGGACCTGAACCTGCGCGGTATCGGAGCTGGTGCCCTGCTCGAAGGTCGCGGTAATGGTCATGCTGCCGTCGGAGTTACTTTCCGACGAGACATAACGCAGGTTGTCGATACCGTTGAGCTGTTGCTCGATCACCTGCACCACGGTGTCTTGCACGGTTTGTGCAGACGCGCCCGGGTAAGTCACGGAGATCGCAATGGCCGGAGGCGCAATGCTCGGGTATTGGTTGATCGGCAGCTTGAGGATCGATAAAGCCCCGACCAGCATGATCACCAGGGCAATTACCCAGGCGAAAATCGGACGGTCGATAAAAAATTTCGACATGGTTTACTCCCCTTTGCCGCCGACAGCGACTTTGGCTGCCTGTGCGGGGACCGGGCTCTTGGCGTTGACGTTGGTGGCTTCAGTGGCCTTGACTTCAACACCAGGTCTGACGAATTGCAGCCCTTCGGTGATCAGGCGATCGCCTGCCTTCAAGCCGTCTTCAATCAACCATTGGTTGCCGACAGTACGGCTGGCCTTGAGCTGACGCAGTTCGACCTTGTTGTCTGGCCCGACGACCAGCGCGGTCGGGGTGCCTTTGAGGTCGCGGGTCACGCCTTGTTGCGGCGCCAGAATCGCCGCGCTGTTCACGCCCGATTGCAACTGAGCGTGAACGAACATGCCCGGCAGCAGGGTGTGATCAGGGTTCGGGAACACCGCGCGCAGGGTCACGGAACCAGTGGTCTGGTCTACCGAGACTTCAGAGAACTCGAGCTTGCCGTCCACGGCGTACTGGCTGCCGTCTTCCAGGGTCAGCTTGACCGCGGCGGCATTGTCGCCGGCTTTTTGCAGACGACCGCTTTCCAGTTCGCGGCGCAGCTCAAGCAGCTCCACCGAGGACTGGGTCACGTCGACGTAGATCGGGTCCAGTTGCTGGATGACCGCCATGGCGTCGGTCTGGCCGCTGCTGACCAGTGCGCCTTCCGTCACCGACGAACGGCCGATGCGACCGGAGATCGGTGCGTAAACCTTGGTGTAGCGCACGTTGATCTGGGCGGTCTGCAGGGAGGCTTCCGATTGCAGGCGGTTGGCCAGTGCCGTGTCGTATTCCTGACGGCTGACGGCCTGTTCGTCGACCAGTTGCTTGTAGCGATCGGAGATCGACTTGGTCGAACGCAGGTTGGCTTCGGCGCTTTTCAGGGTCGCGTCATAGACTGACGGGTCGATCTGATACAGCTGCTGACCGGCCTTGACGTCGCCGCCTTCCTTGAACAGTCGCTTGAGAATGATGCCGTTGACCTGCGGGCGAACTTCGGCAATACGGAACGCACTGGTGCGCCCCGGAAGTTCAGACGTCAGGGTGAAGGCTTGTGGTTGCAGGGTTACGACGCCGACCTGAGGGGTGGGTGCGGCAGGTGCCGCCTCTTCCTTTTTACATCCGCTGAGCAGCGATGCCAGGGCGAGGGCAGTAACCAGAGCGGTAACAGCTGGCTTGAATTGCATGAAGATCCTCGGGTCAGGCGCGCAAGTTGCGCACAAGAAAGGTGGAAGGTTAAAAAATTTTACCGGGTAGATAAGTAGCTTGCTAAGGAATATACTTACATTCATGCTTGTTTGTAAATACCTTGGCGGCGTATCCACACCGTTACAAAAGCCGTCCAAAGATTTGAATTGTAGGCCTGGGACGAAGCCCGAAAGCGCTCGCCTCACTTCTATTCAGCGGATGTTCAGACATCGCTGAGGCACCCTGATTGAGGTTTTACTGCCATGGTCCGTCGCACCAAAGAGGAAGCTCAAGAAACCCGAAGCCAGATACTCGAAGCGGCAGAAAAAGCCTTTTTCGAGCGGGGCGTGGCACGCACGACGCTGGCGGATATCGCTACCCTGGCCGGGGTGACTCGCGGGGCTATCTACTGGCATTTCAGTAACAAGGCGGATCTGCTGCAGGCGATGCTCGATACCCTGCATGAGCCGCTGGATGAAATGGCCAAGGCCAGTGAAAGCGAAGACGAACTCGACCCGCTGGGTTGCATGCGCAAACTGCTGATTCATTTGTTTCATCAAGTTGCCATGGACCCGAAAACCCGACGCATCAACGAGATTCTGTTTCATAAGTGCGAATTCACCGATGAAATGTGCGACCTGCGCCAGCAGCGCCGAACGGTCAGTCTCGATTGCAATGTGCGAATCGCGCTGGCCCTGAGTAATGCGGTGAATCGCGGGCAGTTACCGGAAAACCTCGACGCTGCCCGCGCGGCCATCAGCTTGCATGCCTACATCGATGGCATCCTGTATCAGTGGCTGTTGGCTCCCGACAGTTTTCAACTGCACATCGAAGCCGAGCGTTGGGTCGACACAGGTTTGGATATGCTGCGCTTGAGTCCCAGCCTGCGCAATTGAAACAAAATGCGTAATTGGATCCGTTTGTGTCAAGGCATGACGCAGGGAATATCCCTGCTTCGCGCGCCTTTTTGCAATGGGATGCTTTTATATACGTACGTTCGCCAGGTTGATAGGTAGCGAGCTACGTATTTTGTAGGGATTTTGTGTCGAGTATGTGAATGAGTGTGAACGCCCCGGCTACAAGGGCGCCGAATAGCCGACCAAAGGCATCGCATTTGCCTCAGTGACCTTTGATCTTCCATACGCAAAAGCCCCGGCTCTTTCGAGTCGGGGCTTTTGCATTTCAACGGTCGAGGCTTACAGCGTCGGATAGTCGATATAACCGACCGGGCCCTTGCCGTAGAACAGTTCCGGACGCGGCTCGTTCAGCGGCGCATCGGCCTTCAAGCGCGCTGGCAGGTCCGGGTTCGCGATGAACGGCACACCAAACGCCACCGCGTCGGCCTTGCCGCTGGCCAGCCACTCGTTGGCGCTGTCCTTGGTGAAGCGTTCGTTGGCGATGTACGGGCCGCCGAAGGCTTCTTTCAATTGCGGGCCGAGACTGTCGGCTCCTTCTCTTTCACGAGAGCAGATGAACGCGATGCCGCGTTTGCCCAGTTCGCGAGCGACGTAGGTGAAGGTCTCGGACAGGTTGTCATCGCCCATGTCATGGGAGTCGGCGCGCGGTGCCAGGTGCACGCCGACGCGACCAGCGCCCCAGACTTCGATCGCAGCGTCAGTCACTTCCAGCAACAGGCGCGCACGGTTTTCCAGGGAGCCACCATAGTTATCGGTGCGCTGGTTGGTGCTGCTTTGCAGGAACTGGTCGAGCAGGTAACCGTTGGCACCGTGGATTTCCACGCCGTCGAAACCGGCGGCCTTGGCATTCTCGGCCCCCACGCGGTAAGCGTCGACGATGTCGGCGATTTCAGCGGTTTCCAGGGCGCGCGGAGTTGGGTAGTCGGCCAATGGACGAACCAGGCTGACATGGCCTTTAGGTTGGATGGCACTCGGTGCGACCGGTGCTTCGCCGTTCAGGTACGAAGGGTGGGAAACCCGACCCACGTGCCACAGTTGCAGAAAGATTTTGCCGCCCGCGCCGTGGATCGCTTTGGTCACGTTGCTCCAGCCGCGCACCTGGTCGTTGGACCAGATGCCGGGAGTGTCCGGGTAACCGACGCCCATCGGCGTAACCGACGTGGCTTCGCTGAGGATCAGGCCGGCAGAGGCGCGCTGCACGTAATACTCGGCCATCAGCGCGTTCGGCACACGGCCTTCGTCGGCGCGGCAGCGGGTCAGCGGTGCCATGATGATGCGGTTGGCCAACTCGAGGTCGCCCAGTTTGATTGGATCGAAAATAGTCGTCATTTAATAGCTCTCTTTTAGCGATCAATTGGTAGCAGGGGCCAGCTCGGCATCGCCGCTCTGACGGAAAGTAATCAGGGTCACCAGCAGGGCGAGCACCGCCAGTGCGGCGGCCGCTAGTGGCACGCGGGTCAGGCCGAAGCCGTGGGCGATGACGCTGCCGCCGACCCAGGCACCGAGTGCGTTGCCGACGTTGAAGGCGCCGATGTTCAGGGTCGACACCAGGTTCGGTGCAGCTTTGCCGAAGGTCACCACGTTGACTTGCAGTGCCGGCACGGCGGCAAAGCACGCGGTGGCCCAGAGGAACAGGGTGATTTCGGTCGGGATCAGGGCCACGCTGGTCCAGGTCAGCACGGTGGAGACCACCGCCATGGTGATGAACACGCCGATCAGCGTCGCCGCCATGCCTTTGTCAGCCAGCTTGCCGCCGATGATGTTGCCGACCGTCAGGCCCAGGCCGATGAGCACCAAGGTCCAGGTCACGCCACGCGGGGAAACACCGGTGACTTCGCCCAACAGCGGCGCGACATAGGTGAATAAGGTGAAGACCGACGCGGCGAACAAGGCGGTCATGCTCAACGACAGCCAGATACCGGCCCCCTTGAGGGCGCGCAGTTCGGCGCGCATGTCGAGTTTCTCTTCATCGCGCTTGGCCGGCAGGAAGCGGATCAGGCCGATCAGCGCAATCACACCAATCACGGTCACTGCCCAGAAGGTCGAACGCCAGCCAGCTTCCTGGCCGAGCGCGGTGCCCAGCGGTACGCCGAGGACGTTGGCCAGGGTCAGGCCGGTGAACATCAGGGCCACGGCCGACGCACGTTTGTTGGCCGGCACCAGACCTGCCGCCACCACCGAACCGATGCCGAAGAAAGCGCCGTGGCACAGGGCCGTTACCACTCGGGCAAACATCAGGACGTTGTAGTCACTGGCCAGGGCGCAGAGCAGGTTGCCGATGATGAAAATCCCCATCAACGCTACGAGCGCGGCCTTGCGCGGCAGCCTGGCGGTGGCCAGTGCCATGAACGGCGCGCCGATGGCCACGCCCAGGGCGTAACCGGTCACCAGCCAGCCGGCGCCGGGGATCGACACGCCGAGGTCCGCCGCCACATCGGGCAGCAAGCCCATGATGACGAACTCGGTGGTGCCGATGGCGAAGGCGCTCAAGGCCAGAATGAGTAGCGAGAGGGGCATTATCAGTTCCTTGTCGGAGCGCTGAGCTCTTTGACGATGGCGTCGAGGAACGCCTGAATCACGTCCTCGTTGCGTTTGAAGAAGTGCCATTGACCGGCTTTCTGGCTGCTGATCAGTCCCGCCCGTTGCAATGTCGCCAGGTGGGCGGAGACGGTCGACTGCGACAGGCCGCAGCGTTGATCGATCTGTCCGGCGCAAATGCCGTACTCATGGTTGTGGATCTGTTCCGGGAACTGGACCTTGGGGTCTTTCAGCCAGATGAGGATGTCTCGGCGTACCGGGTGTGCCAGGGCTTTTATTATTTCGTCGAGGTCGAGGTTCATGGCTTGGGGCTCGTGATGAGTAAAACGTTATATCGCGATGGGGCGAACTTTAAATCGGTATTTCGCGATATACCAATATGATTTCGGTCTGATGACTGCGTAAATCTGTATATCGGGTTATAACGATATGATGTTTGTAACGACAAGTATGGGCAGTGCTAAGCTGCGCGGATGAACTATCTCGCACATCTGCACCTCGGTGGCCAACGCCCCGGTCAAATGCTCGGCAGTCTGTATGGCGATTTCGTCAAGGGACGGCTGCAAGGGCAGTTCGATCCAGAGATCGAAGCGGCCATCCAGTTGCATCGCAGCATTGATGTCTTTACCGACCGTCATCCGTTGGTGGATGTCTCATTGTCACGGTTTTCCATCACGCGCCGGCGTTATGCCGGGATCGTGCTCGATGTGTTTTTCGACCACTGCCTGGCGCGGGACTGGGCGCTGTACGCCGACCGTCCGCTGGGGCAATTCACCTCGGATGTTTACCGGGTGCTGCTGGCCGAGCCGCAGTTGCCGGAGCGCCTGGCGAAGATTGCGCCGCACATGGTGGCCAATGACTGGTTGGGGGCTTATCAGGAATTCGAAGTGCTTGAGCAGGTGCTGCGGGGGATTTCACGGCGACTGACGCGGCCCGAGGAACTGGCCGCGGCGATGCAGGAGTTGCGGCGGTTGTATGAACCGCTGAGTGAGGATTTCCGGTTGTTCTATCCGCAGCTTCAGGATTTTGTGGCGCGTCGAGTGTAGAAAAGATCGCAGCCTTCGGCAGCTCCTACAGAGGTACGCCATTCCAATGTAGGAGCTGCCGAAGGCTGCGATCTTTTTCTATCAGGCAGCGATCAGCTCACCGGTACGCCGCGGCTCGGCAGGTTTCGCGACTTCACCAAACAACGCCTTCTGCACCGCCTGCTGCGCCTCGAACGCCAGCGCCGCGCGTTCCCGGTCCTGGCACTCGATCGGTTTGAGCAGATGAATCTCCACCTCACCCCGATCATTGGCGAACAAGCGCATCAGGTGTGACAGCAAATCATCATCGCCAATGAACGGTGCCAGGGTATCCAGCTCGCCGTTGCGCAGATAACGAATCGCCACCGGTTGCAGCGCCACTTCGGAATCGATCGCCGCTGACAGCAAACGACCATGAAACGTGCGCAGCGAACGCCCATCGGTGGTGGTGCCTTCCGGGAACATCAGCAGCGGGTGTTCCTGTTCCAGATGGCGGGTCATCTGTTTGCGGATCAATTGACTGTCGCCTGAACCACGGCGAATGAACAGGCTGCCAGCCTTGGCCGCCAACCAGCCCGCCACCGGCCAGGTGCGCACTTCAGCCTTGGAAAGGAACGACAGCGGCGTGAGCATGCCCAGCAGCGGAATGTCGGTCCAGGACACATGGTTGCTGACCCAGAGCATCGGCGCCTTCGGCAATTGACCATGGACGGTGACGTGAAAGGGCAGGGCATTGCTCAGCCGTGCCATGAAAAAACGCGACCAGCGCTGGCGACGGACCATCGAATGGGCAATCCCCAGTCGTTCGAACGCGCCGAACACACTGGCCATGCTCAAGCCCAGCGCCACCACCATCAGCACTCGCGCAATTCGCGCGTACACCCGCAAGCGGCTCATTACACCGCCGCCTTGAAGTGCTTGGCGTAACGCGGGCAGAGCTCGTCGCGCTTGAGCAGGATGAACACGTCGGCCACCTGGAAGTCTTCGTCCCAGCACGGCTCGCCGCAGATTTTTGCGCCCAGGCGCATGTAGGCCTTGAGCAGCGGTGGCATTTCGGCGATGACGTTCGATGGAATGTCCAGCGTCGGCAATGGCTTCTTCGGCTCGGCCCGCAGGTGTTCGGTGCACAGGTAACGTTCGCGCAGACGTTGCATGATTGCGTGGGCCTGGATGCCGCCGTCCTGCATCGGAATGCTCGCGCACCCCATCAAATAGCTGTAGCCGCCCTGGTTCAGCACTTCGGCCAGTTCACCCCAAAGCACGGCGATGGTGCCGCCGTTGCGGTAGGCCGGGTCGACGCAGGTGCGACCGATTTCCAGGATCGGGCCTTTCAGATGAACCAGGCCATGCAGGCTGAATTCTTCTTCGCTGTAGAACTTGCCCAGGCTGCTGGCGGCCGTGTGGTCGAGCAAACGAGTGGTCGCCACCAGGCGCCCGGTGTTCAAGTCACGTACGCCGATGTGGGCGCAGTGAACATCATAGTCATCCATGTCCAGACCCAATTCCGCGCCTTTCAGCCTGGCGTTGAATTCGCCACTGAACACGTTGAAGCGCAAGGCCTGGGCTTCCTGCAGCGCCTCGGCGCCCACCAGGCGTTCGGCTTGCAGGCGGCGTTCATTGCCGGTGTCGCTGATGCGGGCGATCTGAGTCATTGCGAATCTCCGTACGGGCTGGCCACCCGTCTTGGGTTGCAGCCGATCGACTTTCTTTATGCAGCCGTGTTGTGCAAAGTCAGGCTATGTAGCCCCGGTGTCATCGCCATGAAGCTTTGGTGATGCTTATATGACAGCCCACAAGGAGCCTCTTATGCCCTGGCAAACCCTGTTGAACCGCAGCGATCGCCTGCCCGCCGATACCGACCTTGGCGAAGGCTTCGCGACCTTGTTGCACCGCTTGGGCACGGTCACGCCGTTCGAACTGGCGGTAGCCGGCGGACGGCTGATGGCAACGCCGGGGCTGGCGTTTCTGGTGGGGTATCAGGCGGCGTTGCGCATGCTCTGGCCGAGCGCGCCGCTGAGCCTGGGCGCGTTGTGCGCGACCGAACAACGCAGCCTGCGGGTGGCGGACATGCAGACCCGGCTGCGGGATCTGCGTCTGAGCGGACGCAAGGATTTCGTCACCGCCGGCGATGCCGCCGACTGGCTGCTGGTCGCCGCTCGCAGCGAAGAGCCAGGCAGCGACCCGCGCCTGAGTCTGGCGGTGGTTTACCCCGGCGAACCGGGCGTGCGTCTGGAGAAACTCGCGCCGTTGCCGTTGATGCCCGAGATCAGCCACGGTCGGCTGTTTCTCGACAACGCGCTGTGCGAATTGCTGGCGGGGGATGGCTGGGATGCTTACGTCAAACCGTTCCGCACCCTGGAAGACATTTATGTGCTGAGCGCCATGACCGCGTGGCTGTTCGGCATCGGTCAGGACAACGACTGGCCGCACACCTTGCAACTGCGTTTGCTGGCGCTGCTGGCCGGGTGCGCGGAAGTCAGCCGCCAGGCGCCGAACAATCCGGCCGGGCATGTGTTGCTGGGCGGTTTGTTTGCACAGTTCGATGGGCTCAAGGCTGAAGTGAATCAGGCCATGACCGATGGCCCGCCGCAATGGGCGGCGGTGTGGCAGCGCGATCAGGCCGTGATGGATCTGGCGGCAGGGGCGCGGGGCAAGCGGTTGGCCAAGGCGTTGATGGGATCTTCGTTAGGGTGACGGGCCTCGCCGGATTCTGACGTTCCCCCGTAGGAGCTGCCGAAGGCTGCGATCCTTTGATCTTGATCTTTTCGAAACCGCTGAAGATCAAAAGATCGCAGCCTTCGGCAGCTCCTACAGTGACCGTGTTTAGCGTGAGACTGTCATGTATTTCGACTAGCGTGAGCAGATCTGTCTCCCGGGCACCCCACCATGTTCAAAGGCTTGTCCCTGACGTTCATCCTGCTGTTCAGCTTCACGGCCCAGGCCGAAAACTGGCCGGCCGAGCAATGGTTGCCCGGCCCGACAGTCACCGGCCCGGCCGTTCAGGCCCTGGAGAACTACGCGTTTCCACCCCGCAACGACACCACCCGCGAGGGCATCCGCACCGATGCCTTGCTGGTGATCCATGACGGCCAACTCGTCTACGAGCGCTACGCCGCCCCGACCCGTGCCGACACCCCGCACCTGACCTGGTCGATCAGCAAAAGCCTGATGGCCACGGTGCTCGGTGTGGCCTATGGCGAAGGTCTGTTCAAATTGCAGGACCCGGTGGTGCAGTTCTATCCAGCGCTGGAAAAACACCCCGCCATGACCATGGCCGACTTGCTGCACTGGGCCTCGGGCCTGGATTGGCAGGAAGACTATGAGTACGCACCGTTGAAGTCCTCGGTGGTGGCGATGCTCTACACCCGAGGTCATCGCGACATGGCTGCGTTTACCGCCGACCATGACGCGTACGCCAGGCCCGGTCAGGCCTTCCGCTACTCCAGCGGCGACAGCAATCTGCTTTCCGCCGCGTTGAAAGCCATTGTCGGCCCGGCCCGATATCCGGATTATCCGTGGACCGCATTGTTCGAACCCCTGGGCATTCGCGGCGCGGTTTGGGAAGCGGATGCCACGGGGACATTTGTCGCTTCGTCCTATGCCTACCTCACCGCCCGGGACCTGGCACGGGTCGGCCTGTTGATGGCGCGCGACGGTCGTTGGCGCGAGCGGCAGCTGCTGCCCAAGGAGTGGGTCGACTTCAGCCGTGAGCCGTTCGCCCACTACCGAGCTAACCAGGATGAAGCGGTGCCCGGCGGGCATTGGTGGCTCAATCGAGCGGTGGATGGTGCAGCACAACCCTGGCCCGATGCGCCAGTCGACACCTTCGCCGCGCTGGGCCATTGGGGCCAGGCGATGTACGTGATTCCCAGCGAAAAGCTGGTGATCGTCCGCTACGGCGATGATCGCGATGGAAGTTACCGGCATAACGAACTGCTCAAACTCGCGCTCAAGGCGTTTGCCATGAAGGTGCAGCCATGAGCCGCCACGGTTTTGTTCGCCGTCGGCCGTTCAGCACGCTGTTGCTGGTGCTGCTGATCGCTTTGCTCGGCTGGGGCTGGCAGGAACGCGTGGCGTTGTGGGCTTTTCCCGACATCATCAGCGCTTACACCGCCAAGGAATACTGCTCGTGCCGGTATGTGATGAACAATCCGGCGGCGTATTGCCAGGGTTATGTGAAGCAGTATTTGCCCACCAGCGGGTTCGTTGATGATGCCGCCAGCAAGCGGGTGACGGTCGGCGGATTGGGGCGCAGCAACAGCGCACAGTGGATCGGCGAGCGCCAGGGCTGCCGCCTGCAACCCTGACGTGGTCGTGCTCGTTGTGGCGAGGGAGCTTGCTCCCGCTCGGCTGCGAAGCAGTCGTAATGCCAGCGGCGGAGACCTGATTGGAGGAACTCATTGTCTGATTTCGGGAGCGCTTCGCACTCCAGCGGGAGCAAGCTCCCTCGCCACAAAGATTGGGGCGAAGTCACAGAAAGTTTGCAACCTGCCTCAAGCCAGTTAAGGTTCGCTCAGGTTTATCTGCCCCCGAGTTTCTATGTTCAAGCGGTTCGTCTACAAAACCCTCGCTTCCCTGCTGCTGGCCGGTGTCACCGTGTCGGCCCAGGCCAATTGGTATCTGGACGGCGAGTCCTCGCGGCTGTCGTTTGTCAGCACCAAAAACGCCAACATCTCCGAAGTGCAGCGCTTTCTGGTGCTGCATGGCAAGGTCGACCCCAAGGGGCTGGCCGAGGTGGAAGTCGAGCTGGAGTCGGTTAATAGTGGCATTCCGCTGCGTGACGAACGCATGCGCAAGGAACTGTTCCAGATCCAGACGTTTCCCGAAGCGCTGATCACCACGCAGATCGATTTGCGGCCAATCAACGACCTGGCGCCCGGTGCGCAACTGGAACTGCGCTTGCCGGTGACCGTCAACCTGCATGGCAAGCAACACCAATACAACGCCGAACTGCTGGCGACCCGTCTCGATGACCGGCGCTTTCAAGTGGTGACCCTCGAGCCTTTGGTGATCAGCGCCGAAGATTTCGACCTGGCCCCAGGCCTGGAAAGCTTGCGCAAGCTCGCCGGTTTGTCGGCCATCAGTCTGTCGGTACCGGTGGGTGCGGTGCTGATTTTCACGGCGCGCTGACATGCGTGGTGCAATTTTTCCGTGGCGCGAAGGCAATCGCTTCGAACTGCTGATCGACGGCCCGCAGTTTTTCCCGCGCATGCTGGTGGCGATTGCCCGCGCCGAAGAACAAGTCGAGCTGGAGCTGTACCTGGTGGAGGCAGGGGCCTGCGCCGAGGCGATGGTTCAGGCGCTGGTCCAGGCGGCCGAGCGTGGCGTGCGGGTACGCTGTCTGTTCGATGACTATGGCAGCCTGGCCTTCACCCTGACTTTGCGTCAGCGCCTGATGGCCGCCGGGGTCGAGTTGCGTTTTTACAATCGGCTGAGCTGGCGACGCTGGGTGGGCAACTTCTATCGCGATCACCGCAAGTTGCTGCTGGTGGATCAATCCCTGGCGGTCGTCGGCGGCACCGGGGTCACCGATGAGTTCTGGTCACCGGGCGAAGACACCTGCGAATGGCACGAAGTGATGGTGGAAATCACCGGTCCCCTGGTGATCGACTGGCAATTGCTGTTCGACCGCCAATGGATCGCCAACCGCTATCGGCGCGCCTGGAAACCCGTTTCGCACTTCGGTCTACCGCGCCTGCCGCGAGTGCCGGTGATGGGCGAGGGCATGGGCCGGGTCGCTTATGCCGACGCCCGCCAACATCGGGACATTCTGCAATCGCTGATTCGCGCGCTGAACAGCGGCAAGCAGCGAATCTGGCTGGCCACGCCCTATTTCCTGCCAACCTGGAAAGTCCGCCGCTCGCTGCGTCGGGCGGCGAATCGGGGCGTCGATGTGCGTCTGCTGCTGACCGGGCCACGCACCGATCACCCGTCGGTGCGCTACGCCGGGCATCGCTACTACCCGCGACTGCTCAGGGCCGGGGTGAAGATCTTCGAATACCAGCCGTGTTTCCTGCACCTGAAAATGGTGTTGATCGACGATTGGGTGAGTATCGGCTCATGTAATTTCGATCACTGGAATCTGCGCTTCAATCTGGAGGCCAACCTCGAAGCCCTGGACCCAGGGCTGACCCGAGCGGTGGCGGCGAGTTTCGAGAATGACTTTGCCTTGAGCCAGGAAGTCAGTCTCGAGGCGTGGAAGCGCCGACCGTTGTGGCGGCGGGTCAAGCAAAGGGTTTGGGGATGGGTGGATCGGGTGGTGGTGAATCTGCTGGATCGGCGGGGGTAGGTTCTTCAGGATCAAAAGATCGCAGCCTTCGGCAGCTCCTACACAAGCTGCCGAAGGCTGCGATCTTTTGCTTTCAGGCGGGGTTACAGCAATTCAAAGCTCTGCTGCGTCACGTCCTGGGAGTCCAGGCCGATCTCCACGTTGAACTTGCCTGGTTCCGCAGCGTACTTGAGCTGGGCGTTGTAGAACTTCAGGTCATCCTCGGTGATGGTGAAGTGCACGACTTTCTGTTCGCCGGCCTTGAGCTGCACTTTCTGGAAGTTCTTCAGTTCCTTGACCGGGCGGATCATCGAACCGGTCACGTCCTGGATGTACAACTGCACCACGGTTTCGCCGTCACGCTTGCCGGTGTTCTTCACCACGACGCTGGCGTCGAGCTTGCCGGTCTTGTTCAGCGTGGTCGACGACAGCGCCATGTCGGTCAGGCTGAACTGGGTGTAGCTCAGGCCGAAGCCGAACGGGAACAGCGGCCCGGTGGTGTCTTCGAAATACTGCGAGGTGTAGTTGCCCGGTTTGCCCGGGGTGAACGGCCGGCCAATGCTCAGGTGGTTGTAGTAGGTCGGAATCTGACCCACCGAACGCGGAATGGTGATCGGCAGTTTGCCCGACGGGTTGTAGTCGCCGAACAGCACGTCAGCGATGGCGTTGCCGCCTTCGGTGCCGCTGAACCAGGTTTCCAGAATCGCGTCAGCCTGCTCTTTCTCTTCGAGAATCGACAGCGGACGGCCGTTCATCAATACCAGCACCAGCGGTTTGCCGGTGGCTTTCAACGCCCTGATCAGCTCGCGCTGGTTGCTCGGGATGTTCAGGTCGGTGCGGCTCGACGATTCGTGGGACATGCCACGGGATTCGCCCACCGCAGCCACTACCACATCAGCATCCTTGGCGGCTTTTACCGCTTCGTCGATCAACACGTTGGCCGGGCGCGGATCATCCACCACTTCCGGTGCGTCGAAGTTGAGGAAGTTCAGGTAATCGAGGATTTTCTTGTCGTCGGTGATGTTCGCGCCACGGGCGTAGATCAGCGTCGATTGCGCGCCGAGTGCGTGGGTCATGCCGTCGAACAGAGTGACCGATTGCGCAGGACGGCCAGCGGCGGCCCAGCTGCCCATCATGTCGATCGGAGCCTTGGCCAGTGGGCCGACCAGGGCGATTTTTGCGGTTTTCTTCAATGGCAGGGTGTCGCCCTGGTTCTTCAGCAGCACCAGGCTGCGGCGCGCGACATCACGGGCCTCGGCGCGGTGCAGGCGGCTTTCGGCGTAGGTGTCGGCCGGGTCATCCTCGGCCTTGCCGATGCGCAGGTACGGGTCTTTGAACAAGCCCATGTCGTATTTGGCGGCGAGCACTTCGCGCACGGCGTTGTCGATGTCTTTCTGTTCGATCTCGCCGGATTTGAGCAGCCCCGGCAGCTCTTTGCCGTAGAGCGTGTCGTTCATGCTCATGTCGATGCCGGCCTTGATCGCCAGCTTTGCCGCTTCACGACCGTCGCGGGCGACGCCGTGCTTGATCAGCTCGAAAATCGCCCCGTGGTCGCTGACTGCCAGGCCCTTGAAGCCCCATTCCTTGCGCAGCAGATCGTTCATCAGCCAGGTGTTGGCGGTGGCCGGCACGCCGTTGATCGAGTTCAGCGCAACCATCACCCCGCCGGCACCGGCGTCGATGGCGGCGCGGTACGGCGGCAGGTAATCCTGGTACATCTTGACCGGGCTCATGTCGACGACGTTGTAGTCGCGACCGCCCTCGACCGCGCCGTACAAGGCAAAATGCTTGACGCTGGCCATGATGCTGTCGGCCGCGTTTGCACCGGAGCCCTGGAAGGCCTTGACCATCACGCCGGCGATTCGCGAAACCAGGTAGGTGTCTTCGCCGAAGCCTTCGGAGGTGCGGCCCCAGCGTGGGTCGCGGGAGATGTCGACCATCGGCGCGAAAGTGATGTCGAGGCTGTCAGCCGCGGCTTCCTGGGCGGCGATGCGCCCGGACCGGCCAATGGCGTCCATGTCCCAGCTCGAGGCCAGGGCCAGGGGAATCGGGAAAATGGTGCGGTGGCCGTGGATCACGTCATAGGCGAAGAACATCGGGATCTTCAACCGGCTGCGCATGGCCGCGTCCTGCATTGGACGGTTTTCGGCGCGGGTGATCGAGTTGAATGTGCCACCGATATTACCGGCCGCGATTTCCTTGCGGATCAGCTCCCGAGGCATTTCCGGGCCGATGCTGATCAGGCGCAACTGGCCGATTTTTTCATCGAGGGTCATTTGTTTCATCAGGTGGCTGATGAAGGCGTCCTTGTTCTCTATCGGTGCGGGCGTCGTGGCGGCCAATACAGTATGACTGGCCAGGCTGACGAACAGGCCCAGCAAACACAGCTTCTTCATGAATGTTCTTCTCAAAAGGCCCAAGCGGCAGTGAATACGCGCCGGTCAGCCAAAATTTTGGGAGCGACTATTGTTGTTTGGGTGTTGCCCAGAAAAATGCAGCACACTTCTCACTGTTTTTTCGCTGGGCATCTTTTAGCCCATTGGCTCGATGCAATCCAGTAGCGGCGCAGATTATGCCCCAAGAGCCGGGGTCAAAGTTCGCCGGTTGTTTTATCAATGTAGTGTGCAAGGGAGCATCAACCAGATGAATGTACGACACCCCTATCGGTCGAGCCTGCAGGTAGCAGCCTTGATGTTGCTGACCACTCTGCTGGCCGGTTGCGGCATCAACACTATCCCGACCCTCGACGAACAGGCCAAGGCCGCGTGGGGCCAGGTGCAGAACCAGTACCAGCGCCGCGCCGACTTGATCCCCAATCTGGTGGAAACCGTCAAGGGTTATGCCCGGCATGAGGAAGAAACCCTGACCGCAGTGGTCGAAGCCCGGGCCAAGGCGACGTCGATCCAAGTGGATGCCAGCACGCTGGATAATCCGGAAAAACTCAAACAGTTCCAGCAGGCGCAGGATCAGCTGACCGGCGCGCTGAGTCGGTTGATGGTGGTGTCCGAGCGCTATCCGGACCTCAAGGCCAACCAGAACTTCCTGGCGCTGCAATCACAACTCGAAGGCACCGAGAACCGCATCGCCGTGGCGCGTCGCGACTTCATCCTCGCGGTGCAGAAATACAATACCGAGCTTCGCACCTTCCCCGGTCGCTTGTGGCACACCGTGATGTACAGCGATTTGCCGATCCGCGAAACTTTCGAGGCCACCAGCCCCGGTGCCGAGAAAGCGCCTGAAGTGAAGTTCCAGTAGGCGCCGGACCGGGGTTTGAAGTGCCACCAAGGATGAGGTTGCCAATGCGCGTGATGAAAGTGGGCCTGATGCTGTTGCTCTGGGTCTTTGCCCTGTCGGCCCAGGCCGGGTTGAAGTTTCCGGAACTGACCGGACGGGTGGTGGACAACGCCCAAATGATCGAGCCAGCGGTCCGCGAGCAGCTGGTTCAGCAGCTTAATGCCCACGAGAAATCCACGGGCGAGCAGTTGGTGGTGGTCACGTTGCCGGACCTGCAGGGCGCCGACATCGCGGATTTCGGTTATCAACTGGGACGCTACTGGGGCATTGGCCAGAAGGACAAGAACAACGGCGCGCTGCTGATTGTCGCGCGTGCCGAGCGAAAATTGCGGATCGAAGTCGGTTATGGCCTGGAAGATCGCCTGACCGATGCGCAGAGTTCGGTGATCATCAATCAGGTGATCACGCCGGCATTCAAGGCCGGCAATTTCAGCAAGGGCATCAGCGATGGCGTTTCGGCGATGCTGGTGGTGCTGGGGGGCAATCCGCTGAACGAGCCGTCGACGGTGTATGAGCCGCGTGGCAATCAGGAGAGCGATTTCGTTGCGCGGCATCCGGGGGTATTCGTGTTCCTGGTGCTGCTGTTTATCCTGACGATCTTCGTCGGCCAGATGTTCGGTATTCTGCCAAGTGGAGGGGGTAG
>NZ_JBGLZF010000063.1:0-24605 GCF_047304405.1 Pseudomonas sp. Pseusp11
CAACTTCGAGAACCTCGTACCGAGCACAACACCGGCCGTCACCACCATTACCGACTCGATCGACAACACCGGCCTGAGCCTCAGCGCCACCAGCACCGTTGTCGAAGGCGGCCAGATCACTTACACCGCCACCCTGACCAACCCGGCTGGCACGCCGATGACCGTGACCTTGAGCAATGGCTCGGTCATTACCATTGAAGCGGGCAAGACCACCGGCAGCGTGACCGTCGATACCCCGGCCAACGACGTCTATAACAACGGCAGCACCGTCAGCACCGTCAGCACCACGATCACCGGCACCACCGGCGGTAATTTCGAGCAGCTGACCCCGAGCACCGAGCCGGCGCCCACCACCATCACCGACTCGAAAGACGACACCGGCCTGAGCCTGTCGGCGTCCACCGAAGTGGCCGAAGGTGGTCAGATTCTGTACACCGCAACCCTGACCAATCCGGCTGGCACGCCGGTCACCGTAACCTTGAGCAACGGTGCCGTGATCACCATCGCCGCTGGCGCGACCACCGGCAGCGTGAGCGTCGCCGCCCCTGCCGATGACGTTTATAAAGATGCTGGCCAGGTCGAAGTGACGATCAAGGATGCGACGGGCGGCAATTTCGAGAATCTGGTACCTAACACTGCCCCGGCAGTCACTACCGTCAACGACACCATCGACACCAGCACCGTTTCGCTGACTGCTACCGCGAACGTGGCCGAAGGCGGCACCGTGGTATACACCGCGTCCGTCTCCGCCCCGGTGACTGGTTCGCCGGTGGTTGTGACCCTGTCCAATGGCCAGACCATTACCATCCCGGTTGGCTCGAGCAGCGCCAGCGTCAACTTCACCGCACCGAACGATGCCTTGGCCGGTGGCGGTTCGCTAAGTGTCAAGATTGACGATGCCAAGGGCGGTAACTACGAGAAACTGGAAGTCGACGGCAAGTCGGCCGACACCTCAGTGACTGATACCCCGGACACCACGACCCTCAGCCTGAGCGCGACCGACTCGGTGGCCGAAGGCGGTTCCATCGTCTATACCGCGACCCTGACCAATGCCGCCGGCACACCGGTCACCGTCACGCTGAGCAACGGTGCCGTCATCACCATCGAAGCGGGTAAAACCACCGGCTCCGTAACCGTCGATGCACCGAAGGACGACGTCTATAAAGACGCCGGAACCGTTGAAGCGACCATCAAAGACGCAACCGGTGGCAATTTCGAGAACCTGGTGCCGAGCACTGCCCCGGCAGTCACCACCGTCACCGATACCATCGACACCAGCACCGTTTCGCTGACTGCGACCGCGAACGTCGCCGAAGGTGGGACCGTGGTTTACACGGCGTCCGTGTCAGCGCCAGTCACCGGTTCGCCAGTGGTGGTGACCCTGTCGAACGGCCAGACCATCACCATTCCAGTCGGCGCCAGCAGCGGCTCTGTCAACTTCGTTGCACCCAACGACGCGTTGGCCGGCGGCAACTCCCTGAGCGTCAAGATCGACGACGCCAAGGGCGGCAACTACGAGAAGCTGGAAGTCGACGGCAAGTCGGCCGACACCTCAGTGACTGATACCCCGGACACCACCAACCTCAGCCTGTCGGCAACCGACTCGGTCGCCGAAGGCGGTTCCATCGTTTATACCGCAACCCTGACCAATGCCGCCGGCACACCGGTCACCGTCACCTTGAGCAACGGCGCGGTGATCACCATCGCCGCCGGTGCCACTAGCGGCAGCGTGACTGTCGATGCACCAAAGGACGACGTCTACAAGGACGCTGGCCAAGTCGAAGTCACCATCAAGGATGCCGCAGGCGGCAACTTTGAAAACCTGGTTCCGAGCACTGCCCCGGCAGTCACCACCGTCACCGACACCATCGATACCAGCACCGTTTCGCTGACTGCCACCGCAAACGTCGCCGAAGGCGGCACCGTGGTGTACACCGCGTCCGTCACTGCTCCAGTGACTGGTTCGCCGGTGGTTGTGACCCTGTCCAATGGCCAGACCATTACCATTCCGGTCGGCGCCAGCAGCGCCAGCGTGAACTTCACCGCACCGAACGATACCTTGGCTGGCGGCGGTTCTTTGAGCGTGAAAATCGACGATGCCAAGGGCGGTAACTACGAGAAACTGGAAGTCGACGGCAAGTCGGCGGATACCTCGGTGACCGACACCCCGGACACCACGACTCTCAGCCTGAGCGCGACCGACTCGGTGGCCGAAGGTGGTTCGATTGTTTATACCGCAACCTTGACCAACGCCGCTGGCACGCCAGTGACCGTGACGTTGAGCAACGGCGCCGTGATCACCATCGATGCCGGTAAGACCACCGGCACGGTGACCGTCCCGGCTCCATCCGATGACGTTTACAAAGATGCCGGCACGGTCCAGGCGACCATCTCCACCGCCACCGGTGGCAGTTTCGAGAACCTGGCGACCAGCCCAGCGGCAGCGGTCACCACCGTCACCGATACCATCGACACCAGCACCGTTTCGCTGACTGCGACTGCGAACGTGGCTGAAGGCGGCACCGTGGTGTACACCGCGTCCGTGTCCGCGCCGGTCACCGGTTCGCCAGTGGTTGTGACCCTGTCCAATGGCCAGACCATTACCATTCCGGTCGGCGCGAGCAGCGGCTCTGTCAATTTCGTTGCACCCAACGATGCGTTGGCCGGTGGCGGTTCCTTGAGCGTCAAGATCGACGATGCCAAGGGCGGCAACTACGAGAAACTGGAAGTCGACGGCAAGTCGGCGGATACCTCGGTGACCGACACCCCGGACACCACCAACCTCAGCCTGTCGGCAACCGACTCGGTGGCTGAAGGCGGTTCCATCGTTTACACCGCAACCTTGACCAACGCCGCCGGCACGCCCGTGACCGTGACGCTGAGCAACGGCGCCGTGATCACCATCGACGCCGGTAAAACCACCGGCACCGTGACCGTCCCGGCTCCATCCGATGACGTCTACAAAGACACCGGCACGGTCCAGGCCACCATCTCCACCGCCACCGGTGGCAATTTCGAGAACCTGGCGACCAGCCCAGCGGCAGCGGTCACCACCGTCACCGATACCATCGACACCAGCACCGTTTCGCTGACTGCGACCGCGAACGTCGCCGAGGGCGGCACCGTGGTGTACACCGCGTCCGTCACTGCTCCGGTGACTGGTTCGCCAGTGGTCGTCACCCTGTCGAATGGCCAGACCATCACCATTCCAGTCGGTGCCAGCAGCGCCAGCGTGAACTTCACCGCGCCGAACGATGCCTTGGCCGGTGGCAACTCCTTGAGCGTCAAGATCGACGACGCCAAGGGCGGCAATTACGAAAAACTGGAAGTCGACGGCAAGTCGGCGGACACCTCGGTGACCGACACACCGGACACCACGACCCTCAGCCTGTCGGCAACCGACTCGGTGGCTGAAGGCGGTTCCATCGTTTACACCGCCACCCTGACCAATGCGGCTGGCACACCGGTCACCGTGACCTTGAGCAACGGTGCGGTGATCACTATCGACGCCGGCAAAACCACCGGCACCGTGACTGTCCCGGCACCGTCCGATGACGTTTACAAAGACGCTGGCACAGTACAGGCGAGCATATCCACCGCCACCGGTGGCAATTTCGAGAACCTGGTGCCGAACACTGCCCCGGCAGTCACCACCGTCAATGACACCATCGACACCAGCACTGTTTCGCTGACTGCTACCGCGAACGTGGCCGAAGGCGGCACCGTGGTTTACACGGCCTCCGTGTCGGCGCCGGTCACTGGCTCGCCAGTGGTTGTGACCCTGTCCAATGGCCAGACCATCACCATCCCGGTCGGCTCGAGCAGCGCCAGCGTGAACTTCACCGCGCCGAACGATACGTTGGCGGGTGGCGGCTCCTTGAGCGTCAAGATCGACGACGCCAAGGGCGGTAACTACGAGAAGCTGGAAGTCGACGGCAAGTCGGCGGATACCTCGGTGACCGACACCCCGGATACCACCACCCTCAGCCTGTCGGCAACCGACTCGGTCGCCGAAGGCGGTTCCATCGTTTACACCGCGACCCTGACTAATGCCGCCGGCACGCCAGTGACCGTGACGCTGAGCAATGGCGCCGTGATCACCATCGCCGCCGGTGCCACTAGCGGCAGCGTGACTGTCGATGCACCAAAGGACGACGTCTACAAGGACGCTGGCCAAGTCGAAGTCACCATCAAGGATGCCGCAGGCGGCAACTTTGAAAACCTGGCCACCAGCCCAGCGGCAGCGGTCACCACCGTCAACGACACCATCGACACCAGCACTGTTTCGCTGACTGCGACCGCAAACGTCGCCGAAGGCGGCACCGTGGTGTACACCGCGTCCGTCACTGCTCCGGTGACTGGTTCGCCAGTGGTCGTCACCCTGTCCAACGGCCAGACCATCACCATCCCGGTTGGGTCGAGCAGCGCCAGCGTCAACTTCACCACACCCAACGACGCGTTGGCCGGTGGCAACTCCCTGAGCGTCAAGATCGACGATGCCAAGGGCGGCAACTACGAGAAACTTGAAGTCGACGGCAAGTCGGCGGATACCTCGGTGACCGACACCCCGGACACCACGACTCTCAGCCTGAGCGCGACCGACTCGGTGGCCGAAGGCGGTTCCATCGTCTATACCGCGACCCTGACCAATGTCGCCGGCACGCCAGTGACCGTGACCCTGAGCAACGGTGCCGTCATCACCATTGAAGCAGGCAAAACCACTGGCTCCGTAACCGTCGATGCGCCGAAGGACGACGTCTATAAAGACGCCGGAACCATTGAAACGACCATCAAAGACGCAACCGGCGGCAACTTCGAGAACCTGGTAACCAGCGATACGCCTGCGGTCACTACCGTCAACGACACTATCGACACCAGCACCGTTTCGCTGACTGCGACCGCGAACGTGGCCGAAGGCGGCACTGTGGTGTACACCGCGTCCGTCACTGCTCCGGTGACTGGTTCGCCAGTGGTTGTGACCCTGTCCAACGGCCAGACCATCACTATTCTGGTCGGTGCCAGCAGCGGTTCTGTCAACTTCGTTGCGCCCAACGATGCCCTCGCAGGCGGCAACTCCCTGAGCGTCAAGATCGACGACGCCAAGGGCGGCAACTACGAGAAACTGGAAGTCGACGGCAAGTCGGCGGACACCTCGGTGACCGACACGCCGGACACCACCACCCTCAGCCTGTCGGCAACCGATTCGGTGGCCGAAGGCGGTTCGATTGTTTATACCGCAACCCTGACCAATGCCGCCGGCACACCGGTCACCGTGACCCTGTCGAACGGCGCAGTGATCACCATTGCCGCCGGTGCCACTAGCGGCAGCGTGACCGTCGATGCACCAAAGGACGACGTCTACAAGGACGCTGGCCAAGTCGAAGTCACGATCAAGGATGCCGCAGGCGGCAACTTTGAAAACCTGGTTCCGAGCACTGCACCGGCAGTCACCACCGTCACCGACACCATCGACACCAGCACCGTTTCGCTGACTGCGACCGCAAACGTCGCCGAAGGCGGCACCGTGGTGTACACCGCATCCGTGTCGGCACCGGTCACCGGTTCGCCAGTCGTCGTAACCCTGTCCAACGGCCAGACCATCACCATCCCGGTTGGGTCGAGCAGCGCCAGCGTCAACTTCACCACACCCAACGACGCGTTGGCCGGTGGCAACTCCCTGAGCGTCAAGATCGACGATGCCAAGGGCGGCAACTACGAGAAACTTGAAGTCGACGGCAAGTCGGCGGATACCTCGGTGACCGACACCCCGGACACCACCACCCTCAGCCTGTCGGCAACCGACTCGGTAGCCGAAGGCGGCTCGATTGTTTACACCGCAACCTTGACCAATCCGGCGGGCACGCCAGTGACCGTGACGTTGAGCAACGGCGCCGTGATCACCATCGATGCCGGTAAAACCACCGGCACGGTGACCGTCCCGGCTCCATCCGATGACGTTTACAAAGATGCCGGTACGGTCCAGGCGACCATCTCCACCGCCACCGGTGGCAATTTCGAGAATCTGGTGCCGAGCACTGCCCCGGCAGTCACCACCGTCACCGATACCATCGACACCAGCACCGTTTCGCTGACTGCGACTGCGAACGTGGCTGAAGGCGGCACCGTGGTGTACACCGCGTCCGTGTCCGCGCCAGTCACCGGTTCGCCAGTGGTTGTGACCCTGTCCAACGGCCAGACCATCACCATTCCAGTCGGCGCCAGCAGCGCCAGCGTCAACTTCACCGCACCGAACGATGCCTTGGCCGGTGGCGGTTCGCTAAGTGTCAAGATTGACGATGCCAAGGGCGGCAACTACGAGAAGCTGGAAGTCGACGGCAAGTCGGCGGATACCTCGGTCACCGACACACCGGACACCACCACCCTCAGCCTGAGCGCATCCAACTCGGTGGCTGAAGGCGGTTCCATCGTTTACACCGCGACCCTGACCAATGCCGCGGGCACGCCAGTGACCGTGACGCTGAACAACGGCGCCGTGATCACCATCGACGCTGGTAAAACCACCGGCACCGTGACCGTTCCGGCTCCATCCGATGACGTTTACAAAGATGCCGGTACGGTCCAAGCGACCATCTCCACCGCCACCGGTGGCAATTTCGAGAATCTGGTGCCGAGCACTGCCCCGGCGGTCACCACCGTTACTGATACGATCGACACCACGACCGTGACCCTGAATGCCACCGCTTCGGCAGCCGAAGGCGGCACCGTCACTTACACCGCAACCGTCGGTGCGCCAGTGACTGGTAGCCCGGTCACCGTGTCCCTGGCCAACGGCCAGACGATCACCATCGACGTCGGCAAAACCACCGGTACCGTGACCACCGCCGCGCCGAACGACGCATTGACTGGCCACGCTCCGCTGACCAACTCGATCACCAACGTCAGCGGCGGCAATTACGAAAACCTGGTGGCGGACAAAACGCCGGTCAGCACCACCGTGACCGACACCGTCGACACCACTACCCTCAGCCTGAGCGCGACCAACTCAGTGTCCGAAGGTGGCCAGATCACTTACACCGCAACCCTGACCAACGCCGCCGGCACGCCCGTGACCGTGACCCTGAGCAACGGCGCCGTCATCACCATCGACGCTGGTAAAACCACCGGCACCGTGACCGTTCCGGCTCCATCCGATGACGTTTACAAAGATGCCGGTACGGTCCAGGCGACCATCTCCACCGCCACCGGTGGCAGTTTCGAGAATCTGGTGCCGAGCACTGCCCCGGCGGTCACCACCGTTACTGATACGATCGACACCACGACCGTGACCCTGAATGCCACCGCTTCGGCAGCCGAAGGCGGCACCGTCACTTACACCGCAACCGTCGGTGCGCCAGTGACTGGTAGCCCGGTCACCGTGTCCCTGGCCAACGGCCAGACGATCACCATCGACGTCGGCAAAACCACCGGTACCGTGACCACCGCCGCGCCGAACGACGCATTGACTGGCCACGCTCCGCTGACCAACTCGATCACCAACGTCAGCGGCGGCAATTACGAGAACCTGGTGGCGGACAAAACGCCGGCCAGCACCACCGTGACCGACACCGTCGACACCACCAACCTCAGCCTGAGTGCGACCAACTCGGTAGCCGAAGGTGGCCAGATCACTTACACCGCGACCCTGACCAACGCCGCCGGCACACCCGTGACCGTGACGCTGAGCAACGGCGCCGTGATCACCATCGATGCCGGCAAAACCACCGGCACCGTCACCGTCCCGGCTCCATCCGATGACGTTTACAAGGACGCGGGTACGGTCCAGGCCACCATCTCCACCGCCACCGGTGGCAATTTCGAAAACCTGGTTCCGAGCACTGCCCCGGCGGTCACCACCGTCACCGATACCATCGACAAAACCGAAGTCAGCATCAGCGGCAGCACCTCGGTGACCGAAGGCCAGACCGCCAGCTACACCGTCAGCCTGACCCACCCGGCGCAGACTGAAGTGACCCTGAAAATCGTCTACAGCGGCACTGCCGCCGACGGTTCGGACTTCACCGGCGTGTACACCGTGAAAATCCCGGCAGGCGCCAGCAGTGCGAGCTTCAACGTCGCGACGCTGGACGACAAGCTCACCGAGGGTACCGAGAACTTCGTGGTCAAGATCGACTCGGCCACCGGCGGCAACTTCGAAAACCTCGCGGTCAGCAGCACCAACGGCAGCGTCAGCACCTCGATCATCGACAACGATGCCGCGCCGGTTCTCGACCTGGACGCCAACAACTCCAGCGGCGCCACCGGGGCCAACTACAACGTGACCTTCACCGAAGGCACCACCGGCCAGGGCGTCTCGATCGGCGACACCGACCTGAGCATCACCGACCCGGACAGCACGATGCTGACCGGCGCCACCATCGTGCTGACCAACCGTCAGCCGGGCGATGCGCTGAACCTGGGCAACAGCGTCAATGGCATCAGCATCAATGCCAACAGCCAGAACGGCACGGTCACCCTGACCCTGTCGGGCAACGCGACGCTGGCCGACTACATGCAGCAGATCAAAAACATCAGCTTCACCAACAGCAGTGAGGATCCGAGCACCGTGCCACGGATCATCACCGTGACGGTGACCGATGGCAGCAATTACTCCAACACCGCAACCACCACCGTCAACGTGGTGGCCGTAAACGACGCGCCGACCGCCGCGCCGGTTAACGTCACCGGTACCGAAGACACCCCGCTGATCCTCGGCTGGTCGACCTTCGGCGTCAGCGATGTCGACAGTCCGGCCGCCAACCTGGGGGTGAAAATCACTCAGCTGCCGGGCGAAGGCAAATTGCAGTACCTGGACGGTGCGACCTGGAAAGACGTAGCGACCAACCAGACCATCAGCAAGGCCGACATCGACGCCGGCAAGTTGCGCTTCACGCCGGATGCCAACGAATCGGGCGTTGACGGCTATGGTGGCAGCGGTGCGGGCAATAACCAGGCGGACTACGCGCAGATCAAGTTCCAGCCAACCGACGGGCAACTGTTGGGCAACACCGGCACGGTGAAAATCGACATCACGCCAGTTGCCGACGCGCCATCCCTAAGCGTCGCGGACAACAGCGTCAAGTCCACCGGCCTGGTCAAGGAAGTCTGGACCGGTCTGTCTGGCCTGGGCACCGATGGCAGCGGCGCGTCGTCCGGCACGCTGAAATCGGTCATCGACGCCGCAGGCACCCCGAACTCCACCGGCACCGTGACCAACGTTCAGTCCGATGGCGGCGTCACCGCCGGCACGGCCTCGAAAACATCCGGCCTGATCTACCTGGAAGCCGGCAAGACGTACACCTTCAGCGGTACCGGCGATGACAGCCTGTTGGTGACCATCGGTGGCCAGAACGTGGCCGCGACGACTTGGGGTGCAGGCGGCAAGCTGAATGGTTCGTTCACCCCGACCACCAGCGGTTACTACACCCTGGACATCTACCACCACAACCAGAGTGGCCCCGGCAGCTATGACGTCAACCTGTCGGTCAACGGCGGTACAGCGGTCGACCTGAGCAGCGCCGGCGTGCCGCTGTACACCGGCGTGGCGGATCTGGCCGCCTCTGGCGTGACGGTTTCCGACCTGCACGGCACCAATGGCGAAGGCTACTACAACGGCTACAAACTCAACGAAGGCGCCGAAGGCACCAGCGTTCATCTGTCCGCGATCAAGACCGCACTGACCGACACCGACGGCTCTGAAAGCCTGAGCGTGAAGATCAGCGGCATGCCGGCGGGCTCCGTGCTCAGCGATGGCGCGGGCCACACCTTCACCACCACCAACGGCGAAGCCAACGTTACCGGCTGGAACCTCGGCAGCCTGACCGTCACCCCGCCGCCGTACTACAACGGCCAGTTCACCCTGACCGTGACCTCGACATCCACCGAAGCACTCGGCGGTTCGGCACTGAGCACCGCGCAGATTCCGGTCACGGTATACCCGGCGGTCTACAACGCCGTGACCGCCACGGCGGCCGACGACACGATCACCGGCACTGACGGCAACGACATCATGGTCGCCGACATCGGCGGGCTGACCGTGGTGCCGGGCACCAACTACAACATCGCATTCATGGTCGACAGCTCGGGCAGCATGAGTGCCTCCTCGATCAGCGCGGCCAAGGATTCGCTGACGGCGGTGTTCAACACCCTCAAGCAAAGCCTGGGCGGCAACTCCGGGACCGTGAAAATTTTCCTGGTGGACTTCGATACCCAGGTCAACAAATCGGTGTCGGTGAACCTGAACGACCCGAACGCGCTGACCTTGCTCAAATCCGTACTGGACTCAATGTCGTCCGGTGGCGGCACCAACTACGAGGACGTGTTCAAAACCACGGCCAACTGGTTCCAGAGTGCCGACGCCATTGCCAATACTGGCGCGAAAAACCTCACGTACTTCATCACCGACGGCAAGCCGACCTACTACCAGAGCGGCGAGCAAACCAACCCGACCTTGTACGGCAACGTGAAGCTCGATGACGTCATCACCACCACCAATTACAAGTTGGGGCAGACCTATTCCGGCTACCTGGACAGCACTCACTACCTGACCATCGACAGCGCCGGCAACGTCACGCTGCAGACTCAGAAAAACTCGGGGCACTGGAACAGCTCAGAACTGGGCACCCTGCATGCCGAGGGTAACGGCACCTACGAGCTGTCCTATCGTGATGGCACCGGCTACAGCACCGACTCCACCGCCATCGACAACTCCTCCAGCGGCTTCGCATTGCTGAGCAACGTGTCGACGGTGGAAGCGATCGGCCTGAACACAGACGTCACCCTCACCGACCTCAAGCCCTACGACTCGGATCAAACGCCACAAACCAACATCGATCCGAAAGACCTGGCCAACTCGATCATCGGCCATACCGAAGCGACAATGCCGGGTGCCGACACGGTCAGCGGCGGTGACGGCAACGACCTCCTGTTCGGCGATCTGGTGAGCTTCAATGGCATTGCCGGCGAGGGTTATCAGGCGATGCAGGCGTTCGTCGCCCAGCAGACCGGTGTCGACGTCAGCAAAGTCACCACCAGCAACGTGCACCAGTACATCACCGAGCACTACACCGCGTTCGACGTGTCTGGCGCTCACGACGGCAACGACACCCTGCTGGGTGGCGCAGGCAATGACATTCTCTTTGGCCAGGGCGGCAATGACCTCCTCGACGGCGGCAAGGGCAATGACATCCTGCTCGGCGGTACCGGCAATGACTCGTTGATCGGCGGTCAAGGCAACGACATCCTGATTGGCGGCTCGGGTGCCGACACCTTCGTCTGGAAGGCTGGCGACACCGGCAGCGATGTGATCAAGGACTTCAAGGCCAGCGAAGGCGACCGCATCGACCTGCGTGATTTGTTGCAGGGTGAAAGCGGCAGCACAATCGACCACTTCCTGAAGATCACCACCGTGGACGGCGTGTCGTCCCTGCAAGTCAGTTCCGCCGGCAAGTTCAACGGCGCCGACACCGCAGCGGCAACCCCGGACGTGACGATCAAACTGGAAGGTAACAATTGGTCCAGCGCCAGCATCAACTCGTTGATCGCCGGCAGTGATCCGACCATCAAGATCGATCACAACAACAGCTGATACGCAGGCTGACGGCCGCCCCAACCGGGCGGCCGTCATGTATGCCCACACCTCACGGGTGACGATTCCGTCGTCGCACCGCATACTCGCCTGCGTTGGCCTATGCTGCTGACAGCACGACGCTGGTCCATTTCCGAGGGATGCTTAATGTTTTACGTGCAACGCGATGCGCAAGGTCAGTTAGTGCGCGTGGAAGCCACGGCCTACGCCGAGGCCACGGAAACGCTGCCGGCCGACCACCATGAAATCCAGGCCTGGTATGCCCACGAAGTGGTGGAAACCAGCCTCAAGCAGCTCAAGCAGAGCGACCTGGAGATGATTCGGGTACTCGACGACTTGATTCAGGTGCTGACCCAAAAAGGCGTGATCCGCGTCACCGACCTGCCGCCGGCCGCACAGGCCAAGCTGATGGACCGGACCCAGGCACGTGAGGCGTTGGGCGGGTTGAGCCAGTTGATCGATGATGATGAGACGGGGTTGATTTAACCCCTGACGTTCATCATTCCCACGCTCTGCGTGGGAATGATGAACGGGCTACTGCCAAGGCTTCGGCTCACCAAACAACTGCCCCTGAACTCCATACAACCCCATCTCGCGAATCACCGACAACTCCCCTTCGGTCTCGACCCGCTCGGCAATCAACGGCAAATCGATGCTGTGCGCCGCTCGCTGAATCGCCTCGATGAACAGGCGCTTGTCGCTCTCCTGATCAATCGCGCGGATGTAACTGCCGTCGATCTTCAGATACGCCAGCCCCAGCCGCGCCAGGTTGCCGATCATGCTGAAGCGCCCACCAAAGCGCTGCAGACTCAGCGAGAACCCAAGCTCGCGCAAACGCCGCGTCAGCTGCTCCAATACCGCCTGCTCGGGCAGTTGCTCTTCGCCGATTTCCAGGGTCAGTCGTTCGCCAAGATTCGAATGCTGACGCAGGATATCGAACACTGCGTTCAGCGCCTGCGGGTCCGCCAGTGTCGCCGAAGACAGGTTCAGCGCCAGCGACTCCTCATGGTCGACCATCTGCTCAAGCACCAATTCCAGCATCAAACGGTCCAGTCGCGCGGTCCAGCCGAAACGCTCAAGCCATGGCAAGAAACGCCCGGCGGGAATGGTCTGGTCCTGTTCGTCGAGCAGGCGCGACAGCACTTTGTAATGCAGCACCAACTCTGTGTCGTGGCTGGCCACTACCGGCTGGAAATACAGCTCGAAACGCTGCTGGTCCAACGCCTGATCCAGCAGGGTGTGCCAGGCATGGTGATCGTCGCCAACCCGCGCCGGCGCGCCCTGATCGAGGCATGCCCAGCTCGGTTCACCCTGGCTTTCTGCCTGGGCCAGTGCCTGATCCGCCAACCCGATCACCGCTTGCGGCGAGTCGCCATGGGCAAACGGCGCCAACCCGATCGAAGCCACCGAAGCCACGTCCGTGGCGCCCGTCGCATGCAGGCTCCCCAAGGCACTTTCGAGATTACTCGCCAGTTGTAGCGCTTCTTCACGTACCAGCCCCGGCGCCAGCACGGCGAATTCCCCACCACGAATACGCGTCACGAGGTTCTGGGTTTCCGGGTACTTGGCGCACTCGCGGGACAACTGCTCACCGACCGCTTTCAACAATTCATCGGTACGCTGACCGCCCAGCCGCTGGTTCAAACCAGCCAGATCCTTCACCCGCAACAGCAGTAAATAACCGGAGCTGGCCTGCTCCGAGTTGTTCAATCGCGCGTTTAATTGCATTTCGAAATAGCGCCGGTTGGCCAGGCCGGTCAGGTTGTCCTGATAGGACTCGGCGCGCAGCTTTTCACTGCGTTCGGCCTGTTCCTGGAACAGCGCCTTGAGCTTCTCGACCATCTGGTTCATGGCCTGCACCACCCGACGCAGTTCCGGGGTGCGCGGCAGTTCTGGCAGGCTTAAGAATTCCCGGCGAGCAATGGCATGGGATTGCTTGACCATGTAGTCCAGCGGCTTCAGTTGCCGACGCAGCAACAACGCGCCCAGCACCGCACTCACCGCGCCACAGAGCAGCAACCAGCCGAGGCTGCCCAACGCGCTCTGCCACAGCTTGGCTAACGCGAACATCGGATGGCTGACCACCTCGACCCGCGCGGCCTGCTCCCAGCCACGGCTGACAATCGCATCGCCACCGGCCGGCTCCAGGCCGATCAGTTTGACGAACCAGTCGGGCACGTTGGTGACCGCCGGGATGCCGCTGCGCTCGACAATCGTCTTGTCGTTGGCCAGATCGACCACGCGGATGCTCGCGTAGTAACCGCTGTCGAAGATCGAGCTGACCAGCAACTCGACCATTGCCGGGTCGTCGATGTTCGGCGTCAGGGACAGCGCCAATGCCGTCGCGGCGTCCTGGGCGTGAGAACGCAACTGATTGACGTACTGGGTGCGTGAGCTTTCCAGACTGACCATGAAGCTGCCGGTGAAGGCGACCACCAGGAACAGACAGATAGCGATCAACAGCTGTTTGAACAAAGACATCTGAGCGCGTGCTCCTAGTTAATCGTCTCGACCGGGAAACCTTCGGCCTGCATTTTCTTCAATACGTCCTGCCAGCGGGACAGGCGTTTGGTGTCTCCGACCTTCTTGTTGCCCTTGGCACCCGGCAGCCACAACCCTTCGGCATTGAAAGAGTAGACCGGCAGCAAATCGGTTCGCTGGTTGGCGGGCTTGATCGCATCGATCAGGCTGTCGAGCACCAAAGGCATGGCCTCGGGGCTCGCGTAGTAGGTCAGCACCATGTGCGCGCGGTTCAGGCGCAAAGCCTTGACGTAGGTAATGCGCAGCTTGTCACTGGAGACACCAAGATGACGCAGACTGAAATACTTGGCGATAGCGTAGTCTTCGCAATCGCCGGCGCCCTTCCACAAGGCTTCGATCGGTGTTTCCCAATAATCGACCTCGTGCCACAGGTCGATGTCTTCTTCGTAGCGCATCTGCTTGTTGAAGAACCGGTTGACCACGTTGAGCTGCTCCAGCTCGCCGACCTGTTTTTGCGTGGCCAGCAACTGCTGCCAGGCATCGATGCGCTGCCGCCCTTCACCCAAAGGTCCGTACAATGCCTGCGCGCGACGGCTGATCAGCGAGAAATCCCAGTCGGCATGCAGCCCGCCCAGCATGACGCCGGCCAGCAGCAGTGCGCAGCCTAGCCAGCGCAAAGTCCGAGGGATCGCGAAACGTACCGCCAATGCGAGGCATCCAGATCAGGCAGATGGAAATCTGGCTTGATGGTGAAGGTTCGTCTGCTAAAAGACAATGGCACGGTGAGATCACTGCCAACACGCTAAACTTTGCGTTACGGGTGCAATATAAAGATCGCAGCCTTCGGCAACTCCTGTGCCGAAGTCTGCAGGAGCTGCCGAAGACTGCGCCTTTTGACTGTTTGACAACCCGTCAGGCAGTCACTAGTGTCCATTTGGATCCAAATACTTCAGCCAATCAGGGTGCGTTTGTCGTGACACAGAAGCCCAACCCTCTCAGCAGCATCAAGGTCAACGGGCCGATTCCCGCTCATTTGGCACGCTCGGTGATCGAAGAAACCCTGCGCGCAGCCATTCTCGACGGTCGCATTCCTTGCGGCACCGCCCTGCGTCAGCAAGACCTCGCCGACCTGTTCGGCGTTAGCCGCATGCCGGTGCGCGAAGCCTTGCGCCAGCTTGAAGCGCAAGCACTGCTCAACGTGATCGCCCATAAAGGCGCGGTGGTCGCACCGTTGGTTCAGGGCGATGCGACAGAGACCTATGAGTTGCGGATCCTGCTGGAGTCAGAAGCCTTGCGTCGGTCGATCCCCCTGCTTGAAGACGCCGATTTCAAACAGGCTGCACGCTACATCGACGAGTTGGAAACGGAACACGACTACACAGAGATCGGCCGGCTCAATCGCCTGTTCCACATGGCGCTTTACCACAAAGCCCCCAACCAGCGGCTGCTGAGACTGGTCGAAGACGGGTTGAACGAAGAGGAACGCTTCCTGCGCTTCAACCTGGAAGCCATGGGCCTGGGCAAACTGTCTCAGGAAGATCACCGAGCGTTGTTGCGGGCCGCCGAGGACCGGGATATCGAGCACTCGGTGATGTTGCTCGAAAACCACCTCAACCGGGGTGTCGAAGTCATTACGCACTACCTCGCAAGCCCTGAGGCACAGCGCAGGAAAACCTCGAAGTAATCCGTGGCGACAGCTCCGAGCGAGCCATTGAACGGCTCGCCGCGATTTCTGGCTGATCCGCCCCTGGACTGCTCGACGAACAAATCTGCTTACAAATCCCCCTTTCGCCTACACCGCGCCGGTGTGCAGCGACTTCATGCCCATTCCCAAAGCCCTGTCCCCCCCGAGCCCGATAATTGCACCTATCAGATCATGCAGGGGTGATAGCGACTGCCGTGAATTACGCTCACTCTTGAGCTGCCAACGAATAATGACGGGCGACGCACCGCACCCCGGAGCAGTCACCCGCACCACAAGAACCAACGGAAGGAGTCTTGTCACGGGAAAGGAAGAACCGGCGTCGCTCCCAGCCAACTTCCACCCCCTCAGATCACATCAATGACCCAAGTAGAAAGTTGCTTCGAGTGAGGCATTCACTCTTTATTTGAATTTTGGCTTATATACGCCGAAAGGAGCAACTACGCCCAAATAAAACTTTATATGAAAGTCTTATTGGAACTTGTCGCACTCGAGAAAGTTAAACTTTCAATTAATTAAAAAAACACTTGCCCGACACTTTATTCATGCATTAGTTTTTCTCCGCCGCCCATAAACACCGGGCCAAGCACTACTCAGCGATTGCATGACCCTAACAAGCATCAATTCAATTGAGGCACCCGCTCGCCAATAGAAAACTTCAAGCAACCGTTACTTATTGATCAACACCCCCTCAACGGTATTCCAGATCACTTATAGGCTCGCTCATGAAACCGACTAAAGATCGTCTTAATCAGAAGAAAGCAGAACTTAGTGCGCACCCGATCTTTTCTGAAATACATTCGTTATCGGTGCTTCAACGCTTCATGGAAACCCATGTGTTCGCAGTGTGGGATTTCATGTCGCTGACCAAACGCCTGCAACAGGAACTGACCTGCGTTCAGCTGCCCTGGCTACCGCCACGAGATCCGCAGGCCGCGCGCCTGATCAACGAGATCGTGCTCGGTGAAGAGTCCGATGATCGTCCCGCCCAAGGTCACTACAGCCATTTCGAGTTGTACCTCGATGCGATGCGCGAAGTCGGTGCAAGCACGGTCGCCGTCGAACGCTTCGTGGCGTTGCAAAAAGAAGGCGTGAGCTACGACGTGGCCTTGCAAAGCGTGGACGTCGACCCGGCGGCCGCACTGTTCGTACGCCACACCTTGCACACCGCGTTGCATGCGCCGGGGCACAGTGTGGCGGCGGCGTTTCTGCACGGCCGCGAGAGTGTCATCCCGCAGATGTTCCAGCGGATTCTCGACGACTGGGGCATTGGCATCGAACAGGCGCCGACCTTCCGTTACTACCTGGAACGGCACATCGAAGTCGACTCCGAAGACCACGGCCCAGCGGCGGAAAAACTCCTCGCACGCCTGGTCAATGGCGATCCGCAGCGCGAAGAAGACGTATACGCCAGCGCCATCGCCGCCGTGGAAAGTCGCATCGCGCTGTGGGACGGCTTGCGCCTGAGCATGAGCGAACCGGTTGCCGAGGTGAACGCATGAACGCCGCCGACTACCAATCCTTCGCCGACGCCTGGGAAAGCCGCGCAACCATTCGCACCCGCCCCCGGCGTGTGCTGGAGAACGACGACAAGCTGATCTATCCACTGAGCCGCCAGCCGCTGGTGCTGAGCGAAACCTTCCTGCGCGAATGCCCGGAACAACGGGACTTCGCCCTGGTACAGACGCTCTACAAGTTCATCAATGACGTGGTGATTTTCGAAACCGAGATCGTCGACAAGACCGCCCGCAGCATCGCTAAAAACCGCTTCAGCGTGGCGTTCCCGTTCGCCTGTCGCTACGACGCCATGACCGTGGTGGTGGACGAGGATTACCACGCCCTGGTGGCCATGGACTTCATGCAGCAGACCGTCGCCATGACCGGCATCACCCCCATCGAACTGCCGGATGAAATCGAACTGAGCCGTGCCATCCCGGCGGCCGTGGCGCTAGCACCGGAGCACCTGCGCAGCGCCGTGGAGCTGATCTGCGTGGCCATCGCCGAGAACACCGTGACCGGTGATGTGGCGGCGTTCGCCAAGGACGACACGGTCAAGCAATCGATCAAAGGCCTGATGGCCGACCACTTGCTCGACGAGGGCCGTCATTCCGGGTTCTGGTCGCGGTTGGTGCGCATCTACTGGCACACCGCAGGCGAAGACGATCGCCAGTGCATCGCGCACATCCTGCCGGTGTTCATCAGCCATTACCTGACCAACGACATCCAGAAGTCCTTCGACTTCCGCCTGATCGACGCCTTGCAGATCAGCGACGCAGCACGTCAGGCCCTCAAGGGCGAAATGTCGGGGCTGGCCTTCCCGATCAATCGCCATCACCCGCTGGTCGCCAACATCGTGCGGTTTTTCCGCAGCAGTTCGCTGCTCGATTCACCGTGCGTGCAAAGCGCCCTGAGCGACTACCTGGTTTAACGAGGAGAACATCATGAGACGTCTCGATATTTTGCTCATCGGGCAAAGCCAGGCCCTGACCGAACTGGCGCTGGAGCTCGAACAACACGGTCATTCACTGGCGCGACTTGCGAATGTGGAGGAGCCGCCACCGGGCCTATTTGATTTGTTGATCGACGATGCCAGCCTGCCATTTCGGGACTTCGCCAATGCGCCGCACCTGATGCTGCAAGTGGGTGTCGGGGTGCCGGCAGCTAGCGGGCTGCCACCGCTGGACCTGCTGTGCACGTACAACTCGACGCCGTTGAGTCGCGTGCCGGTCGCCGAAGAGTTGTCCGGCAACGGCCAGGCATTGCGCCTGCGAGCGGTGGCCGAGCTGGTCGATCATGTGGCGCTGCTGGTCAGCCGCTTCTCCCGGGATGCCGACTATTTCCTGCAGGCCGAGCCGACGATTTCCGCGCACTTCGAGCAGGTGGAAAACCTGCAGTTTTTAGAGCACCTGGCCTTCGTCCACCGCCTCAACAACACGGCAGAACCACGACTGCTGCAACTTGGGCAGATCCCGATGATCGAGCGGCTTGAACAGCGCTTCATTCAGTCTGCCGAGCGTGCGGCACTGAACATCGCCGGCACGTCGCTGAGCTATCGGCAACTGCACGCCCACAGCCGCGCCATCCAACAGCGATTGCAACCGTTGCTCGAACAGCATCAAGGACGGTTGGTGGTCGGGATCTGCCTGCCAAAGTGCAGCGCGTTGTATGCGGGAATTCTGGCGATCCTGGGCAGCGGCGCGGTGTACCTGCCGCTGGAGCCGAGCCACCCGCTGCAACGTCAGCAGTACATTCTGGAAAACGCTGGAGCGGTGTTGTTGCTGCATGACGGAGAGCATCCACTCAGCGAGACGATGCCGGGGCTGGACATCAGCCGTATCGACAGCGGCGATGTGAACCTCGATCAACCCTTGATGCGCCAACGCCCCGATCTCGACGCGCCATGCATGGCGCTCTACACCTCGGGCACCACGGGTCACCCCAAAGGCGTGCTGCTCAGCCAGGCCAACCTCGCGCACTTCACCGCGTGGTACGCCGACTACGTGCAGCTGACCGAACAGAGTCGGGCGTTGCAGTTTTCATCGTTGAGTTTCGACTCGTCACTGATCGATATCTTCCCGACCCTGCTGCAGGGCGCAGAGCTGATCGTGCCCAACGAGGACCAACGTCGCGACCCGCTGCAACTGGTCGAGCTGATCCGCCACCAACAACTCAGCCATGCCTTTTTGCCGCCAGCCTTGCTGAGCATCCTGCCGCTGGATCAGTTGCAGGTCCTCGATCATGTGATGACCGGCGGCGATGTCTGCGAACCCTACGTAGTCCAGCAACTGACCCGCCAAGGCAATCTCTACAACCTCTATGGCCCGACCGAAGCCACGGTGCTGATCACCGCGCGGCAACTGCGTACCGGCGACAGCAACCGGACCCTCGGTGCACCGATTGCCAACAGTCAGGTGCTGATCCTTGATGAGGATTTGCAACCGGTGACCGAGCAAACCGTCGGTGAGTTGTACATCGTCGGCCCGGGGGTGTGCCTGGGTTACCTGAACAATCCGCAGCAGACTGCCGAACGCTATCTGAACCTGCACCTGCCGAACGGTCAGAGCCTGCGCGCCTACCGTTCCGGCGATATGGCCAAGTGGACCGCCGACGGTATCGAGCTGTGCGGACGGCGAGACAATCAGGTGAAGATTCGCGGCTTTCGGGTCGAGCCGGAAGAGATCGAACGCTGCCTGCGCGACAGCCAGCTGTACCGTCAGGTGGCGGTGGTCATCGATTGTCATCGGCGGATTCTGGCCTTTCTCGCGCAACCCCAGGAAGTGCAACCCGGTGCCGCTCGCGAAGCCTTGAAAGCCCACGCGATGCAGTTTCTGCCGGACTACATGCAGCCGATCGCCTGGACCGAACTGACAAGCATGCCGTTCGCCAGCAACGGCAAGGTCGACCGCAAAGCACTGCTGGAACTGCCCGTCAACGTGACCGACAACAGCCCACGGTGTTTGCCCGCCAGCGCCGATGAAGCGCTGTTGTTGGAAATCTGGGCTGAGCTGCTGGAGCTACCCGCCAGCGACATTTCCACCGACGAAAGCTTCTTCAACCTCGGCGGGCACTCGATCCTGCTGTCGCGCATGCTCCTGCGTTTGCGTGAGGAGTTCGGCCGCAGTATCTCGATCAACCGCTTCATCGAACTGCCGACGATTGCGAAGCTGGCGACGTTGGTGCGCGGCTCCGGGACCGAGGAAGTGCTGAGTGAAAAAGCCTTGGCCGATGCCTTCCGTGAACTGGACATCGAGCCGCTGCCGGTCAGCCGAATGGGCGATGTGCACAAGGTGATCGTCACCGGTGCCAACAGCTTCGTCGGTGTGCATATCGTCGAAGCTCTGCTTGCCTGGGGCGCCAGCGAAGTGGCGTGCCTGGTGCGCGATGGCGGTGGGCAATCGGCGGCGCAACGCTTTGCGGATGCGTTGCGGGAAAACCGCCTGGAGCATCTGGACCTGAGCCGGGTGCAGGTTTACGCGGCGGACATCACTCGCCCGCAACTGGGGCTCAGCGAAGCGGTTTACGAACGGCTGGATCGAGAGTTCGGCGCACTGGTGCACAACGCCGCCAACGTCAATCACGTCCTCGATTACGAGTCGTTGGCGCGGGATAACGTCGAACCGATTTTCGAGTGTCTGCGCCTGTGTGAAGGCCGCAGCAAGAAGATCTTCAACTTCGTCTCGACGCTCTCGGCGTCCAGCACGATTTCCGACGATGGCCGGGTGCTGGAGTTGCCCGCCGCGCAGACACCACCGATCTACATCAAGAACGGCTACAACCTGTCCAAATGGGTCGGTGAGCGGATTCTCGAAAGGGCGCGGGAACGAGGGGTTCGAGTCAATCTTTACCGCCCTGGCAATATCAGCTTCAACAGCCTCACCGGCGTCTGCCAGCCCCACAAGAATCGCCTGATGCTGATGCTCAAGGGCTCGATCCAGCTCGGTCAGGTACCGGAGTTCGCACTGAATTTCGACCTGATGCCGGTGGATTTTCTCGCCCGTTTCATCGCCTTCCATGCCAGCCGTTACCAGGCCGAAAAAGCGGTGTTCAACCTGCACAACCCCGAACCTCTGAGCTGGGACACCTACGTGGCTTCCTTTCGCGAAGCCGGTCGGGAGTTCTCGATGGTCAGCGTCGCCGACTGGCAGCAGCAATTGGGCCGGGTCGACAGTGATAACGCGCTGTTTGGCGTGCTGGGTTTCTACCTCAACGGCTTCGAGGAAGACATCGGCGACATCTCGATGATCGGCCACGACAACGCCCAGGCCGGTGTACGGCAGATGGGCGCGCACTACCCGGAAAAATCCCCGGCGCTGCTGCGACGCGGCTGCGACTACCTCAAAGAAATCAACTTCATCTGAGTCACCCCAACCAAGCACGGAGCAAAAAACATGAATACCCTGCAACCCGATACCCTGATCAAAAACCCTCAAGGCTGCCACGTTGTGTCTTCGGTGGAAGTGCCAGTCGATGCGGCGCAAGTCTGGGCGGTGGTCGGCAACTTTGCCGGCTTCGACAAATTCATTCCGGCGCTGTCGCACATCGAGATGACCGGCGAAGGTGTGTCGTCGCTGCGCAAGAAGTTCTTTAAGGACGGCAACCTGGTGGTCGAGCAGCTCAACTCCCGCAACGACCAGGCGCTGAACATGACCTGGACCACGATCTACAACACCTTGGGCGTGGCCAATTTGTGGGCGGCGATGAGTGTGGAATCCCTGGGTACAGACAACTCGCGGGCGACCTGGACGATCATCGCCGAACCGGCCCAGGGCGGCGCCGAGGCCCTGCCGGGGTTCAAGCAGTTCGTTCAGGGGTTTGCCGATGATGCGATGGGGAATGTGGTGAAGCTGTTTGTGTAGCGCTTCGGTTCAGCGGTGACTGATCTACCGCTTTCGCGGGCAAGCTTCGCTCCTACAGGTTAGCTCTTGTAGGAGCGAGCGGTGCGGCGATCCGACTTGCACGCGAAGAACGATAACGCGATCCTACTGACCTCAATCAGATCTTGAAGCTATCAACCAGTTGCTTCAAACGATTGGCCTGCTGGGACAGCGCATCACAATCCTTCAATGTTTCATTGAGGTTGGCCACGCTCTGCTGGTTCAGCAGGTTGATCTGGTTGACGTCGACGTTGAGGGTTTCTACCACGGCCGTCTGCTCTTCGGTCGCCGCGGCCACCGATTGGTTCATGCCGTCGATTTCGCCGATGCGCTGGGTCACGCTGACCAGTCGCAGGCCGGCCTGATTCGCCACTTCGACGCTCTGCTCGCTGGACACCTGACTGGCGTTCATCGTAGTCACCGCCTCGCGAGAACCGATCTGCAGCGAGCTGATCATCTTGTGGATCTCTTCCGCCGACTCCTGGGTGCGATGAGCCAGGTTGCGCACCTCATCCGCCACCACCGCAAAACCACGACCGGCCTCACCGGCACGGGCCGCTTCGATGGCCGCGTTGAGCGCCAACAGATTGGTCTGCTGGGAGATGCCTTTGATCACATCCAGAATGTGGCCGATGTTGTCGGTGCTCGCGTTCAGGGTTTCGATCTGCGTGCAGGACAGGCTGATTTTCTGCGACAGCTCGGTCATGGCCTGGATGGTTTGTTCCACCACCTGACGGCCGTCATCGGCCTGCTCGCTCGCGCCGCTGGCGTGTTGCGAAGCATCGGCGGCATTGCGGGCGATTTCCTGGGTGGCGGCGCCCAATTGGTTGATCGCCGCGGCCACGCTGTTGGTGCGGGCGCTTTGTTCGTCGGAGCCGATGATCGAAGCGTTGGACGATGCCATCACCCGTTGCGACAGATCATGAACCTGGCGGGTCGCCGAGGACACTTCGCAAATCGATGCGTGAATCCGCTCCACGAACTGGTTGAAGGAACCACCCAACTCGCCGAACTCGTCTTTGCTTTCTACGACCAGACGACGGGTCAGGTCGCCCTCGCCCTGAGCGATGTCCTGCATCGCACGGCCCATCGTGGTCAGCGGACGCATCAGCACGTTGATCAGCAAGCTCAGCAGCACGGCAATGGCCGTCACGGCGATGAACATCGCGATCAGCGCCGAGGTGCGGAACTGGCTCAGTGGTGCGTAGGCCTTGGCCTTGTCAATCGACAGACCGACGTACCACTCGGCATTCGGCAAACCGCTCACCGGTGTGAACGAAAGGATGCGGTCCTGTTTGTTCAGTACGACTTCCTGGATGCCTTTCTCGATGCGAACACTGGAACCCGGATAGATGTCTTTCAGGTTCTTCATCACTTGGTCTTTGTCCGGACTGACGATCACCTGACCGTCGGCACTGACCAGGAATGCGTGACCGATACCACCGAAGTCCACCGAGTTGATGATCTTCACCAGGGTTTCCAGGCTCAGGTCACCACCGACCACGCCCAGCAGATCGCCGTTCTTTTTCACCGGTATGGCAACGGTCACCACCAGCCCGCCGACCGCCGCCATATAAGGCGGGGTCAGCATGGTCTTGTCGGCGACCACGGCTTGTTTGTACCAGGGGCGCTGACGCGGATCGTAGCCGTCTGGCATCTTCGCGTCGGGGCGCTGGGTGAACATGCCATTGGCCTGCCCGACGTAGGTGAACTGGAAGTTCGAGGTGAGGGCCGGTTGATCGACCAGCCCTGGCAAGTCAGCATTGGCACCCTGATGGGCGACGTTCTGCGCGAGGTTTTCCAGGACCAGCACGCGGCCGCTCATCCAGTTCTGCACGCTGCTGGCAGTCAGGTCGCCGGCTTGCTCAACGGAGGACTCGATGTTTTGCCGAATGGTGTTTCGTTGCAGATAGTCGTTGTACAAAGTGAACAACGCAAACGCCAGCACCACGACGCCTGAAGCGGCCAGCAGGATTTTATGGCTGAACTTGAGATTCATTTCATGGGACTTCTTATGCCAAAAGTGGGGATGCGTTCCGGGTTGCAACATTCCATGTAACAGCGCAGACGGCATTCTGAAGCCGCTCTACTTTGGTGCACGCATGTCTCATCAGTCTTTCGGCACGAGCGGGAGAAAACTTAAGGATTTGTACAAAACCCGTCAGATAACCGCCGAACGGCGTGCTAGAAGGGACGGATTATTGGGCTTACCGCACGTCATGATCGCGGTGTTGGGTGTTTTGGCTGTGGTGTATCGATGAGGGGGGTCTATATCTGATGCTACTGGCTCGAAGGAGCAGCGAGACACGCAGACCTGGATTTGACCCGCTTCAGACTTAGACGTCTATAAGCCCAGAAAGACAAAACCCCTGTCTGCATAAGCAGACAGGGGTTTCGGAATTTAATCTTGACGATGACCTACTCTCACATGGGGAAACCCCACACTACCATCGGCGATGCATCG
>NZ_JBGLZF010000064.1:0-24390 GCF_047304405.1 Pseudomonas sp. Pseusp11
GATTGCACGGCACTGGCGACGCCGTCGCTGCCGTTGGCCAGGGTGTAGGTCCATTGACCGCTGCTGTCGACGGCGATCGAGCCGTAGGTGCCGGTTGCCGAACCATTGATCGACCAGGTGGCGGTGGCCGCGTGATCGATGTCGCTCGAGTTGAACTGGCCGCTGACGCTGAGGGTGGTATCTTCCTGCACCGCGCCAAGCTCGTTGCCGCTGGCGAAACTGAGTACTGGCGCATCGTTGCTGCCGGTGACGGTGACAGTCACCTGCTGGGTGTCGACACCGCCGAGGCCATCGCTGACCTGGATGGTGAACACTTCGTTATGGCTCTCGCCGGCCTGCAACGATTGCACGGCACTGGCGACGCCATCGGTGCCGTTGGCCAGGGTGTAGGTCCATTGGCCGCTGCTGTCGACGGCGATCGAGCCGTAGGTGCCGGTTGCCGAGCCATTGATGGACCAGGTGGCAGTGGCTGCATGGTCGATGTCGGTCGAGCTGAACTGGCCGCTGACGCTGAGGGTGCTGTCCTCCTGCACCGCACCCAGCTCGTTGCCCGACGCAAAACTGAGCACCGGCGCATCGTTGCTGCCGGTGACGGTGACGGTCACCAGCTGGGTGTCGACGCCACCCAGGCCATCGCTGACCTGGATGGTGAACACTTCGTTGTGAGTCTCGCCGGCCTGCAGTGACTGAACGGCACTGGCGACGCCATTGGTGCCGTTGGCCAGGGTGTAAGTCCACTGGCCAGTGCTGTCGACGGCGATTGAGCCATAGCTGCCGGTATTGGACCCGGCGATGCTCCAGGTGGCGGTGGCATCGTGATCGATGTCGCTCGAGCTGAACTGGCCACTGACGCTGAGGGTGCTGTCCTCCTGCACGGTGCCGGCATCGTTGCCGCTGGCGAAACTGAGTACCGGTGCGTCATTGCTGCCGGTGACGGTGACGGTCACCTGCTGGGTGGCGACGCCGCCGAGGCCGTCGCTGACCTGCACACTGAATACTTCGTTGTGAGTCTCGCCAACCTTCAGTGATTGCACCGCACTGGCGACGCCATCGGTACCGTTGGCCAGGGTGTAGGTCCATTGACCGCTGCTGTCGACGGCGATCGAGCCATAAGTGCCGGTATTGGACCCGGCAATGCTCCAGGTGGCGGTGGCATTGTGGTCGATGTCGCTCGAGCTGAATTGGCCACTGACGCTGAGGGTGGTGTCCTCCTGCACGTTGCCGGCATCGTTGCCCGACGCGAAGCTGAGCACCGGGGCGTCGTTGCTGCCGGTGACAGTGACGGTCACCTGCTGGGTGTCGACGCCGCCCAGGCCATCGCTGACCTGGATGGTGAAGACTTCGTTATGAGTCTCGCCGGCCTGCAACGATTGCACCGCACTGGCAACGCCATTGGTGCCGTTGGCCAGGGTGTAAGTCCATTGGCCCGTGCTGTCGACGGCGATCGAGCCATAAGTGCCGGTATTGGACCCGGCAATGCTCCAAGTGGCGGTGGCCGCATGATCGATGTCGCTCGAGCTGAACTGGCCACTGACGCTGAGGGTGGTGTCCTCCTGCACGTTGCCGGCATCGTTGCCGCTGGCGAAACTGAGCACCGGCGCGTCGTTGCTACCGGTGACGGTGACGGTGACCAGATGGGTGGCGACGCCGCCGAGGCCATCGCTGACCTGCACGCTGAACACTTCGTTGTGACTCTCGCCGGCCTTCAGTGACTGCACCGCACTGGCAACGCCATCGGTGCCGTTGGCCAGGGTGTAGGTCCATTGACCGGTGCCGTCCACGGCGATCGAACCATAGGTGCCGGTATTGGACCCGGCAATGCTCCAGGTGGCGGTGGCATTGTGATCGATGTCGCTCGAGCTGAACTGGCCGCTGACGCTGAGGGTGGTGTCTTCCTTCACGGCGCCGGCATCGTTGCCCGTTGCGAAGCTGAGCACCGGCGCGTCGTTGCTGCCGGTAATGGTGATGGTGACAGTCTGCGTTGCCGAGACAGCGTTAGCTGCGCCGCTGTTGTCGGTAGCGACCACCTTGTACGAGAAGGTGATGGTTTCACCCGCGCCGAGGAAGTCGAGGTTCTGGCTGGTGCTGTAGTCCCAGCTGTTCTGATCGACCGAGAAGCCGGCCACCAGTGCCGAAGCCACGCCCGCGTTGAGCGTACCGCCGCTCCAGGCGATGTTGCCGTTGGAGGTGTGTGACACAGTCACCACGTCGATGTTGTCCGCATCGGCAAAGCTCAGTGCGCCGCTGTCGCTCAGTGTGGCCGATCCGTTGCCTTCGCTCATTGCGCCGGTGGTGTCGGCAATCGTCAGCGTCGGCCGGTCGTTGGTGCCGGTAATGGTGATGGTCACGGTCTGTACCGTGCCGTCGCCGATCGCCACGTTATAGGTCTGGGTGAGGGTCTGGCCTTCGCCCAGGAACTGCACGGCGGCGTTGTCTACCGCGAAGTGCCAGCCCAGCGAACCGCTGCCGGTGCCGGTGCTGTCGTGCAGTGGATCTGTGGTGAAGCTGCCCAGATAGCCGGAAGCGCCCGGCGTGACGGTGACGCTGTGGGTGTCGAGCAGGTCGGCGTCGGTGAAGGTGATGCTGCCGTTGGCAGCGTAGTCGCCACTGTCTTCCTTGGCATCGCCGGTCTGCACGCCGCTGGTGATGTGCACCTGGTCGTTGGTGCCGGTGATGGTGATCGTCACATTCTGCGTTGTCGACGAACCATGCCCGTCATTGACGGTGACCACATAAGTTTCGGTAGCCGTCTGACCTTGGGCCAGGGACTGGGCTGCCGCATTATTCACGGTGTAAGTCCAGTTAACGGTGCCGTTGGCCGCATTGGCCGCTTCAATCACAGAGGCAAGGGCGAAGTTGCCCAGCGCTGTGGTGTTACCTGCCGCTGCCACGCATGAGGCGGTATGTGTGTCGCTCAGGTCGACATCGTTAAACGCAATCGTACCCGTCGTGCTCAGCGAGTCGGTCGTGCTCGGCGTCGTAGTTGCATCTTCGGTTACGGTGCCGGCCTGTGCACCGAGGCTCATCGTCACGCAGTCATTCACACCTGCGAATTGCACCTGCGCAGTGGCCCAGCTGAGCGTGCCATTGCCGAGACGAATCGCATACGTAAAGCTGTCTGCCAGGGACGCTCCGGCAGCAAGCGCCTGAAGTTGCGCCTTGAACTCAGTCGACAACGTAGCGGCGTCGTAGCCGACTTTGCCATCCGATGTAATCCAGATTTTTGCCCCATTGAGGCTGGTGTCGGTACTCGTCGCCTCGATTCTGCACGTGTCCTGGACCAGCAGATCGGCCGGCGCATAAACCTTGGTGGCAGTAGAAAGACTGGTCGCGTTATCGAGTGACCAGAGTGTCTTTGCGTTGCCGCCCAGGTCATTGGACATGACGTCCAGATATACGACCCCCAGCAAGTCTTCAGTGATGGTCGCGTTGCTCGTGCCAATGACACCTGTAGTGAAAATGTCGTCCTGTGCCTGCGGTGTATTGGAAAACGAAGTAACGGTGCCGCCGCTGGTCGTTGTGGTGGTAGCCATGTCTTTCTCCCGAGAATGCTTTTTTTATTGGAATCGCCAGGGAAACTGCTAACAGGACGAAGTCCCGTGCTTGTGCCGCTCAGGGTGTTCAGGAGCGGTGCGAGGCGGTCGCCGGACATCGTCGGCCGTCCGGGCCCGACGCAATAGGCTCTGCGGGCAGAGGGACGCTGGTGTCGCGGGGGTGAAAAAGTTCGCCGCACTTGAGGAGCGAATCGCAGGAGCGGTCGGGCGAACGTGGGCCCAAGCCTGGGGCTGCGCTGCGCTTGGCGCGCAGTAATCTGAGAGCACCCATATCGCAGGGACTCCTGAAGTGATGGCTGGGTGAGGCCGTGTTTTGGTCCAGCACTGACTCAGGGATACGGCCTTTCCTGATATCAGTTTGATAGGTGTTTAGTTGTGGGGTCAGGCTTTGTAAAGGTGTTAAACGAAGGTAACAGTACGATGTGCCAATATTCCGACAAGTGGATGTTTTGGTGTCAATATTACGTCGATCTGTTTTTGGCGAAGTGGCCGCAGGCACTCAACAGTGGTGCGCCTCAGATGAGCTGAAACCCTTATGCAGCAAGGGCTGGCTGCGTAATTCCAGTGCTGGGACACCCTCAAATTGAAACGTAAGCGGTTAAAAAAGCCCCGCCAGGGCATTCCTCTGGCGGGGAATTTCATGCTCGAACCACACGACGACCTACATTGAAAGCCTGTCATGACAGCCAAATACGCGATTGCACGCCCGCCGCTTCAAGGGAATACGACTACTGGCCGATAACCCGAACGGTCGTTGTGATTTTCGTCACTGGCGGCTGGCAATCGTCATCACGGTTTTGTGCGAAATTGCTTGATAGCCGATGGCCTCCCGCTATCATCTGCGCGCCAAAAGGGCCGTCAAGCTGAACTCGCAGTCGTTGCCTTTAGGTTGTTCTTCCTTAAATTGCCTGGAAATCTTCGATGCTGTCGTATCACCAAAAAAGCTTTTTGATCGTCGATGATTTCTCGGATTTCCGCAGTTCCGTCAGGTCCATGCTGCGGGAGTTGGGCGTCAAGGACGTCGACACCGCCGATACCGGTGAGCAGGCGCTGCGCATGTGCTCGCAGAAGTCCTACGACTTCATCCTGCAGGACTTCCACCTGGGCGATGGCAAGAAGAACGGTCAGCAGGTGCTCGAAGACCTGATGATCGAGAAGCTGATCAGCCATGAAAGTGTGTTTGTCATGGTCACCGCCGAAACCAGCCAGGCCATGGTGCTCAGCGCGCTGGAGCATGAGCCCGACGCTTACCTGACCAAACCGTTCAACCGCTCCGGTCTGGCCCAGCGCCTGGAGCGACTGGAACAGCGCAAGACCTTGCTCAAACCGATCCTGCAAGCGCTTGACCGGGGCAAACCGGTTGAAGTGCTCAATGCCTGCATCGCCCTGTGCAAACAGGACATTCGATATTCGCCGCTGTGCCTGCGTTACCGCGCCGATGCGTTGCGCGACCTGAACCAGAACGAAGCGCTGGAGCGTCTTTACGACAGCATCATTGCGGATCGGCCTTTGCCCTGGGCATTTGCCGGATTGGGCCAATTGCTGTTCAAGCGCGGGCAGGTCAGCCAGGCCAAGGGCATTTACGAAAAAGCCTTGAAAGTCTTCCCGATGATGCCGGCCCTCTACGATGGCATGGCCGATGTGCTGGTCGCCGAAGGCGACACCAAAGCGGCGCAGAAAGTATTGGAAGAGGCTATTCGCCTGTCGCCGCTGGCGGTGCGTCGGCAAGCGTTGCTAGGCAAGTTGGCAATGGCCAACGAAGACTTTGACACTGCCTCCAAAGCCTATCGCCAGGCCGTTAACCAAGGGGCGCAGTCACGTTTCAAGGATGCGGAAAGCAACCTCGGCCTGGCCCATGCCTTGATCAGCAAAGGCTCGGAAAAGGGCCTGGACACTCGAACCCGACTGGAAATCAACACGACGCTGAGTGCGGTGGCGAAGGAGAACCCGTCAGACCCGGGCCTGCAGATTCGCGCGCGTTTGATGAAGGCCACCAGCCTGTTGCTCAACGATGCCGAGACCGCCGAGAAGCTCACCGAGCAAGCGATGATGCGCCTCGATGGCATGGAACAGTTCATGAGCGCCGAAGCGGCGCTGCTGGTGGCCAAGCAGCTGCAAATGCTGGGGCAGGCGAGTGCCGGTGCTTCGATGTTGAAAAACTGTGCGGAAATCTACGGCGACGATCCGACCGTGATGAAGGGCATCGCCAAGCTGACCGACGACCCGACCATCCTCAACTCGGGCAACGCCGCCGCCGACCTCAACCGTCAGGGCGTGCGGGTGTACAAGACCGGCAACCTGGTGGAAGCCCGGGAGGTGTTCCGCAAAGCCCTGGCGCTGCAACCGAAGAACATCAGTATTGCCCTGAACATGGCGCAGTCGCTGCTGCATGGCACCGACACCAGCGTGCCGTCGGCCGAGCTGGAAGAGTGCCGGGCCTGCCTGAAAACGGTCGGCCTGATGCCCGATACCGATGCGCGTTATCCGCGCTACCAGAAACTGAAAATCAAGGCGTTCGGCGAATGATCGACAGCGAACCGTCACTCGACTTCTCCACGGTGATTGCCTCCACCGTGCACGACATGAAGAACTCTCTGGCCATGCTGATGCAGGCGCACAGCCAATGGCTGGCACGCTTACCCGATCCTGAGCAGCACACCCCGGAGCAGGGCGTCATCGACTTCGAGTTCGCCCACCTCAATGGCATGCTGGTGCAGTTGCTGGGGCTGTACAAGCTGGGCGTCAACCAGATGCCGTTGCAGCCGGCCTACCATGAGCTGGATGACTTCATTGAGGCGCAACTGGCGGCTCATCAAGAAGTGTTCGCCAGCCGCGGCATTATCGCGACCTATGAAGTGGACCCGTTAAGCCCGCTGGGTTTCTTCGATCGGGAGCTGATTGCCTCGGTGCTCGCCAACAGCATCAACAACGCCATCCGTTACGCCCGGCATGCCTTGTTGATCAGCGTCAGCGATGAGGCCGGGCAATTGGTGCTGACCATCAACGACGATGGCGAGGGGTATCCACCCGAGATGATCGAGCGTCAGGCCGACTATGTGCAGGGCATCAACCACAGCAGTGGCAGCACCGGCCTTGGTTTGTACTTCGCCGGGCGGATTGCCGCCTTGCATCAGCGTGATGGTGTGGGCGGACGTACCGAAATCAGTAACGGCGGGCCATTGGGTGGCGGCGTGTTCAGCCTCTATCTCCCCTGAACGACATGTTCCTCACAGGATTGCGCCTTTTTGTTTGACGCTGCTTGATATTCCGAACAGCTGGAGCCTATTTTGTACGGGTCGCCGTTCGCGGCTCGTACAACAACAAGGATTGCGTCATGACAACCGATGGCCATCGCTCACTCGCGCAGCGATTGACGGGCATTGATGAGATTGAATGTGTCACGCCGGACCTGAACGGCGTGCCACGCGGCAAGGTAATGACCGCTGAAGGATTTCTTGAGGGGCGGCGTTTGCAGATGGCACGGGGAGTGCTGCTGCAATGCATCATGGGCGGCTATCCGCCCGCGCACTTTTACGGCAGCGATGATGGCGACCTGGCGCTGGTGCCTGATCCGGGGCAGATCCATCGCTTACCCTGGAGTTCGCACCCTCGGGCACTGGCCATATGCGATGCGCAGGAGCTGACCGGCGAGAGCTCGCACCTGTCGACTCGCGGCCAACTCAAGGCGGTGATCGCTCGCTACGCCGCCCTCGGTCTGGCGCCGGTCGTGGCGACCGAGCTGGAATTCTTTGTGTTCGCGCCCAACCCTGACCCGACGCAACCCTTCCAGCCGCCAGTGGGCCTGGACGGTCGTCGCGAGGATGGTCATTCGGCATTCAGCATCAGCTCCAATAACGGCTTGCGGCCGTTCTTCACTGAAGTCTACGCAGGCATGGCGGCGCTGGGCTTGCCGCGCGATACCTTCATGCACGAGATGGGTGTCAGCCAGTTCGAGATCAACCTGCTGCACGGCGATCCGCTGCTGCTGGCCGACCAGACCTTGCTGTTCAAGCATCTGCTCAAGGAAGTGGCGCTCAAGCATGGCCTGACCGTGGTCTGCATGGCCAAGCCGTTGGCTCACACGCCGGGCAGTTCGATGCATATTCACCAGAGCGTCGTCGAGATCGACAGCGGGCGTAACGTGTTCAGCGACAAGGCCGGTGAGCCGACCGCGACCTTCCGTCATTTCATCGGCGGCCAACAGGCCGGCCTGGCGGATTTCACCGCGCTGTTTGCGCCGAACGTGAACTCTTATCAGCGCCTGTGCCATCCTTTTGCATCGCCCAATAATGCCTGCTGGTCCCATGATAACCGCGCGGCCGGCCTGCGCATTCCGGCCAGTTCACCGGTCGCTCGTCGGGTCGAAAACCGCCTGCCAGGGGCTGACGCCAACCCGTATCTGGCGATCGCCGCGAGCCTGGCGTCGGGGCTGTATGGCATCGAAAACAAACTGGAACCGAGCGAAGCGGTCCGGGGCGAATTCGTGGTGCCGGATAATCTTGCGTTGCCGTGTACCTTGCATGCCGCTCTTGAACGTCTGAAACGTAGCCAATTGGCGAAGGAACTGTTCGGCAAGGAGTTCATCGAAGGCTACATCGCTTCGAAGACCCTGGAGTTGACCAGCTTCCTCGATGAAATTACTCCCTGGGAACGGCGTGTTCTAGCAGCCCAGGCCTGACGACCTGTCGCCATCGGGCTATCGTTGTCGATAGCCCGATACTCACTGCAAGGAGCCGCTCGGAACGCCAATGCGCCAAATCCTGAAATCCTTTCGAGGACTTTATTTCGCCTCGCTGATGATGTTGATCGGCTCGGGCCTGTTGAGTACTTACCTTGCCCTGCGCCTGGCGGCCGATAAGGTCGACAGCCTGTGGGTCGGCGCATTGATGGCGGCCAACTATTTCGGCCTGGTGCTGGGCGGCAAGATCGGCCATCGGCTGATTGCCCGGGTCGGGCATATTCGAGCTTATTCAGCCTGCGCCGGGATCGTCGGTGCGGCGGTGCTGGGCCATGGCCTGGTGGACTGGCTGCCCGCGTGGCTGTTCCTGCGGGTGATCGTCGGCCTGGGCATGATGTGCCAGTACATGGTGATCGAAAGCTGGCTCAATGAGCAGGCAGAAGCCAAGCAGCGTGGCGTGGTGTTCAGCGGCTACATGATCGCTTCGTACCTGGGGCTGGTGTTGGGTCAGCTGATTCTGGTCATGCACCCGGGCCTGGGCCTGGAACTGCTGATGCTGGTCGCACTGTGTTTCGCCCTGTGTCTGGTGCCAGTGGCCCTGACCCGGCGGATTCACCCGGCACCTTTGCACCCGGCGCCGATGGAGCCGCGCTTCTTCATCAAACGCGTGCCGCAGTCACTGAGCACGGTGTTGGGGGCGGGATTGATCGTCGGTTCGTTCTACGGCCTGGCGCCTCTGTATGCCTCCCAGCAAGGATTGTCCACCGAGCAGGTCGGTCTGTTCATGGGCAGCTGCATTTTTGCAGGCCTGGTGGTGCAGTGGCCGTTGGGATGGCTATCGGATCGTTATGACCGGGCGGTATTGATCCGCAGTTTTGCGTTTAGCCTGGCGCTGGCCGCGTTGCCGCTGGCGATCATGCAGCAGGTACCGCTGGAGGTGCTGTTCATCGCCGGGTTCCTCTGTTCGTTGGTGCAGTTCTGCCTGTACCCGCTGGCGGTGGCGTTCTCCAACGACCACGTCGAGGGTGATCGCCGGGTGTCGCTGACGGCCATGTTGCTGGTGACCTACGGTGTCGGCGCGAGTGTCGGACCGCTGGTGGCCGGGGTGCTGATGAAGTTGTTCGGCAGTCACATGCTCTATGCCTTTTTCAGCTTCTTCGCGCTGGTGCTGGTGTGGCGAATCCGCCCGAAAGCAGTGACCAATCTGCATCAGGTGGACGATGCTCCGCTGCATCACGTGGCCATGCCCGACAGCATGTCGAGTTCGCCACTGGTGGCGTGCCTTGACCCGCGTGTCGATGAGCAGGTGGTGCAGGATCAGATGCAGAACCCGGTCAACCCGGAGTCTGATGTCAATCCGGATGCCGAGTCCGAACCAGAACCTGAACCAGTTTCGGATTCAGAAGACCCGGACGCAGGTCGCGAGCAAAGTTTTACCGAAGCGCGGCCTTGATCAAGGCATAAAAAAACGGGCAGCCCCCGCAAGGGACTGCCCGTTTTTTATTGGCGGGGCGTATCAGAAATCGTCTTTATCGAAGCGCCGCGCTTCACGCTGAAGCTGATAGACGAACCGCTCGACCTGCCGTTGCACCAGGCCGCTCATGTTGTGAAAACGCACGCCGGCGAAGGTGGTGTTGATCTTTTCTTCAAAGTGCAGGTAACGCAGCTCCACCGGTGCCGTCATGCTGCCGAAGGGCAGGGCGGCGATGAAGCGGTCGTAGACCTGGCCCAATTGCAGCTTGGCGGTAATGTCGCCTTCGAAGCGCAACTTGCAGCCGGTGGCGGAGATGTCCAACAGTTTGCCGCCGAGGGGTGACTTGAGTTTCTCACCGCCCAGCTCGACATTGACCAGTTGTGCCAGCTTCAACGCAGCGCGAAAAGCATTGCGGCGCTGGTGGTAAACCACCTCATCGGGCAGCGCGCCCCGGTAGCAGCGGCCATCACCGGACTCGTCGATGGTCAGCGGGCCATTGCTTTCCCAGGCGATGCGCACGCCGTCGTGGAAGCCTTCGACCTTGAACGGTTCGCCGGCCAGCAGAAAGCGTTCGCCGTCGCGCGGGATCATTTCGTCCAGGGCGATCATCTTGCTGTCACGGTCGACGTCCACCAGATAACTCTGGAAGCGCTGGCTGCGCTCGTGGAACGTGATAATCAGCGGGTCATGGCTGTCTTGCAGCTGACGCAGGTTGCCGGAGATTTCCAGGGGCGTGGTGAGCACCTTGGGTGGCTGCGGAGCATCTTCCGCGCTTAAGGCATTGGACACGAGGTATCAATCTCCAGACAAATATGACTACTGGCCGGCATTCTGCCAGCATGTTTCGCGTCTTGATAGGGCGTGCTCATTGAAAGGCTCAAGCCTGACTGAGCGGGCGTGGCTTGGCGAGCTTGGAGGTTGATCCGCGGGCATCGTAGAGCGCTGGCGGCTCGCCGCCGGTGAGGATTTTCAGCTGGTTGGCCGTGGCGGCCTGCTGCACCAGAATCGACTGGCCATTGTTGACATTGGCGGCCTGGCACTGGGCCAGGAGGTCGGTCAGCACGTCGCTCTGTTCCAGCAACCGTTCGCCAATGCTCGACTGGCTGGCGAGTTGCTCCAGGCCCTGGCGGTTGGTTGGCAGGTTGAGGCTGGCGAGGATTTCACTGCGCTTGCGGCCATGCTGTTCGAGCAGAATGATCAATGCCTGTTTATGCGCCAGGATTTCTTCGAGCAGTGGCATGTCGCGACCGTGCAAGGCGAGGGACTCGGTTTGCAGCAGCTCCAGCAGTTGTTGCGCCGGGGCAAAGTCGTCGATGATCAGTTGCAGTAAATGAGTGTCGTGCATGGCTGGCCTTGGGTTTTAAGCGTCCAAAAGCCTGGCGCGGGCCGTGGCCTAGCGCTGGGCTTCGAAGTTGAGCAGTTTGCTGGCTACACGGTTGCTGTCGACTTTATAGCTGCCATCGGCAATCGCTGCTTTCAACTCGGCCACACGGGCGTTGTCGACGGCAGGCTGATCGCGCAGCTTGTCAGTGACCTTCTGCAACTGTTGAGCCTCATTGCTGAGGTGTACCGATTCCCCGCTTTTGGTGGTACTGGCCTGTTCGGCCGGGGTATTCAGCGGCGCGGATTGGCCGGCTTCGGCGGTTTCCTTGGCGGTGCTGGTACGCGTACTGCCCGTAAGTGACGAGGAGCTGTTTAAACGACTGAAATCGATGACCATGACAATAAACCTCTGGATATTTGGACGCTTGCCATGTTTTCGGCGATTCCCCGAAAAACTTTAGGCCCATTTATCAATGAGCTTGCATGCGCCAGCGCATGCCCTGCATGCGGCACAGTTTAGGCAACCGCCAGGCGGTGCGCCATCACTTCACACACCCAGAGCCCTTACATGGCCACTTCCACCTGGCCGGGCGCTGTGACTTGCGCCTTGATGACCCGCTGGGAGTTAAGGTTCTTCACGCGAATCTGTTCGCTCAGGCCGCCGTTGGACAGCGCTTCACCCGGCATGCGCACACTGAGCGTACCACTGCGGGCAGTAATCACCACCTGGTCGCCCTTGCGAACCACTTCCGCCTGTTCGAGATGTACCAGCGTAATGATCTGATCGGCGACCATTGGTCGGGTAAGTTTTTGCCCGATCGCCTGATCGACGGAAGTCAGAAAACCCTGATTTATCAGGCTGATATCACGCTCGCGCAGGGTTACGTCCTGAGGTTCGATAATCCCTGTGCGCTTGAGCGGACGAGTGGTCGTCACAATGTCGCGAAACAGCTTCACTTGAGCGGGCACGAAGACCGTCCAGGGCGAGGCGCCCTCGCAGCGAACCTTGACCGTGACCCGTCCCAGAGGCCTTGCCGGGCTCTCGAGGGTGGCTGTCAATTCCTTGTCGCACATAGGCATGCGCAGGCGCGGATCGAGCTGGTTGACCTGGATTTCGTAGCGACCTTGCGTTTGACTGGTGGCCAGATAGTCCTCTACGGTGAATTCAAGAAAGCCCTGGGTGACGCCGATAAGCATGTCAGGCAAGGTAACCGTATCAGCAAGGGCAGGGCTGCCAGCGTTGAACAGGCAAGCGGCCGACATCGCGCAGAGCAATCTGCGGCAGGTTGATGTCAGGTGTCGGAAAAATGTCGGTTCTGTGTTCATAAGAGTTAAAAAGCAAGCGCCGTGCCGTTTCGTGATGAATGTGCGTCGCAACACACTTAGCGTTGGTGTAGGAGTCTGGGCATGGCTGGTGTAATGGATTCGGTGAACCAGCGCACGCAACTGGTAGGGCAGAATCGCCTTGAGCTGTTGTTGTTCCGTCTCGACGGCCAGCAGCTGTATGGGATCAACGTGTTCAAGGTTCGCGAGGTGCTGCAATGCCCCAAGCTGACCCTGATGCCCAAGTCCAGTCCTGTCGTGTGCGGTGTGGCGAATATTCGGGGGGCAACCATTCCGATCCTGGATCTGGCGATGGCGACCGGTGCCGGTCGGTTGCTGGACCAGAGCAATCCCTTCGTGATCATCACGGAGTACAACACCAAGACCCAGGGTTTCCTGGTTCGGTCGGTGGAGCGCATCGTCAACATGAACTGGGAGGAGATTCATCCGCCACCCAAGGGCACGGGGCGCGATCACTACCTGACGGCTGTGACTCGGGTCGACAACCAGTTAGTCGAAATCATCGACGTCGAGAAGGTGCTGGCGGAAGTGGCGCCGACGCCGGAAGCGATTTCGGTGGGCGTGGTCGATGTTGAAACCCAGCACAAGGCGCTCTCCTTGCGCGTATTGACGGTCGACGACTCGTCGGTGGCGCGCAAGCAGGTGACCCGTTGCCTGCAAACGATCGGTGTCGAAGTGGTGGCGTTGAACGATGGTCGGCAAGCGCTGGATTACCTGCGCAAGCTGGTCGACGAGGGCAAGAAGCCGGAAGAAGAGTTCCTGATGATGATCTCCGACATCGAGATGCCGGAGATGGATGGGTACACCCTGACGGCCGAGATCCGCAACGACCCGCGCATGCAAAAGCTCCATATCATCCTGCATACTTCGTTGTCGGGTGTGTTCAATCAGGCGATGGTCAAGAAGGTCGGTGCCGATGACTTCCTGGCCAAGTTCCGTCCTGATGACCTGGCATCCCGGGTAGTCGACCGGATCAAAGCAGCAGATAACAGCTAGAGGCCTTCTGCCCCTGGCGGTCAACACGATTTAAGAGGCGGTATCTTTGTCTACGGGTAATTTGGATTTCGAACAGTTCCGGGTATTCCTGGAAAAAGCCTGTGGCATTTTGCTCGGTGAAAACAAGCAATATCTGGTCTCGAGCCGTCTCAACAAACTGATGGAACAGCAGGGCATCAAATCGTTGGGTGAGCTGGTTCAGCGCATCCAGACCCAGCCGCGCAGCGGTTTGCGCGAGATGGTGGTGGATGCCATGACCACCAACGAAACCCTGTGGTTTCGTGACACCTATCCGTTTGAAGTCTTGAAGAACAAGGTATTGCCTGAAGCGATCAAGGCCAGCCCCGGTCAGCGCCTGCGGATCTGGTCGGCGGCGTGTTCGTCGGGTCAGGAACCGTATTCGCTGTCGATGTCCATCGATGAGTTCGAACGGGTCAACATGGGCCAGTTGAAGATGGGTGTGCAGATCGTTGCCACCGACCTGTCCGGCAGCATGCTGACCAACTGCAAGACCGGTGAATACGACAGCCTGGCCATCGGTCGCGGTCTGTCGCCCGAGCGCCTTCAGCGTTACTTCGACCCCAAGGGGCCGGGGCGCTGGGCCATCAAGGCACCAATCAAGAGTCGGGTGGAGTTTCGCTCGTTCAACTTGCTGGACAGCTACGCAAGCCTGGGCAAGTTTGACATCGTGTTCTGCCGCAACGTGCTGATCTACTTCTCCGCCGAGGTGAAGAAAGACATCCTGTTGCGCATTCACAGCACGCTCAAGCCGGGCGGTTATCTGTTCCTTGGCGCGTCCGAAGCGCTGAACGGTTTGCCGGACCATTACCAGATGGTCCAGTGCAGCCCGGGGATCATTTACAAGGCGAAGTGATGCAAAAAGCGCCAGGCATAAAAACGGGAGCCCTTCGGGGCTCCTTTTTTATGCCAGGCGCTTTTGCATCACGTAGGAGCTGCCGAAGGCTCGGGCCGCGTTCGGCAGCTCCTACAGGGGGCGTGTCGCAATGTAGGAAAGCGGCAGAAAAGCGGCAGGCGGCGGAAATCGGTTGCCGCTTTTCTGGCATTGCCGCCTCGTCACTGCTCGCAAAGCCCCGGTTTACGGGCTTTTTTGAATTGGCACGCCGCTTGCTATGTTCACGTTACGAAAAATCAGGTCACCCGAAGGTTTCCCGACATGAGCATCAGCTTCGATAAAGCGCTCGGTATCCACGAACAAGCCCTGGGCTTCCGCGCTCAGCGTGCCGAAGTCCTGGCCAACAACATCGCCAACGCCGACACCCCGAACTACAAGGCTCGGGATCTGGACTTCTCGAAAGTGCTCGCCGAGCAAAACGAGAAAACCAAAAACGGCAAGTTCGCCTTGAGCATGACCAACAGCCGTCACATCGAAGCTGAAGGCCTGGGCAATGGCGACGAGTCGCTGATGTATCGCACGCCGATGCAACCGTCGATCGACCAGAACACCGTGGACGCCCAACTGGAACAGTCGAACTACGCGGAAAACGCGGTCAACTTCCAGGCCAGCTTCACCCTGCTCAACAGTAAATTCAAAGGGCTGGTGTCAGCCCTGCGCGGAGAGTAATTCATGTCCCTGTCCAGTGTTTTCAACATTGCCGGTAGCGGCATGAGTGCCCAGACCACTCGCTTGAACACCGTCGCCAGTAACATCGCCAACGCCGAGACTGTTTCGTCGAGCATCGACCAGACCTACCGCGCCCGTCACCCGGTGTTCGCCACCATGTTCCAGGGTGGCCAGAGCGGCGGCAGCGATTCGCTGTTCCAGAACCAGGACGCGGCCGGTCAAGGCGTGCAAGTGCTGGGTGTGGTCGAAGACCAGAGCAACCTTGAAGCGCGCTACGAGCCGAATCATCCGGCCGCCGATGCCAAGGGCTACGTCTACTACCCGAACGTCAACGTCGTCGAAGAGATGGCCGACATGATTTCCGCGAGCCGTTCGTTCCAGACCAACGCCGAAATGATGAACACCGCCAAAACCATGATGCAGAAGGTCCTGACCCTCGGTCAGTGATAAGGGGCGACTTTCGATGAGTGTTACCGATACCACCAGCGGCGTAAGTCTCAAGGATGTCCTGGCCAACTCTTCGGTCAAGACCACGACCACCAGTGATGGTCTTTCCGCGGCGACCAGCAGTGCCACCGGCAGCAAGGCATTGGGCAAGGATGCGTTCCTGCAACTGCTGGTCACCCAGCTGAAAAACCAGAACCCGCTCGATCCTCAGGACAACAGCGCGTTCGTAGCCCAGTTGGCGCAGTTCAGTAGTCTGGAAGGCATCACCACGCTGAACCAGACCGTCAGCGGCATTGCCGGCAACTACAACTCGTCGCAAGCCTTGCAGGCTTCTTCGCTGGTGGGCCGCTCGGTCATCGCGCAGACCGACAAGGCCGTGGTCGACACCTCCAAGAGCCTCAACGGTACCGTCGTGGTGCCGACATCGGTTTCCGCAGCCACCGTGAAGATCACCAACTCGGCAGGCACGGTCATCCGCACCCTCGACCTGGGTAGTCAAAACGCCGGCAATGCCAGCTTCATTTGGGACGGCAAGGACAGTTCGGGCGCGGTGGCACCGGCGGGTACTTACACCTTCGGCGCAACCAGCACCATCGACGGCAAGAACACCTCACTGATTACTTACCTGCCGGCAACGGTCAACAGCGTGACCATCAGCCAGACCGGCGGTGAGTTGATGCTGAACCTGGCAGGCCTGGGCAGCGTTGCCCTGTCCAAAGTGCAAACCATTGGTCTATAGAGCCGACTAACACGGCACAAAGGAGTGGAATATGTCTTTCAATATCGGCCTTAGCGGTCTCTATGCGGCCAACAAACAACTGGACGTGACCGGCAACAACATCGCCAACGTCGCGACCACCGGTTTCAAATCGTCCCGTGCAGAATTCGAAGACGTGTACTCGGCCACTCGCCTGGGTACCGGCAGCAAGACCATCGGTAACGGCGTGCGCCTGGCCAACGTTTCCCAGCAGTTCAGCCAGGGTGATGTGAACAACACCGGCAACGTGCTGGACATGGGTATCCAGGGCAACGGCTTCTTCATCCTCAGCGACAACGGTTCCCTGAGCTACACCCGTGCCGGTGCGTTCAAGACCGACGCTCAAAACTATGTGGTCGATAACAACGGCAACCGCTTGCAGGGTTATGGCGTCGATTCCAATGGCAAGATCATCAACGGTGTGTTGACTGACTTGAAGATCGATACCTCGAGCCTGAAGCCGAATCCGACTACCAAGGTTGATCAGACGATGAACCTGAACTCGGCGGAAACCACGCCGACCGTGGCCCCGTTCAGCCCGACCGATACCAACAGCTATAACAAGACCATCTCCACCAAGGTCTACGACAGCCAGGGTAACGAGCACACCATGGACCAGTACTACGTGAAAACGGGTACCAACGCCTGGCGTGTCTATACCTACATGGACGGTCGCTCCCCGGCCAACCCTGCAACCACGCCTCCAGTGGCGATCACTGCTGACATCACTTTCAACTCCGACGGCAGCATTAACACGCTGACGGCGGGTGCCGGCTGGACCCAGACTGGTAACACGTTGACCATGACCGGTTGGGTGCCAGGTGCCATTACCAACGCCGCAACGATTCCTGTGACCTGGGGCCCGAACGGTTCCGTCGCTGCCACTGGCGGTATCGCGTTCAACATGGCGCTGACCACCTCTTACAACTCGCCAACCGCCCGTACCGCCCAATACCAGGACGGCTACGCCACCGGCCAGATCTCCAGCCTGACCATCGACGCCAGCGGCGTCATGACCGCCAACTTCAGCAACCAGCAAACCAAGGCCATCGGCCAGGTGGCTGTGGCGAGCTTCGCCAACGAGCAAGGCTTGCAGCCAATTGGCGGTACGCGCTGGAAAGAAACCTTCGCTTCCGGCGTGGCCGGTGTCGATGCGCCGAAAACCGGTACCCTGGGTTCGGTCGTGTCCAACTCGCTGGAAGAGTCCAACGTCAACCTGACCAACGAGCTGGTTGATTTGATCAAGGCGCAGAGCAACTACCAAGCGAACGCCAAGACCATCTCCACCCAGAGCACCATCATGCAGACCATCATTCAGATGACCTGATGCTGTATAGCGCTGCATAAAGAACCCCTCTCACGAGGGGTTTTTTTTGTCTTGCAGAATCAAGATCAAGAGATCGCAGCCTCGTTTCACTCGACAGCTCCTACAAGGGGCGCGGGATTTCCTGTAGGAGCTGTCGAGTGAAACGAGGCTGCGATCTTCTGACCTTAAAAGCAGGCAAAAGAAAACCCCCGACCAGCCAGAGGCTCATCGGGGGTTTCAGGTAAGCGCCCTGGAGCGCCTACCGGCTCAGCTTATTGGCAAGCTTCGCAATCCGGCTCGTCGATGGCACAAGCCTTCGGCACTGGAGCTGGACCGGCTGGGGCTGCCAGGACCGAGTCGTCACCGTGGTTGCCGCCGCTGGAAACAGCGTTCAGCTTACCGGTGTTGATGGTCGACTTCTCGGTGCTGGTCGCGGCCAGGGCACGGAGGTAGTAAGTGGTTTTCAGACCACGGTACCAGGCCATGCGGTAGGTCACGTCCAGTTTCTTGCCCGAAGCGCCGGCGATGTACAGGTTCAGCGACTGAGCCTGGTCGATCCACTTCTGACGACGGCTGGCGGCGTCGACGATCCACTTGGTGTCCACTTCGAAGGCAGTCGCGTAGAGCTCTTTGAGTTCTTGCGGGATGCGCTCGATCTGCTGCACCGAACCGTCGTAGTACTTCAGGTCGTTGATCATGACCGAGTCCCACAGGCCGCGAGCCTTCAGGTCGCGAACCAGGTACGGGTTGATCACGGTGAATTCGCCGGACAGGTTCGACTTCACATAGAGGTTCTGGTAGGTCGGTTCGATCGACTGTGACACGCCAGTGATGTTGGCGATGGTTGCGGTCGGTGCGATGGCCATGATGTTGGAGTTACGAATGCCTTTCTGCACACGGGCGCGAACCGGTGCCCAGTCCAGGGTTTCGTTCAGGTCAACGTCGATGTACTTCTGGCCACGCTGCTCGATCAGGATCTGTTGCGAATCCAGCGGCAGGATGCCTTTGGACCACAGCGAACCCTGGAACGTCTCGTAGGCGCCACGCTCGTCAGCCAGGTCGCAGGAAGCCTGGATCGCGTAGTAGCTGACCGCTTCCATCGACTTGTCGGCGAATTCGACGGCAGCGTCGGAACCGTAAGGGATGTGCTGCAGGTACAGAGCGTCCTGGAAGCCCATGATGCCCAGACCAACCGGACGGTGCTTGAAGTTGGAGTTCTTCGCTTGCGGCACCGAGTAGTAGTTGATGTCGATCACGTTATCGAGCATGCGCACGGCGGTGTTCACGGTGCGTTGCAGCTTGGCGGTGTCCAGCTTGCCGTCGACGATGTGGTTCGGCAGGTTGATCGAGCCCAGGTTGCAAACAGCGATCTCGTCCTTGTTGGTGTTCAAGGTGATCTCGGTGCACAGGTTCGAGCTGTGAACCACGCCCACGTGCTGCTGCGGGCTGCGCAGGTTGCACGGGTCTTTGAAGGTCAGCCATGGGTGGCCGGTTTCAAACAGCATGGACAGCATTTTGCGCCACAGGTCTTTGGCCTGGATGGTCTTGAACAGCTTGACCTTGCCCGGGTACTCGGTCAGGGCTTCGTAGTACTCGTAGCGCTCTTCGAAGGCCTTGCCGGTCAGGTCGTGCAGGTCCGGTACTTCGGACGGCGAGAACAGGGTCCACTTGCCGTCATCGAAGACACGCTTCATGAACAGGTCAGGGATCCAGTTGGCGGTGTTCATGTCGTGGGTACGACGACGGTCATCACCGGTGTTCTTGCGCAGTTCGATGAACTCTTCGATGTCCATGTGCCAGGTTTCCAGGTAGGCACAGACAGCGCCTTTGCGCTTGCCACCCTGGTTAACGGCGACGGCGGTGTCGTTCACCACTTTCAGGAACGGCACGACGCCCTGGGATTTGCCGTTGGTGCCCTTGATGTACGAACCCAGCGCCCGAACCGGAGTCCAGTCGTTGCCCAGGCCGCCTGCGAATTTCGACAACATGGCGTTGTCGTGGATCGCGTGGTAGATGCCCGACAGGTCATCCGGCACGGTGGTCAGGTAGCAGCTCGACAGCTGTGGACGCAGGGTGCCGGCGTTGAACAGGGTCGGGGTCGAGGACATGTAGTCGAAGGACGACAACAGGTTGTAGAACTCGATCGCACGGTCTTCTTTCTGCTTCTCTTCGATCGCCAGGCCCATGGCCACGCGCATGAAGAAAATCTGTGGCAGTTCGAAGCGGATACCGTCCTTGTGGATGAAGTAACGGTCGTACAGGGTTTGCAGGCCCAGGTACGTGAACTGCTGATCGCGCTCGTGGTTGATCGCCTTGCCGAGTTTTTCCAGGTCGAAGGACGCCAGAACCGGGTTCAGCAATTCGAATTCGATACCTTTGGCGATGTACGCAGGCAGTGCCTTGGCATACAGGTCGACCATTTCGTGGTGGGTCGCGCTGTCGGCGACACCGAGGAAGCCCAGGCCTTCGGCACGCAGGGTGTCCATCAGCAGGCGGGCGGTCACGAACGAGTAGTTCGGCTCACGCTCGACCAGCGTACGGGCGGTCATCACCAGGGCGGTGTTGACGTCGGTCAGGGCCACGCCGTCGTACAGGTTTTTCAGGGTTTCGCGCTGGATCAGCTCGCCGTCGACTTCTTCCAGGCCTTCGCACGCTTCGGTAACGATGGTGTTCAGACGACCCATGTCCAGCGGTGCGAGGCTGCCATCGGCGCGGGTGATGCGGATCGATGGGTGAGCGTTGACGGCTTCTTCGGCAGGGGAGTGCGCTGCGCGCTCTTTGGCGCGGGAGTCACGGTAGATCACATAGTCGCGGGCGACTTTCTGCTCGCCGGCACGCATCAGGGCCAGTTCGACCTGGTCCTGGATTTCTTCGATGTGGATGGTGCCGCCCGAAGGCATGCGACGCTTGAAAGTCGCGGTGACTTGTTCGGTCAGGCGGGCAACGGTGTCGTGGATTCGCGACGAAGCGGCAGCGGTGCCGCCCTCAACTGCGAGAAACGCTTTGGTGATGGCGACGGTGATCTTGTCATCGGTGTAAGGGACGACAGTGCCGTTACGCTTGATCACGCGCAGTTGGCCAGGCGCGGTGGCGGACAGATCCGAATTCGAATCGGTGGCCTGCGGCAAGGTGCCCTGCGGGTTCTCGCGAGTTGTGTCGGTTTGCATGGGGGGGTATCTCCACATTCTCTATGTTTGTTTGGGCACCATCACGGTGCCCACCGTTCTGTCCTGAAGCACTACAACCGGCGAGGGCCGGGCATACCAACTTCGGGACAGATCAGGAAGGGGGCTATTGGGCGCCGCTTCCATGCCGAAGTCTTTGGTGTCACGCCTTGGGCCTGAAACCGAATTCCGTTTTGAGTGGCAGTAAATGACTGCAACACCCGTACCGTTATCGCCGTTTCGGGCTTAAAAACAGTAGCCATCCGCACACGCGGTTTGGTCTTTCGAAAATACGTTTGGTTCAACCGGAAAGAGGCAATAAAAGCGCTTGAAATCGGTGTCCGGTTTGTGTTTGGTTTTTGGCGTAAAACCCTACATGTAGGGTTTTTTTTGCGCCGAGGTACAAGATAATGCGTTTTGGAGGGTGTTGCAACGTACTACCTGTGGATAAACCTGTGCGTAAATTGTGTGTGAAAGAGGGAACAGGCGTGTAGGCCGCGACCTAGCTGGAGCCGATCATTTTTCACTGATTTTCAGCGACAGAAAACAGTCATCCGGATTTTTAAGGGCGCGAACCCTATCACAAAAAACCGTCGTGTCCGAACGCATTTACCGGCTTGTGTTCCAGACGTGCGGCGTTTATACAATCGGCCCATGCAGATGCATTCTTATCCTCCCCAATCATTACAAAAAGACGGGTGGATCCTTCCTTATTGATGGTGTTGGCAAGCAGAGGTCATCGTGGAGCAAGAAGCCTGGCAGGTATTGATTGTCGAGGACGACCAGCGTCTGGCCGAACTGACCCGCGATTACCTGGAAGCCAATGGCCTGCGAGTATCGATCGAGGGTAATGGCGCCCTGGCCGCAGCACGCATCATCAAGGAGAAACCGGACCTGGTGATTCTCGACCTGATGCTCCCCGGCGAAGATGGCTTGAGCATTTGCCGCAAGATTCGCGACCGCTATGACGGGCCGATCCTGATGCTCACCGCGCGCACCGATGACACCGATCAGATTCTTGGCCTGGACCTGGGCGCCGACGACTACGTCTGCAAACCGGTGCGTCCACGTTTATTGCTCGCGCGTATTCAAGCCCTGCTGCGCCGCAGCGAAGCCCCGGAGGTGGCCCCGGAAAAACTCCGGCGCCTGCAGTTCGGCCCGTTGGTGGTGGACAATGCATTGCGCGAAGCCTGGCTGCATGACAAAGGCATCGAATTGACCAGCGCCGAGTTCGATTTGCTCTGGCTGCTGGTGGCCAATGCCGGGCGCATTCTGTCCCGCGAAGAAATATTCACCGCGCTGCGCGGTATCGGTTATGACGGCCAGGACCGCTCCATCGACGTGCGCATCTCGCGCATCCGCCCCAAGATCGGCGATGACCCGGAGCATCCGCGGCTGATCAAGACCGTCCGCAGCAAAGGCTATTTGTTCGTGCCGGAAGCCTGCACCCTGTGAACTCGATCTTCCTGCGTATTTATGGCGGCATGTGCGCGGCGCTGATTCTGGTGGCCGTACTCGGCGTGCTGGCGTTGCACCTGCTTAACCAGGTGCGCAGCGAGCAGTACCGCGAGCGCCTGGCCCACGGCACCTTCTCGCTGATGGCCGATAACCTGCAACCGATGAACGAAACCGAGCGCCATCGGGCGTTGTTGTTGTGGGAGCGCTTGCTCGGGATTCCGCTGGCGCTGAAGACGTTCCCCCAGACCGACCTCGACCTGACCCAGCGCACCCGCGTGTTGCACGGCCAGGCCCTGGTGGAGCAGACCGGTCCGCATGCGGCGAAGGTTTATCGCCTGGTCAGCGACAAGGAACAACTGGTGCTCACCGGTGAAGTCCAGCAGATCAGCGAGCAACTGGCGCGGGCGACCATCTACCTGCTGGCCGATGAACTGGTGCGCTACCCGGTGGCCGAGCAGCCCAAGCGTCTGGAGCAGTTAAAGGAAGATAAGGGTTTCGGCTTCGATCTGCGGCTGGTGACGGTTGATGAGGCCGACATGGACGAAGACCAGAGCCGCCGCGTGTCTGAAGGCGACACAGTGATGGCGTTGGGCAAGGGCGGCGATTCGATCCGGGTGTTTGCCGGCATGGTCGGTACGCCGTGGGTGCTGGAAATCGGTCCGCTGTATCAGATGAATCCTTACCCGCCCGAGTGGCTGGTGCTGATCGCGGCCCTTGGCCTGAGTCTGATTGGTTTGATTGTCTATCTGTTGGTGCGGCAACTGGAGCGCCGTTTGCGCGGCCTCGAAGCCGCCGCTACACGCATTGCCAAGGGCAGCCTGGAAACCCGCGTACCGGCACGCGGCGCGGACTCGGTAGGGCGCCTGGCCTCGGCGTTCAACGGCATGGCTGAGCACTTGCAGCAATTGTTGGCGATTCAGCGAGAACTGGTGCGTGCCGTGTCCCACGAATTGCGCACACCGGTGGCGCGCTTGCGTTTTGGCCTGGAGATGATCGGCTCGGCCACCACGCCGCAAGCGCTGGAGAAATACCGTGAGGGCATGGACCACGATATCGAAGACCTCGATCGGCTGGTCGACGAGATGCTCACTTATGCGCGGCTGGAGCAGGGCTCGCCGGCGCTGAATTTCCAGCGGATCGATCTGGATGCGCTGGTCAATCAAGTGATCGAGGAATTGGCACCGTTGCGCGCTGAGGTCACCGTACAGCGCGGCTTGTGCCTGTCGGCCGCCGATTGCGACGGCGCCTGGGTCGAGGCAGAGCCGCGTTACCTGCACCGGGCGCTGCAGAATCTGGTGAGCAACGCCATGCGCCATGCCCATTCACGGGTGACCGTCAGCTATCAGGTGGGGCAGCAGCGCTGTCGGGTGGATGTCGAGGATGACGGGCCGGGTGTGCCGGAAACCGCATGGGAGAAAATCTTCACCCCGTTCCTGCGCCTCGACGACAGCCGCACCCGCGCCTCGGGTGGGCATGGGCTGGGGTTGTCGATTGTGCGGCGGATCATCCATTGGCACGACGGGCGAGCGCTGATCAGCAAGAGCAAAAGCCTGGGCGGGGCGTGTTTCAGTTTGAGCTGGCCGAGGAATCAGGAACGGCGTTGAGGTTGGGCACGTGACAAGGGGCTTCAGGCCTTGATACTGACCAGACTCAACAACTGCCCATCCATCACCGCAAACTGCGCGTCCAGTTCGGTGCCGCTGCGCCACTCACTGGACAGGTCGGTCAGCAACCGCAACCGCACTTCACCGCCCTCGCTCCACTCCAGCACTTCGGCGTGTTCGAAATAGAAGCGCTTTTGGACGATCGGGTAGAGCGCCTTGAACAGGCTTTCCTTCACCGAAAACGTCAGCGTCACCACCATCGCCAACTGATCGCGAGCCCCGGCGGCCATGCGCTGCAACTCAGGCCCGGTGAGAATCTCTCCGGCCAGGCGTTCGGCCCGTTCTGCGTCGAGCAGGTTTTCCAGGTCCATCCCCAAACCGCGCCAATGGACCTTGTTCGCGACAATCGCCGCGGCCCGGCCGGTGCTGTGGGTGATCGAACCGCTGATATGCGCTGGCCACACCGGTGCGCGGTCCTCACCAATGGCCGGAATGAAGCTCAGCCCTTCCAGCTGTTGCAACGCGGCCCGAGCGCAAATCCGCCCGGCAAGAAACTCGGCCTGACGCTTGGCCACCGAACGCTGGATGCTCGCGGGCGGCTCGATAGCGCTGCGCTGGAAATCATCGCTGGCCAATTGCTTGGTATCGAAGTGAGTGCCCAGCAGGACCGTATCGGGCAGCACAAACGGCAGCGGCCAATGGG
>NZ_JBGLZF010000065.1:0-24274 GCF_047304405.1 Pseudomonas sp. Pseusp11
AACCTTTTGGGGCGTGGGCGCCGGCTCCCGCTCGAGCCAAACGGGGTCGCATTCTGGGGGCGGCTCCCCAGCCCAAGGGGACCACCCCCCCCCGCCACTGGGGTTAAACGCCTGCCGCCTTCAACCGCGCGGCATGCTCGACAAACAACCGCACCGGCTCCGCCCCTTTGCCCACCAGCCCCAGGGATTGGTTGACGATATCGAAGTGATCCATCGGGTATTGATCGCCAATCACCGTCCCGAGATGCGAGCTGCAGCGCCCGACCATCCCGTCGCAATGCCCCGCTTCACGCACGAAGGTTCTGGCAAACAACCGGCAACTGCGGTTGGTGCCGTCGAACAGGTTGCACCCGCGATCGGTCTTGCCCGGCTGCAAAGTCCCGGACCAGGAGTAATAGCGCACGCCATTGACCACTTCCGGGCCATGCCCACCCCAGGTGTCAGGCAGCCCCTGTGGATAACGCTGATTGAACAGCGCCACGCCGGCCGTGGTCAGCGATTGATGTGAAGCCGGGATATCCACCGGCAGTCGCGGCCCGCGATAACCGGTTTCCAGCAGGCACATCAACGCGCTGATCAACCACAAAAAAAAGGTGAGCAATCGGCCCCTGGTGCTGTCTGCCGGGTAGTGATCGTGCAGGTAGTCCGCCAGCTCCGAACCGTGATTGGACCCGGCCACCGAGGTCACTGACGCCACCTGGTCCGGGCGTTTTGCGGCAGCGTAACGGGCGGTGAGCGAGCCCTGGCTATGGCCGATCAGGTTGACCTTCTCAGCCCCGGTGTCGCGCAAAATTTCCTCGATCCGCGCCAGCAATTGCTCACCGCGCACCTCGGTAGAATTGAGCGGCGAGACCTGCACCGCGATCACCGTCGCCCCATCCCGGCGCAACGCCGAAATGATTCCGAACCAGTACGGATAGAGCAGCAGACGGATAAACCCGAGCATCCCCGGAACCAGCACCAACGGGTAACGCGTGGCGGAGCCTTGCGACATGGATGAACATCCTTGTGGTCGGTGAGATGAAGCAACGCTGGATGCAAGGCCTCAGCCAAGCATCGCCACCCAAGATGACAACTCGACGACCAGTCTATGACATCCACCCTACTTCAACCCCACCACGCCCGCCACAATCAGCCCGACCGACACCAGCTTGAGCGCCGTCAGGCTTTCGCCCAGTAGCGCAAAGCCAAGAAACACCGTGCCCAGTGAACCGATAGCGGTCCAGATCGGGTAGGCGATGCTCACCGGCAATTCGCGCATGGCCTGGGTCAGGAAGTAAATCCCGCCCACCGCGGCCACCACGGTGATCACCGAAGGCCAGAGCCGGGTAAAACCTTCGGCGTACTTCATGCCCATGGCGAAGGTGACTTCAAACCCGGCGGCGATCAGCAAGAACAGCCAGGCCATCTAGAACGCCCTGGCCAGCGCCAGCAAGCGCTGTTCGGCCTCGGCCACGGATACCTGGAAGGTGCGCTCGGCCGACTCTTCGCCCTCGGCTGCGACAACCGTGACGTCAGTGATGCCGATGAACCCCAGTGCCGTGCGCAGCAACGGGTCGGCATGGTTCATCGCTTCAAGCTCGCCACCGGGGCCGAAGCCAAACCCGCCGCGACTGGTGACGATCAACGCCTTCTTGCCCCGCACCAGCGGTTCGTACTGCGCGATGCCGTTGTCCAGGGTGTGATTGAACGTCAGCCCGAGCCGCACAATCTGGTCGATCCAGGCCTTGAGGCCACTGGGCACGCTGAAGTTGTACATCGGCGTGGAAATCACCAGCAGATCATGGCCGAGCAACTCCCCCACCAACTCATCGCTGAGTGCCAGGTCGGCCTGCATCGACAGCGGTCGCGCTTGAGGCTCCGGATGAAAAGCAGCCGCTACAAAGGCTTCGTTGACGGCCGGGATCAACGCCCGACCGACTTCACGGCGGGTCAATTGCGACTGCGGGTTACGGACCTGCCAGGCTGAAAGAAACACCTCGGCCAACCGCCGCGAATGAGAGCGTTCGCCACGGGGGCTGGCGTGAATGGCAAGAATTGTGCTCATCTGAATCTCCTTGAGGGCTAAACTGAAACGGCTTGTGGCTGCAGCTTGAAGCGCACAGCCGCCTGCCTTCAAATGAGCAAAAATCAGTCTGGATGAATTTATTTCACCCATGGAGTTTTAAATGTTTGCCTCGTTGCCATTGACCGCCCTGCGGGCCTTCGAATCCGCCTCGCGCCTGCTGAGTTTCAAGGCTGCCGCCGAAGAGCTGTCCGTGACGCCGACGGCGGTTTCCCACCAGATCCGCTCCCTGGAAAACTGGCTCGGTGTGCCGCTGTTCGAACGGCTGCCACGCCAGGTGCGCCTCACCGAGTGCGGCGAACGGTTGTTCCGTAGCCTGCATGGCGCCCTGCTGGAGGTGGCGCAAAGCGTCGATACCTTGCGCCCGCAACGCAGCGGCACGAGCCTGACGATCTCCACCACCGCCGCTTTCGCCGCCCTTTGGCTGGTGCCACGGCTGGGACGGTTTTATGCCCGGCATCCGCACATCAACGTACGGCTGGACACTCACTGCGAAGTCATCGATTTGCATCAGGACGCCAGTGTCGATCTGGTGCTGCGCTACAGCCTCGACGATTACCCGAACCTGTATGGGTTGTGCCTGTTCGACGAATCCTTCGGGGTTTATGGCTCGCCTGAACAAGTGGCTCTGGCGACCAGTCGTGCGCCGACCCTGATCAGCGTGCGCTGGCACAACTCCAAACTGTATGCCCACGGCTGGGAGGCCTGGTGTGCGCAATCCGGTGAAACCTGGCTGGCCGGGCAGCCAGCGGTGCGTGAATACGACGAAGAACATTACGCCCTGCAAGCCGCCATCGCCGGGCAAGGTCTGGTGCTGGCGAGCAATATTCTGGTATCGGAGAGTGTGGCCAGCGGCTTATTGCTGCCTTACCGGGGTGAGATTCAGGTCGACGGGGCCGGATATAGCGCACTGTGCGTACCAGGGCGCGAACGGCATCCGCCGGTGCGGGCGTTTTTTGCGTGGTTGCAGGAGGAGGCTCGATTGTCTGGTCTATTGCCAAGATCGAAGCCTGCGGCAGCTCCTGCAGGGGAACGCGTTCCAATGTAGCTGCCGCAGGCTGCGATCTTTTGATCTACCGGGTGGGCTTGACCGTCACCGGCGCCTTGCCCGCCTTCATCTGCTCCAGCAACGGCGCACATTGATTCGGCTCGCCAGCGCTCGGCGCGATCAGCGCCAGCAAACCCGCCGCCGGCGCGGCAATCACACCCAGCGCCACCATCCCGGCCCCGCGCAGCATCAGCGGCACCGCTTTCACCCCCGCATCCGGCTTGATGAACTTGCCCCGCACATACAGTGGCGAACGCAACGAAATCAAGCGCCAGCCCTTGGATTCCGGGCTGATGGTCAGGTCCAGTTGCTCGGTCGCCATATTCGCCGTGCCATCGATGTAGACAATCGCGTTCTCGGTATCGAAGACGAACAACTGCGTGGTCGCCAGACCGCTCTTGATGTCGAAATTGGCCGCCGCGCAGTTGATCTTCACTTCCTTGTCGCCAAAGATTTTCCCGACCACATAGTTGCCGACATTGAGCCCGGCCAGCTCCATCAGCTCGCGACTGATGGCGCCATCATTGATCAGCATCTTCAAATTGCCGTCGGCGGTGCCCAGCAGCTTGGCCACCGAGTTGCCACGACCGGTAAGGTCGGCGTCGCCATTGAGCTCACCGAAACTGGTTTTCATCCGTTCAATGGACGGGAACAACTGTTTGAGCTTGAACTTGCGCGCGGTCAGTTTAGCCCGGCCTTCCAATGGTTCGGCGCGCCCGTTCAGACGAATCTGCGCATCCAGATTGCCGCCAGCCACGCCGAAACGCAGGGGCTCGAGACTGAGCACACCATCCGTCAGCACCAAATGGGTGTAGAGGTCGTTGAACGGCAGTTTTTCGCTGTGGACGATGCGCTTGCCAGTGAATTCAACGTCAGCGTCCATATCGCGCCAGCGCTCGGTCTTGAATTCCTCGACCGGCAGTATCTTGTCCGCCGGCTGCTTGCTTTCACCGCCGCGGGCCTTTTGCTTGGCATTGGAGTCGGCGCCGATCAGCGGGGCCAGATCGGTAAACAACAGTTGATTGGACTCCACCGCCCCGCTGAGCTTGGGCCGCGGTTGGCTCGCGACATAAGCCAGGTTGCCATGGATGTCGCTCTCGCCAATCTTGCCGTTGAAGTCCTCATAGCGGTACACCGCCCCGCCCGACTCATGCAACTTGGCGGTCAAATGCCCATCCGTGGCGTACGGCGGGGTATCCGGCAGGGGCACGCCGATCAGCGGATAGAGCTTGCCCAGGCTGGCACCGGCCAGTTTCAGGCGTAGATCCAGGGCGCCGAGATTCAATGGATCGGTAAGCGTACCGGCCAGTTCGACACTGGTGTCGGCAATCTTGATTTGCGCATGAAGCGGGAACGGCTTGGCGGCATCCTGTAAGGCCAGCAGACCGCCGATCTTGCCTTGGCCGGCGAGATTCTGGTCGTGGTATTGGCCTTTGACCTTCAACGCGAACGCGTAATCCTGCGGCGAACCGCCCTTCTCAAGCGCGGTTTTCGCCGCTTTGTCGCCGACGATGTCACTGAACGGAATCGGTTTGCCCAGCGTATCGATAAGCAAGTCGAGGCGGGTTTTCAGGCTCTGGTCGTCGAGCGTGACATGGCCCTTGTCGAAGCCGATGGCACCGATGTCCAGCACCCAGTTCGAAGGCTGGGCGCCCGGGTCCTTGGGGTCGAACTTGAATGTCCAGTTGGCGCGGCCGTCGGCCAGACGCTGCAGGTCGGCATTGGGCTCGGTCAGGTCGATGCGCGGGATCGTCACCCGCTGTGTCAGCAAGGCCAGCGGTGAAATACGCAGCTCGACGCGTTTGAGGGTGGCCATCTGCGGTTGCTTCGACCAGTCCGGGTTGCCCAGGCTCAGGTCCTCGGCCACCACGTGCGGCCACGGCACCCAGGCCCGCCAGCCGCCTTCGTCGGGCTCGCGCTGCCAGACCACCGCGAGGTTGCCATTGATGGCGAACGGACGATGCAGTTCTTCAGAGACTTTGGCGTTAAGGGGCGGTTTGATCCGGTTCCAATCGAAGAACGCGATGATCAGCACCAGGACGGCCAGCAGCACAACGAGGCTGGCGGAGGTCCAGGCAAGCATTTTACGAGTGCGCGTCATTGCACAGAGCTCCTGAATACGACTGAGCGCCCTGACAGCGACGCACTGATGAAACGTTAGGCCAGAACCGGCCTGCCATGAGATCTAGGACTGGGAAATGGCGCGCAGGTTTAACCGAATAGGGACTTAACACTCAAATAATCGGCCGGAGACACCCTGCTCCCTCATCCGGTGTTACCGCACCTGCACTTTTGCGAGGCGAGAGCGGGTCGAAAATACCCACCTCAGTGCAAAAAAGCTCGCCGGAAACGCCCGTTCTAGAGCGCTGCGGCCGAACAATCAATTCTGTTGATTATTACCATTGCGTTTATGAACTTTTGTATCGACTTATCGAGAGTAGCATTGACCTCGTACCCACTTTATCGCCCTCCCAAGGAGCAACCCATCATGAAACGCGAATTACTGCTTAGCCTGACCCTCTCGATGTTAGCCAGCACCGCTTTTGCTCTGCCGGCTGCCGATCAGGCCACTCCACAAGTCAAAGACAGCCACTCGGTGTTCAGCCAGACCGTTGCCGATGGTGCCAACGGCAACGAGCGCCTGAAAGAAAAAGGCCTGATCACCCAGGATGGCTCGGATCGCACTCCACAGGGCCAAACCCTGGCCGCTGACGGTACCGACCGTACCCCACAAGGCCAAACCCTGGCTGCTGACGGTACCGATCGCACTCCACAAGGCCAAACCCTCGCTGCTGACGGTACTGACCGCACTCCACAAGGCCAAACCCTGGCGGCTGACGGTGCCGACCGTACCCCACAAGGTCAAACCCTGGCCGCTGACGGTACCGATCGCACTCCACAAGGCCAAACCCTTGCTGAAGGTGGTGGTGACCGTGTGATCGAACGCAACAGCGCTGTGAGCTAAGCCCATGGCGGCCTGGAAAAAAAGCCCAATCCCCGGATTGGGCTTTTGACTTTATAGAAGCCGTAATTCCTCGCGTGATCCCCCGATAGTCGTTCGACGCCAGCGAAGCCGATTTGCTAGAGTGCGCCGCTGTCCCTGTCCAGAACACACCCTTGCGATGCTGCCCCGCGCCGAACAGAAACAACAGACCCGCAACGCCCTGATGGACGCTGCCCGCCACCTGATGGAAAGCGGCCGAGGATTCGGCAGCTTGAGCCTGCGCGAAGTGACGCGAACCGCCGGGATCGTGCCCACTGGTTTCTACCGGCACTTCGCCGACATGGACGAATTGGGCCTGGCGCTGGTGTGCGAAGTCGGCCAGACCTTCCGCGAAACCATCCGCCTGGTACGCCATAACGAGTTCGTCATGGGCGGTATCATCGATGCCTCGGTGCGGATCTTTCTCGACGTGGTCACGGCCAATCGCTCGCAGTTCCTGTTTCTTGCCCGAGAGCAGTACGGCGGCTCGCTGCCGGTGCGCCAGGCCATCGGCCGCCTGCGCGAGGACATCAGCTCGGACCTGGCGGCCGACTTGTCGCTGATGCCCAAACTGCAGCATCTGGACATCGCCGGCCTGAGCGTCATGGCCGATCTGATCGTCAAAAGCGTGTTCGCGACCCTGCCGGACATCATCGATCCGCCGGCCGAAGCATTGCCCGAGCATCTGACACCACAGGCGAAAATCACCCAGCAGTTGCGGTTTATCTTTATCGGGCTGAAGCATTGGCAGGGACTCGGCAGTACCGAGTAACCCGTTAGAAAAAGATCGCAGCCTTCGGCAGAAGGCTGCGATCTTTTTGTGCGCTGCAAATTGGTGCGCAGACACCCGCCACGCACCAACTTCAATCAAAGTCCTGCAACATTGTGAGCCTCCCCCGTCGCTCTGACAGGCATTTCCTACCTCTCACCCGATTGGCAAGCCCCTTGCTCTAGCCTGAACATTGTTCATTGCTGGAAGCCTTCCGATGCTGGTGATTCATCGCAGAATCGACCCTCAACCCGTCTGGGCCGCCGAGTTGCACCTGACCTTCGAAGCCAGGAGCAAAAGTCGCTTGCGCTGTTTCAGTGCCGAGGGTGAAGACGTCGGCTTGTTTCTGGAGCGCGGCCAGCCGCCGCTGCATGATGGCGAATGCCTGCAAGCCGAAGACGGGCGCGTCGTTCGCGTCTGTGCTCGCCCCGAACAACTGCTGCACGTCACCTGCGCCAATGCGTTCGAACTGACCCGCGCCGCCTATCACCTGGGCAATCGCCACGTGGCCCTGCAAGTCGGCGACGGCTGGTTGCGCCTGCTCGACGATTACGTGCTCAAGGCCATGCTCGAACAGCTTGGCGCCAAGGCCGAGAACATCGAAGCGCCGTTCCAGCCGGAACACGGTGCCTACGGTGGTGGCCATCACCACTCGCGCCACGGTGACGAGGACTTCAACTATCCGCCGAAACTGCACCAGTTCGGCGTGCGTTTATGAACCCGGCCTGGGCGCTGCTGCGCCTGGCCAGCCCGCAGCTGCCGATTGGCGGCTACAGCTATTCCCAGGGCCTGGAAATGGCGGTGGATAACGGCCGGGTCAATGATCCCGACAGCGCGCGACGCTGGATCAGTGATCAGTTGCTGTTGAACCTGGCGCGTTTCGAAGCGCCACTGTTGCTCGCCCATTGCACCGCTGCCGCCGAAGAAAACTGGGGCCTATTGCTGCAACGCTGCGAAGAGCATCGCGCCAGCCGCGAAACCCGCGAGCTGCATCAGGAAAGTCGGCAGATGGGCTATTCGTTGCAGCAATTGCTCAACGGATTGCCGGAACTGGATGCACCAGCCCGTGCCTTTCTCGAGCAACGCCCCGAACCGCACCTGGCTCTCGGCTGGGCGCTGGCGGCTCGCGCCTGGAACATCAGCCCGCAAGATGCGCTGGCCGCCTGGCTCTGGAGCTGGCTGGAAAACCAACTGGCGGTGTTGATGAAAACCCTGCCGTTGGGCCAGCAAGCCGCACAACGCCTGACCAGCGAACTGCTGCCGTTGCTGCAACAGGCGCAGCAAGACGCCAGCCGAATCAATCTCGAACACGTTGGCAGCGCCGCTTTCGGTCTGTCCCTGGCGTGCATGGCCCATGAGCGCCAGTACAGCCGTCTGTTCCGTTCCTAGGGCCTTTTAGTTTGGAGAATCACATGAACACACAACCCCTGCGCGTCGGCATCGGCGGCCCGGTCGGCTCCGGCAAAACCGCCTTGACCCTGGCCCTGTGCCTGGCCCTGCGCGAGCGCTACAACCTGGCCGTCGTGACCAACGACATCTATACCCGCGAAGACGCTGATTTTCTGGTGCGCAACGAAGCCTTGGCGCCGGAGCGGATCATCGGCGTGGAAACCGGCGGCTGCCCGCACACGGCGATCCGCGAAGACGCCTCGATCAACCTCGAAGCCGTGGACCAACTGAACCGGCGCTTTCCGGGGCTGGATCTGATCCTGGTGGAATCCGGCGGCGACAACCTCTCGGCGACCTTCAGCCCGGAACTGTCCGACCTGACCATTTACGTGATCGATGTCTCCGCCGGCGACAAGCTGCCGCGCAAGGGTGGCCCCGGCATCTGCAAATCCGACCTGCTGGTGATCAACAAGATCGACCTGGCGCCGTTGGTAGGCGCCTCGCTGGAGATGATGAACAGCGACACCCAACGCATGCGCAACGGCAAGCCGTTTGTCTTCAGCAACCAGAAAACCGGCCAGGGCCTTGAAGAAATCATCGCCTTCATCGAACGCCAGGGCCTGCTGACTGCGGCCTGATCACACTTATCAACAAGGAAGCTTATCCATGACACTGAAACGCATTCTGGGCGCCATGGCCCTGCTGCTGACCCCAGCCATTGCCTTCGCCCACCCGGGCCATGGCGACAACGGCTTGATCGCCGGCATCAGCCACCCGATCGGCGGCCTCGATCACTTGCTGGCGATGGTTGCCGTGGGGTTGTGGGCGGCGCAGCAGAAAGGCGCTGCGCGCTGGGCCCTGCCGTGCACATTCGTGGGCACCATGTTGATCGGCGGCTTGCTGGGTTTTGAAGGGCTGAACCTGCCGGCGCTGGAGAGCGGGATTGCGGCATCGGTATTGGCGCTGGGCCTGGCGGTGGCGTTGGCAGTGCGTCCGCCGTTGAGCCTGGCGGTGGCGGCGACCGCGTTGTTCGCGCTGTTTCATGGCGTGGCGCATGGTCTGGAATTGCCGGACATGTCCAGTCCCTGGGCGTATGCCGCAGGGTTTGTGGCAGCGACAGCGGCGTTGCATGCCGCGGGTTATGCGGTGGTTCGCGTCTTGCCTCAGGCCGCGGCACCGTTGGTTCGGCTGGCGGGTGCGGCGTCGGCGGCAACCGGAGCCTGGTTGCTGGCGGGTTGATTCTCTAGCGTCTGAACTGGCCCCTTCGCGATCCGGTTTGCCCGCGAAGGCGGCCTGACAGACACCGCATCTCTAAGGCCTGCTAACATGTCGCGCAATTAACCCTGCCGTGACGACGCCAGCCAATGCCGCATGTTTCCCGCTCTGCCTCCCAGCCTGAATTGACCGCCCTGTTCGCCTCAGTGCATCAGCACTTCCAGGACGTGATCGTGCCGCTCTGGCAGGGCCCCGGCTGGAACGCCGACATGGCGTTGCCTTATGAGGCGCTGGATGCCGAGCATAAACCGCTGCCCCCTCAGCGCTACCGGGCCATGGCCTGCGCGCGGCAGCTGTACCTGTTCTCCAGCCTGATCGGCCAGGTGCCCAAGGCTGAAGAGCGCGCGGCGGCGCTGTTTCGTTCCTTGCAACGGCATTTCCACGATGCCGAGCATGGCGGCTGGTTCTACAGCATCGACCCGCAAGGTACGCCGCTGGACCAGCGCAAAGACCTCTACACCCACGCCTTCATCCTGTTCGCCTGCGCCCATTATTGGGACAAGGTTCGCGAGCCGCTGGTGGAATCAGTGCTGAACGCCGCACTGGAAGTGGTGGCGCAGCGTTTCGCCACAGGCGACGGCCTGTACGAAGCCAGCCTGGACCGTGATTGGTCCTCGCTCGACTCCGGGCCATTGCAGAACCCTCTGATGCATTTGGCCGAAGCCTTCCTCGCCACCCTTTCGGTGCGCGAAGACGCGGCTGTGCAGAACGCACTCATCGAGTTATGCACAGCCATGCAAAGGCGTTTCATCGACCCGCGACATGCGGTGTTGATGGAGAAGCCGCTGGGAGCTGTGGATAACTGGTTCGAGCCGGGCCATCAGTTCGAATGGTATTTCCTGCTGCAATCCTCGCCATTGCTGCGCGGCTCGACACTGCACGCCTCGCTCGAGCGCGCGTTTGCGTTCACCGAGCAACGGGGTGTCGATCAGCAGACCGGTGCCGTGCGAGCGATGCTGGAACTGGATGATCACCCTCGCGACGCAACCCAACGCATCTGGGCTCAGGCCGAATACCTGCGCGCCCTGACCTTGCGCCCGGACAGCGAAGCATCGGTGCAACGCCAATTGCAGGCGTTGCAGCAGCGCTTCCTGCATGCGGGCGGTTGGTATGAGTGTCGCGATGAGCAGGGCGAAGTGAGCCGCAAGGACATGCCTTCAACCACGCCTTATCACTTGGCAACCTGCTATCGCGGGCTAGCCGAGTATCTCGGCTGAGTTTTTGTGGCGAGGGGGCTTGCCCCCGTTGGGCTGCGCAGCAGCCCTAGTGTTTTATCAGTTGCATCGCAGGCGGCTGCTTCGCACCCGAACGGGGCGGTGCGGCGTTCCGACAAGCCCCCTCGCCACAGGCAAGCCCCTCGCCACAATTATGCCTTGCCGCCATTACGCTCAATGGCAAACCCGCTCCAGGTCTGGCTCACCGGCATCAGCTCAAGGCTGTTGATGTTGATGTGGGCCGGTGCGTTGAGCACCCAGAAAATGGTCTCGGCAATGTCTTGCGGCTGGATCGGATCGGCACCGGCGTAAGTGGCGTTGTAACGCTCCTGGTCACCGGCAAAACGCACCAGCGAGAACTCGCTCTCGCACAGGCCCGGCTCGATGTTGCTGACCCGCACGCCCGTACCTTGCAGGTCGCAGCGCAGGTTCAGGGAGAACTGTTTGACGAACGCCTTGCTCGCGCCATACACGTGGCTGCCCGGGTACGGGTAGTTGCCGGCGATGGAGCCGAGGTTGACGATGCTGGCACCACGACCATGAGCGATCAAACGCGGCAGCAACAGGCGGGTGCTGTACATCAGGCCTTTGATGTTGGTGTCGACCATGGTGTCCCAATCATCTAGATCGCACTTGGGTGCCGGGTCCACACCGAGGGCCAGGCCGGCGTTGTTGATCAACCCGCGCAGTTTGGCGAACGACGGCGGCAGGCTGGCAATCGCCTCCTCCATGGCCTTGCGGTCCCGTACGTCAAGCACCAGGCCATGGACCTCGGTCTGCGTCGACAACTCGGCACACAGGGCATTGAGGCGCTCTTCACGACGACCTGTCAGCACCAGTTTCCAGCCGGCCTCGGCAAAACGACGGGCACAGGCTTCACCAAAACCGGAGGTCGCGCCGGTAATAAACAGGGTGTTGGACATCGTGTTCTCCTTGCGTCGGCTGACAGTCAGCCCTTGGAATAGAAAATCAACCGGCAGCATGCCCGGCCTTTTCCACAGCGGCAACCATGGCAAAAACCGTACAAAAAATGATCAATGCTGGCAACACCCCATGCCCCGTGGCTTGCAGCCATGTACACGCACCTTATCCACAGGCCGGTCCACAGTTTCCGGGGGCAAGTGGAAAAGCTGCAAGCCGCTATCCACAAGGCTTTGCGGGCAGATTAGAAAGTTTTTTTCTTGACCCTGAGGCACCCGCTGTGTAGCCAAGGGCAATTTGCACGACCGAGTGGTCATAGCGACGATGGCGCCAAGCCAGCAACCACGGCCCTCAGCCGAGTCTTTCCAGAGTTTAACCACAGACTTATCCACAGGCTTGTCCACCTCGATTCATACCGTGTTCGCTCATAACAAAAAGGTTGACAATGCCCACTTCAGGCTCGCCAAAAGCACCTGATCAAAAAACAATCATCTCTCTGCAGGCCACGTATTCAAAGGCTTACAGCCAGCTACTCCCACGTTATTCACAGCCAGCTCCACAGCAAACGGGGACAAGTCAAAACCGTGACAAAACAGCAATTTGCAGCGGCTTTATGTCGCGCTTTGAGAGGTCATGAATATTGTTTTCCACAATTTCCCTTTACCTCAAACCACTGCCTCGTGTAGGGATTGTGCGGGCATAAAAAAACGCCCTGAGTTCGTCAGGGCGTTTTCCAGGCTCTTCTGTTTTAGTGCCCGCCGAGATAGGCGTTACGCACCTCCTCGTTCACCAGCAGCTCCTTGCCGGTGCCGCTGAGGCGGATCTGCCCGTTGACCATCACATACGCCCGGTCCGACAGCTTGAGGGCGTGGTTGGCGTTCTGCTCCACCAAAAAGATGGTCATGCCCGTCTTGGCCAGTTCCCGCAGGGTCGCGAAGATCTGTTTCACCACAATCGGCGCCAGCCCCAGGCTCGGCTCATCGAGCAGCAACAGCTTGGGTCGGCTCATCAACGCCCGGGCGATGGCGAGCATTTGCTGCTCGCCGCCAGACATGGTCATGGCCCGCTGGTTACGCCGCTCTTCAAGCCGCGGAAACAACTCGAACATGCGCTGCATATCTTCCTTGGCGTACTTGTCACCGATCGGGATGGTGCCCATCAACAGGTTTTCCTCGACGGTCATGTCGGGGAACACCCGGCGGCCTTCCGGCGATTGAGCGATACCGTTGGAGGCGATGTAGTGGGACGACTTGTGAGTGATATCCACACCCTGATAAACGATTTGCCCGCCGGCCGCCCGTGGCTGACCGAAAATCGACATCAACAGGGTCGACTTGCCGGCACCGTTGGAGCCGATCAGGCTGACGGTCTCCCCTTCATTGATGTGCAACGAGACTTTCTTCAGGGCCTGGATCGGTCCGTAGAACACGTCGATCTCTTTCAGTTCGAGGATCGGTTGACTCATACCAGTTCCTCTTCGTCGGCGCCCAGGTAGGCGGCAATCACTTTCGGATCGTGTCGGATCGCATCAGGCCCGCCCTCGGCGATGACAACGCCGTGGTCCAGCACCACGATGTGGTCGGAAATGCTCATGACCATGCCCATGTCGTGTTCGATCAGCACCACGGTCAGATCATGCTCGTCACGCAGCAGCCGGATCATCGCGCTCAGCGCTTCGGTTTCCTGAGGGTTGAGGCCGGCGGCCGGTTCGTCGAGGCAGATGATCTGCGGCCGGGTACACATGGCCCGGGCGATCTCCAGACGGCGTTGCTGACCGTAGGACAGTTCGCCGGCCAGACGGTTGGCGCAGTCCACCAGGTCCACCACTTCCAGCCAGTAGAACGCGTGGTCCAGCGCATCGCTTTCGGCCTTGCGATAACCCTTGGTGTTGAGGATGCCGGCCAGCATGCCGCGGTTGACCCACATGTGCTGGGCCACCAGCAGGTTTTCCAGCACCGACATTTCCTTGAACAGACGAATGTTCTGGAAAGTCCGCGCCAGACCGGCACGGTTGATCAAGTGCGTGCCACCGAACATCTTGTAGTGGAGCCGGCTGATGAAGCGTTTTGGCGAGACGAAATCGGTTACCTTGAACGGCTCCCCGAGCATTTTGATGACGTTGGTCTTCACCCCACGGGTGTTGAGCTCGATATGCCCGCCGGTCGCTTTATAGAACCCGGTCAGGCAGTTGAACACGGTGGTCTTGCCCGCGCCGTTGGGGCCGATCAACGCGAAGATCGAGTTGCGCTTGACCTTCAGGCTGACGTCACTCAACGCCTTGATGCCACCGAAGTGCATCATCAGGTTCTCGACCGAGAGTACGACTTCACTCATGGCGCTACTCCTTTACGCGGGGTCACACCGGTACGGCTGATCCGGATCAGGCCGCGCGGTCGCCAAATCATCATCAACACCATCAGGATGCCGAACAGCAGCACGCGGTATTCAGCGAAGCCGCGCAGCAGTTCCGGGGCGACGGTCAACACGAATGCTGCCATCACCACGCCGATGGTCGAACCCATGCCGCCAAGTACCACGATGGCGAGGATCAATGCCGATTCGAAGAAGGTGAACGAGGTCGGGTTCACAAAGCCCTGATAGGTCGCAAAAAACACACCGGCCAGACCCGCTGTCGATGCACCGATGGTGAACGCCGACAATTTGACCAGCACGTGATTCAGGCCCATGGAGCGGCAGGCGATTTCGTCTTCACGCAAAGCTTCCCATGCGCGACCGACCGGCATGCGGGTCAAGCGGTGCTTGATGTACAGCACGGCCAGCACCACCAGGAACAACACCGCGTAAATGAAGTAGTACTTCACATCAGGGTTGTAGGCGATGCCGAAGAACTCATGAAAAGGTATCCCACCGTCCTTCGCTCGCTTACCGAATTCAAGACCGAAAAACGTCGGCAACGGCGCCGCCATGCCATTCGGGCCACCGGTCAGGGACAGCCAGTTATTGAGGATCAACCGGATGATTTCACCGAAGCCCAGGGTCACGATCGCCAGATAATCACCGTGCAAGCGCAACACCGGGAAGCCCAGGATGCACCCGGCCAATCCGGCGGTGATCGCCGCCAGCGGCAGTACGGTCCAGAAGCCCAGCCCCAGATATTGGTAACCGAGCGCCAGCCCGTAGGCACCGATGGCATAGAACGCCACATAACCCAGGTCGAGCAGGCCGGCCAGGCCGACCACGATGTTCAGGCCCAGGCCCAGCAGCACGTAGATCAACCCAAGGATGACCACGCCCAACAGGTAAGAGTTGGAGAAGAACGGGAATACCACGGCGACAACGACCACTAGCGGGACGACCCAGCGCAACCGGGATTTGTAATCAGGCGCCAGAACATGAACCCCGGAACCGGTGCTCTCAAAGCCTTCGAGAATTCTCAGGCCTTTGGGGGTTTGCAAGAACAGGCTCAGGGCAAAGCGGCCAGCCATAACGATGGCGACTATCCATGCCACGCGCGTCGGCTGCAGGTTGAAGCCGTAGCCGTCGAGGACCACACCAACAATCGGGCCGAACACAATCAGGGCGATGAGGCCGGCAAGAATCGCGTCAACCAGGCTTTTTTTGATATCAATGGTTTTTTTAGTGGTTGAAGACATCGCTTACACCTTCGACACAAGAGGACGGCCAAGCAGGCCTTGGGGCCGAAAGACCAGAACAAGAACGAGCAGCGAGAAGCTGAAAACGTCTTTGTAATCCGAGTTGACCAGCCCCGAGAACAGCGACTCGGAGATCCCGAGAATGATCCCTCCCAGCATGGCGCCGGGCAGTGAGCCGATCCCGCCGAGCACCGCCGCGGTGAACGCCTTGATCCCAATGACGAAGCCTGCGTAGAAGTCGAACGTGCCGTAGTTCATGGTGATCAGCACGCCGGCCAGGGCCGCCATCGCTGCACCGATGATGAACACGTAGGAAATCACCCGATCGGTGTTGATCCCCAGAATCGAAGCCATCTTGCGGTCTTGCTGGGTGGCGCGGCACATGCGGCCGAGTTTGGTGTACTTGATGACGTAGGTCAGCAGGCCCATGCCGACGAATGCGGCAACCAGAATGAAGATTTTGGTGTAGGTGAGTTGAACGAAGCCGCTCCCGACTTCAACTCGCCATGCACCGGTCAGCAGTGTCGGTACACCCTGTTGACGGGCGCCCTGACTGATCTGTGCATAGTTTTGCAGGATCAGCGAAATACCGATGGCGCTGATCAGCGGTGCCAGTCGGGTGGAGTTGCGCAGCGGTTTGTAAGCGACACGCTCGATGACCCAGCCATACACCGCAGTGACGATGATGGTGAAAACCAGGGTGCCGAGCATCAGCAGCGGGAAGGATTCAATACCGAAGTAAGCCAGCAGAGCCAGACTGATCGCCGCGAGGTACGCAGAGATCATATAAACCTCGCCATGGGCGAAGTTGATCATGCCGATGATGCCATAGACCATTGTGTAGCCGATGGCGATCAGGCCATAGACCGACCCGAGGGTCAGGCCGTTGACCAGTTGCTGCAGGAAAATACCATCCATAACGCAATCTCACGCACTTGAGAGACTGCACAGAAGCCAGTTGCAACGGACCGGGGTTCAGCCGCCGGTGCAACACGCTGGTGTGCAGCTCTACGAGAAAAGACAGGTACTGCACGGACATGTTTCAGGACTGCCCGGCGCGCAAGGCGCCGGGCAGATCAACCGCTCATATCACTTCTGTTTTTCCAGCTGGTGGTATTTGCCGTCCTTGTCCCACTTGTAAACCACGTAGTCGGAGACTTTCAGGTCGCCCTTGCTGTCCCAGGTCTTCTCGCCCATGACGGTCTTGACCGGGTTGGCTTTCAGCCATTTGGCAGCGTCTTCGCCCTTGTTGGATTTGGCGCCATTGAACGCTGCGGCCAGGGTCTGGACCGAAGCGTAAGCGTACAGGGTGTAGCCTTCAGGTTCGGTGCCGGCCTTGCGGAAGGCGTCTACCACGGTCTTGCTGTCTGGCAGCAGACGTGGGTCGGCGCCGAAGGTCATCAGTACGCCATCAACGTTCTGTGGGCCACCGGCGGTGGTCACCAGTTCGTCAGTCACGATGCCGTCATCGGACATGAACTTGACGTCTTTGAGGCCCTGTTCACGCAGCTGCCGAACCAGTGGACCAGCTTCCGGGTGCAAGCCGCCGAAGTAGACCACGTCGGCACCGGCCGCACGGATCTTGGTGACGACGGCGCTGAAGTCTTTCTCGCCGCGGGTCAAGCCTTCATACAGCACTGGCGTTACGCCGCGCTTGATCAGTTGAGCCTTGGTGGCATCTGCCAAGCCTTGGCCATAGGTGTCCTTGTCGTGCAGCACGGCGACTTTCTTGCCCTTGAGCACGTCGACGATATAGTCGCCAGCCACGATACCTTGCTGGTCGTCACGCCCGCACATGCGGAACATGGCACTCAGGCCGCGCTCGGTCACCTTGGGGTTGGTGGAACCTGGGGTGATCGTGATGATGCCGGCTTCGTCGTAGATCTCGGAGGCAGGGATGGTCGACGAGGAGCAGAAGTGACCTACCACACCAACGACTTTCTTTTCAGTCAGGTCTTTGGCGACCGTCACAGCCTGCTTCGGCTCGCAGGCGTCATCGCCTTTGACCAGTACGATTTTTTCCCCGTTGACACCGCCGGCGGCGTTGACCGCATCGGCGGCTGCCTGTGCACCCTTCATGTACTGCTCGCCAAATGCCGCGTTGGCGCCTGTCATCGGGCCCGCCACACCGATTTTCACATCAGCCTGTGCAAACGCAGAAACACCCAACGCAGCTGCCACTGCGAGGGCCAGAAAGCCTTTCTTGTAAAACGTCTGGGACATGAGGTGGTGCTCCAAGGTTTTTTTTAGTTGGCACTGCGACTTCACTGAATGCTCAGAGCAAGGGCCGTGCCATCGGTTTTTTATTCTGAAAAAAGTCGCTGCTTTCTTGTTATTTCGACTGTTTCGATCCCATTTTCATTGGGCGTGCAACCGTCTAAACCGCGGGAGGTGAAACCATTTATTTCAAAAGGCGCAACCCGCCTGCGCCATCATTGCAACCGCAGCGCCAAACGATGTGCAACCTGCCTGTAACAGCCCGCGTCACCGAACTGCACACTGCTGGTGCGCAACTGCTACAACCCGCACCATTACAGGCTAGCCGCTTCGCTGAAAAGCGCTGCTTCCAGCAACATATTTCAACAATCAGATCACGATCCGCAGGCACTGGCCCGCGTGATACAGCGAAAAACCGGCCTCATACAGGCAGCTTCGCAGCCCCACGCCCGCCAATGGCTGCATGGGTGCGAAGGGAATCGGCAGGGCTTGAGGATTTCCGTTACACAAGTAGTCGGCGAAGGCTTTGCCGACCACTGTGCCGGTGGTCACGCCTCGACCGTTGTAACCAGTAACGGCCACCAGACCCGGTGCCGGCTCGAACAGGCGCATCAAATGATCGGGGGTGAAGGCGATGCAACCGGTCCAGGTGCATTCCCATTCCACCGGTTTCAGGTAGGGGAAGTAATGCTGCTGAACCCGATCGGCCCAGGCTTTGAGGAACCAGGTCGGTTTCTGGTTGCCATTGCCGAGGCTGCCGAGCAACAACCGCCCTTCGGCATCGCGACGGATGCTGCTGAGCACTTGACGGGTGTCCCAGGAACCCTGACCACCGGGCAGAATTTGCTGCGCGGCGTCTTCGGTCAGCGGCACCGAAGCCACTTGATAGTAATAACCGGGGAAGAAGTTGCGGCGTAGTTCCGTCCAGTCGCCTTCGGTATAAGCATTGGAGGCGATCACCACCTGTTCGGCCAGCACCGAACCCTGGGCGGTCTGCACCGACCAGCGCTGGCCCTGACGTTCGAGTCGGGTCACCGGGGAATGATCGAACAACTGACCGCCAAGGCCGATGGCCGCGTTGGCCAGCCCCGTGGTGTAGGCCATCGGGTTGATCGTGCCGGCACGCCGATCGAGCAGCGCAGCGGCGATTTTCCTGGTGCCCGTGGCTTGTTCGCAGGCAGCTCCGGTCAACAATTCCACCGGTGCCCCACGACGTTTCCATTGTTCTTCGCGACTGCGCAGGTCCGCCTCGCCACGCGCGTTGTGCGCCATGTGCAGCGTGCCTTCGCGGCGCAACTGGCAATCGATGTTGTATTTGTCGACGAGGCTGAACACCAGCGACGGCGCCGCTCCGAGCATACGGTTGAGCTGACTGCCGACCGCCTTGCCAAAACCGGCTTCGATTTCGTCCGGAGGAATCCACATCCCCGCGTTGACCAGCCCGACGTTACGCCCCGAACCGCCATGGCCGGCGCGATGCGCTTCCAGCACACAGACACTTTTGCCTTGCTCCAGCAGATGCACCGCCGCCGACAGCCCGGTGAAACCGGCACCGATGACGCAGACATCCACCGTCACCTCACCCTTGAGCGCCGCATTGTCGGGCCTTTGCGGCGTCAGTTTTTCCCACAGACACTCTTCGCGTAACGGCATTGCCAGACTCCGAAAATGAAACCTAACCAACACACCATCGATCGCTCCCACGCAGAGCGTGGGAACGATCGATCAACAGCTTGTAGCTTGCTGCTTAATCGAACGTAATCCCCTGAGCTAACGGCAACTCCAGCGAATAGTTCACGGTGTTGGTCTGACGGCGCATGTACCCGCGCCATGCATCGGAGCCCGACTCACGACCGCCGCCCGTCTCCTTCTCGCCGCCGAACGCGCCGCCGATTTCCGCGCCGCTCGGGCCGATGTTGACGTTGGCAATGCCGCAATCGCTGCCCACCGCCGACATGAACCGCTCGGCTTCACGCACGTCGGTGGTGAAGATGCACGACGACAGGCCTTGTGGCACGGCGTTGTTCAGGCGCAATGCCTCTTCGAAATCGGTGTAACCGATCACGTACAGAATTGGCGCGAAGGTTTCGTCGCGCACCACATCGCTTTGTTCCGGCATTTCGACGATGGCTGGTGAAACGTAGTAAGCGTTGGGGAATTTGTCTTCCAGCTGACGCTGGCCGCCAAACACCCGGCCGCCTTCGCTCAAGGCTTGCTCCAGCGCGTCCTGCATGTTGTCGAAGCTGTGTTTGTCGATCAGCGGCCCGATCAGGTTGCCTTCCAGTGGATGGCCGATGCGCACCTTGGAGTAAGCGGCTTTCAGGCGGGTGACGATTTCTTCTTTGACCGATTCGTGGGCAATCAGGCGACGCAAGGTGGTGCAACGCTGACCGGCAGTGCCGACGGCGCTGAACAGAATCGCCCGTACGGCCATGTCCAGATCGGCGCTTGGGCCGAGGATCATCGCGTTGTTACCGCCCAGTTCCAGAATGCTGCGGGCGAAACGTGCGGCGATTTTCGGCGCCACTTCGCGGCCCATGCGGGTGCTGCCGGTGGCGCTGATCAACGCGACACGCGGGTCATCGACCAGGGCTTCGCCGGCATCGCGACCACCGATGATCACTTGGCTCAGGTGCGGCGGGGCGTCGCTGAAGTTCTTCAGGACGCGGTCGAACAGCGCCTGGCAGGCCAGCGCGGTCAGCGGGGTTTTCTCCGACGGCTTCCAGATCACCGGGTTGCCGCACACCAGCGCCAGCGCCGCGTTCCAGGCCCAGACGGCAACCGGAAAGTTGAACGCGCTGATCACGCCGACGATGCCCAGCGGGTGCCAGGTTTCGCGCATGTGGTGGCCAGGGCGCTCGGAGGCGATGGTCAAACCGTACAACTGACGGGACAGACCGACCGCGAAGTCGCAGATGTCGATCATTTCCTGAACCTCACCCAGGCCTTCCTGAGTGATCTTGCCGGCTTCCCAGGAAACCAGCTCACCGAGATCGGCCTTGTACTCGCGCAGGATGTCGCCCAATTGACGAACCAGTTCGCCACGGCGCGGCGCCGGCACCTTGCGCCACAATTCGAACGCATGATCTGCGCGACTGATGTGCTGCTCGACTTCAGCGGCGCCTTCCCAGTTCACGGCGGCAATCCGACTACCGTCGATGGGCGAATGCACCGGCACTTTGCCGTTCTGGTACAGGGCCGGGTTCACACCAAGACGATCAAGCAATGCGGCAACCATGGGTCACTCCTCGAGCAGAAACAGAAAACGTGCAGCCGGATTGATTCGACTGATCTGACCTGTAGTTTTAGCGCTCCCGAGGTTCTCCAACAAACGACGATTAAGCGAGATATCATTCCGTTTATTCATGCTGTGAATCTGCCGCAACGTAAAGTGCCGGCGGAGCGACAAGAACAAGGAGAACCGATGCTGAATAAACGCTACTTGCCGTCGATCACTGCGCTGCAGTGTTTCGAGGCCGTGACCCGGCATTTGAGCTTCACCCGCGCCGCCGAAGAGCTGAACCTGACCCAGAGCGCCGTGAGCAAACAGGTCGCGCAACTCGAAGAGTTGTTGCAGCACCTGTTGTTCCGCCGGGTACGTCGACGCCTGCAAATGACCCCCGCTGGCGATTTGTATTTGGTGGAAGTACGAAAAATCCTCACCCAAGTCGAAATGTCGACCCATTACCTGCGCTCCTACGGCGGAGACACCGAAGTCTTGCGCGTCTCCACGCCTCCGACCTTCGGCGCGCGCTGGCTGGTGCCACGCTTGAAAGGCTGGCGCCTGCGTCATCCGTCAATTCATCTGGACCTGTGCAGCGAACAGGAAGCCGACGACCTGCTGCAAGGTCGCAGCGACCTGGCGTTCTACTTCGGCCAGGGCTCACGGCCCGGCACCGAATGCCTGAAGCTGTTTGGCGAAGAGCTTGTTCCTGTGTGCGCACCGGGCAGTCTGCCGGACACGCCGTTCACCGATCCGACCCAACTCACCGACCTGGTCCTGCTGCAAAACGCTTCCCGGCCCCAGGCCTGGCACGACTGGTTCGACAGCCAGGGCTACCACACTGAACACAGCTACCACGGCCCGCGTTTCGAAACGTTCTATATGTGCATCCGCGCCGCCCAGGTCGGCTGCGGCGTGGCGCTGTTGCCGAAGTTTCTGGTGGAAGAGGAATTGGCCGACGGCAAACTGGTCATTCCCTGGCAGCATGCAATGCCCAGCACCGACGCCTATTACCTGGCGTATCCGGAGCATTCGGCGGAAGTGCCCAAGGTGCGGGATTTTGTGAAGTGGATGCTGGAGCGGATAAACAATCCGGATGCCTCACAGATTTGAAGACTCACAAAAATCTGTGGTCAAGAACAATATCTGTGGCGAGGGAGCTTGCTCCCGCTCGGCTGCGAAGCAGTCGCAAAACGGTATATGCATTCCTCCAGATCGAATGCATCGGCTGTAGTCAGGGGCGCTTCGCACCCCAGCGGGAGCAAGCTCCCTCGCCACAGAGATCTCTAGCGTCTAAAAAATTGCTGGCAATCCTCACCGCTGATATGCGCCACTAGCCCCATTCATTGAAACAGCTGCAACGTCGCTGCCACGGGCCGCGACCCGCCTGGAGACCCGTTATGAGCGAGAGTGTGTTTGCCGATCGCATCGTGCAGAACCTGCTCGACACCGACTTCTACAAACTGACGATGATGCAGGCGGTGCTGCACAACTACCCTAACGTGGAAGTCGAATGGGAGTTTCGTTGCCGTAACAGCGAGGATCTGCGCCCGTACCTGGCAGAGATCCGTTTCCAGATCGAGCGCCTGGCCGAGTTGAGCCTGAGCGCCGATCAGTTGAGCTTCCTGGAGCGCATCAGCTTCCTGAAACCGGACTTCCTGCGCTTTCTCGGGCTGTTCCGTTTCAATCTGCGCTATATCCACACCGGCATTGAAAACGGCGAGTTGTTCATCCGCCTGCGCGGGCCGTGGCTGCACGTGATTCTGTTCGAAGTGCCGCTGCTGGCCATGGTCAGCGAAGTGCGCAACCGCTATCGCTACAGGGAAATCGTCCTGGAACAGGCCCGTGAGCAGCTCTATCGCAAGTTCGACTGGTTGACCGCCAACGCCAGCACCGACGAATTGTCCGAGTTGCAGGTAGCCGATTTCGGCACTCGCCGGCGCTTCTCGTATCGCGTGCAGGAAGAAGTGGTGAACGTGCTCAAGCACGACTTCCCCGGTCGTTTCGTCGGCACCAGCAACGTGCACCTGTCCCGCGAGCTGGATATGAAGCCGCTGGGCACCATGGCCCACGAATGGATCATGGCCCACCAGCAACTCGGTCCGCGGCTGATCGACAGCCAGATCGCCGCCCTCGACTGCTGGGTCCGCGAGTACCGTGGCCTGCTGGGGATCGCCCTGACCGACTGCATCACTTCCGATGCGTTCCTCGGCGATTTCGACCTGTTCTTTGCCAAGCTCTTCGACGGCTTGCGTCACGACTCCGGTGACCCGGTGCTCTGGGCGGAAAAGGCCATCGCCCACTATCACAAGCTGGGCATCGACCCGATGAGCAAGACCCTGGTGTTTTCCGACAGCCTGACGTTGCCCAAGTCTCTGGAGATTTTTCGGGCGTTACGTGGTCGGATCAATGTCAGTTTCGGCATCGGCACTAACCTGACCTGCGATATTCCGGGTGTCGAACCGATGAGCATCGTGCTTAAAATGACTGCATGCAACGGCCAACCGGTGGCCAAGATTTCTGATGAGCCTGGCAAGACTCACTGCAAAGACCCGAATTTCGTCGCTTATTTGCGACACGTTTTCCAAGTACCTGCCACCCTTTCCAGTACATCAAGCAAGGAGTGAATTCATGCAAGCCGTACAGCGTGAGATTGCTGAACAGCTCAAGGTTCAACCGCCGTTCGTGGATCAACTCGCCCTTGAGGCTGAAGTCGCCCGGCGAATCACCTTCATTCAGGATTGCCTGGTCAATTCCGGGCTCAAGGCCCTGGTGCTCGGTATCAGCGGCGGCGTCGACTCCCTGACCGCCGGCCTGCTGGCCCAACGCGCCGTACGTGAACTGCGTGAACGTACCGGTGATAACCGCTACAAGTTCATCGCCGTGCGCCTGCCGTACCAGACGCAGTTCGATGAACACGACGCCCAGGCCTCGGTGGACTTCATCGCCCCTGACGAACGCCACACAGTGAACATCGGCCCGGCAGTCAAATCCCTGGCCAGTGAAGTGGCAGCCTTCGAAGGCAAGGAGGCAGTCTCGGTGGATTTCGTATTGGGCAATACCAAGGCGCGGATGCGCATGGTCGCGCAATACACCATCGCTGGCGCGGCTCATGGCCTGGTGATCGGCACCGACCACGCGGCAGAAGCCGTGATGGGTTTCTTCACCAAGTTCGGTGACGGCGCCTGCGACCTCGCACCGCTGAGCGGCCTGGTGAAAAACCAGGTCCGGGCGATTGCCCGCAGCTTCGGCGCGCCAGAGTCGCTGGTGGAGAAAATCCCGACCGCCGACCTCGAAGACCTGTCGCCGGGCAAACCGGACGAAGCGTCCCACGGCGTGACCTACGCCGAGATCGACGCCTTCCTGCATGGCGAACCGGTGCGCGAGGAAGCGTTCAAGATCATTTGTGATACGTACAAGAAGACTCATCACAAGCGTGTGATGCCGTTCGCACCTTGATTCTTCCCCTGTAGGAGCTGTGTAGGAGCTGACGAGTGAAACGAGGCTGCGATCTTTTGATCTTGCTCTTTAAAAACAACATCAAAAGATCGCAGCC
>NZ_JBGLZF010000066.1:0-24259 GCF_047304405.1 Pseudomonas sp. Pseusp11
CCCGGTCTACTGCCCTGCTGTCGAAAATCGGCATAGATTCCTCTGTCTCAATGACGGTGGGGGCGGGGGGGGGGGGCGCCCCGCTACCCAACGGGGGCAAGCCCCCTCGCCACAGTAGTCCGCGTTTACAGCTGAATATCTGCACAAACAAAAACGCCGCGATCATCTCGCGGCGTTTTTGTGTCTGCTGTCTTGCTTACCCCAGGTTCTTGCCGAGCAGCGCGTGGTACAGCTCGCTGTCGCCCAGGATCCCGACCACTTTGTTGTTGTCGTGCAGCACCAGCTTGTTGCCGGTCTGGTAACGAATCTGCAGCGCGTCGCGCATACCGATGTTGGAGTCCACCAGCGTTGGTCGACGACCCAGGGCTTCAACCGCTTGCCCCGGTATCCAGTTCTGCAGGTCCAGGCTCGAGCCGTTCTGGCGTGCGCCTTTGATGGTGTTGCCTTCGGCCAGGTCCAGCCAAGAATCGCCGCCCGGATCCAGGCACACCGAACCGTTGATGCGTTTGCAGTTGTCCAGGGTGCGCATCAGGCTGCGACCACACAATACGTTCAGCGGATTGGTGTGGGCGACGAAGGTGCGCACGTAATCGTCCGCAGGGTTCAGGACGATTTCTTCCGGCACGCTGTACTGGATGATCCGGCCGTCTTTCATGATCGCGATACGGCTGCCCAGCTTCAGGGCTTCATCGAGGTCGTGGCTCACGAAGACGATGGTCTTGCTCAGCTTGTTTTGCAGCTCCAGCAGTTCGTCTTGCAGGCCTTGGCGAATCAATGGGTCGAGGGCCGAGAACGGTTCGTCCATCAGCAGGATGTCGGCGTCCATCGCCAGCGCGCGGGCCAGGCCGACACGCTGCTGCATGCCGCCGGAGAGCTCATTGGGTTTCTTGTTGCGCCACTGGGTCAGGCCCACCAGCTCAAGCTTCTCGTCCACCAGTTTGCGGCGTTCTTTCTCGGGGCGACCCTGCATTTCCAGACCGAAGCTGATGTTCTCGCGCACTGTCAGCCAGGGCATCAGGGCGAACTTCTGGAACACCATCGCGATGCGCTTGGTGCGCATCATCTTCAGTTCCGCCGGGGTGCAGGACGCGATGTCGATCTGCCGGCCTTCGTGTTCGACGAACAACTTGCCACGGCTAACGGTGTTGAGGCCGTTGATGCAGCGCAACAGGCTGGATTTGCCGGAGCCGGACAAACCCATCAGCACGCAGATTTCACCTTTTTCGATGTCCAGGCTGGCCTTTTCGACACCAACGATTTGCCCGGTCTTTTTCAGAATCTCGTTGCGGGTCATGCCCTGGTCGAGCAGTTTGAGAGCCGCGCGTGGATCTTTGGAGAAGATCACGTCCACGTCTTCGAAGCGAATAATGCTCATGCGTCACCCCCTACTTTGGCTTCGGGTTGTTTGCAGATACGGTCGAGCATGATCGCCAGCAGTACGATCGCCAGGCCTGCTTCGAAGCCCAGTGCGATATCAGCAGTGTTCAGTGCGTTGACCACGGGTTTGCCCAGGCCGTCGGCGCCCACCAGTGCCGCAATCACCACCATCGACAACGACAGCATGATGCACTGGGTGATACCGGCCGCGATGCTTGGCATGGCGTGGGGCAGTTCGATGCGCGAGAGCAACTGACGGCGGGAACAGCCGAAGGCTTTGCCGGCGTCCATCAGTTCGTCCGGAACATCGCGGATGCCCAGGTAGGTCAGGCGGATGGGCGCGGCAATCGCGAACACCACCGTCGAGATCAGACCCGGGACCACACCCAGACCGAAGAGGGTCAGGGTAGGAATGAGGTACACGAACGTCGGTACGGTCTGCATCAGATCGAGCACCGGCCGCATCATTGTGTAGAACATCGGTTTGTGCGCGGCGACGATGCCCAACGGCACGCCGATCACCACGCAGACCAGGGTGGCGAACAACACCTGGGCGAGGGTTTCCATGGTTTCCTGCCAGTACCCCAGATTGAGGATCAGCAGGAAGGAGGCGATGACGAAAACGGTCAGGCCCCATTTGCGTTGGATGAAATGTGCCAGTAGCGCGATGAGGCCGATCAATGCCAGCGGGTTGAACCAGGTCAGCGCAAAAGTCACGCCGTGGATCATCGTTTCCAGTGACACGGCGATGGCGTCGAAGGTGCTGGCGCCGTGTTGCGTCAACCATTCAACGAAGCTCGCGATGTACTGGCCTAAGGGTATTTTCTGATCAATCAGCATGGTAGTGAACGTCCGCATGCAAGGAAATAAACAGCCCGGGCAGGCGAGCCTGCCCGGCGTAAGCGATTACTGCGCGAGCTTGGCTTTCACGGCCTCCAGGCCTGGTTTACCGTCAATGGTGGTCACGCCAGCGAGCCAGGTATCGAGCACCTGTGGGTTCTTTTTCAGCCAGGCCTTGGCGGCCGCTTCAGGCTTCATCTTGTCGTCCAGGATGTTGCCCATCAGCGTACTCTCCATGTCGACGGTGAACTCCAGGTTTTTCAGCAGTTGGCCGACGTTGCTGCACTCTTGGGTATACCCCTTGCGAGTGTTGGTCGCAACGGTGGCAGCACCGAAATCCGGGCCGAAGAAGTCATCGCCACCGGTCAAGTACTGAATCTTGAAACGTTTGTTCATCGGGTGCGGTGCCCAGCCGAGGAACACCACGGCGGTGTCGCGTTTTTGCGCACGGTCGACTTGCGACAGCATGCCCGCTTCGCTGGACTCGACGACTTTGAAACCGGCGGTTTTGAGACCGAAGGCGTCTTTGTCGATCATGCTCTGGATCAGACGGTTGCCGTCGTTGCCTGGTTCGATACCGTAGATCTTGCCGTCGAGTTCTTTCTTGAATTTGGCGATGTCGGCAAAGTCATGCAGCCCTTTGTCGTACAGCGCTTGTGGTACGGCGAGGGTGTATTTGGCACCTTTGAGGTTGGTGCGCACGGTTTCCACGGTGCCGGCATCCCGATAGGCCTTGATGTCGTTTTCCATGGTCGGCATCCAGTTACCCAGGAACACGTCCATGTTCTTGCCGTCGGCCAGGGACTTGTAGGTCACCGGCACGGAAATCATCGTGGTCTTGGTCTTGTAGCCGAGGGAGTTGAGCACAACGCTGGTGGTCGCGGTGGTCGCGGTAATGTCCGTCCAGCCGACATCGGAGAAGTTTACGGTGCTGCATTGGGCCGGCTCTGCGGCTTGAGCCAGGAACGGCAGACTCAGCATGGCGGCCAACAACAACGACGGGGAACCTTTCATAGGGGCGACTCCTAAGTGTTTTTTTTGGCAGTGTTCCGACTGGACCACCGCACTTATCTGTTGCGGTTGGATGGCGTTTTGGAGACAGCTCTACCACAGCGCCTTGCAATCGAGTCGATACGATCATGTACCAGTGAAAATCTGACGCCTACAGGGTGCGTCGTAACCAGTACAGGGATGGTCGCATCCAGTGTCGGTGACGTCGTTTACAGCTTTTTTCAGCCCGATTTGCCCCGCTGATCCGCAAAAAAGCGGCGAAAACATTGCGTAAGAGACCCGCGGCGCTAGTGGGCATGAGTGCGTCGGTGTGAGACGTTGAACGACATGGTAAAAGCCTGATGATGCGGCCATCTCGACGGATTGCAGCTTGAGAGTAGCAGCTCCGTCACTGGGCGCTTTTGCGCCTGGAGCAGGCACATCCAGGAGTTCAGCAGTAATGGCTATCAGCGTTTTCGACCTGTTCAAAATCGGCATCGGCCCTTCCAGTTCGCACACCGTGGGGCCTATGCGCGCCGCGGCGCTGTTCGTGCAAGGTTTGCGCGAGCGGGGGCTTCTGGAGCAGGTGTGTCGCATCGAAGTTCAGCTATACGGATCGCTCTCGGCCACCGGCATCGGCCACGGCAGCGACAACGCGGTGATCATGGGGTTGATGGGCGAGTGGCCCGACGCGATCGATCCGTCGCAAATCGGCATCCGTATAGAAGCCTTGCGTGAAACTCACACGCTATTGCTCGACGGCCGCTTGTCGGTCCCGTTCATCTGGGCTCGGGACATGCGCCTGATCGACGAGAACCTGCCGTTCCATCCGAACGCCATGACCCTGATCGCCGAAGGCGATCACGGCGAGCTGCATCGCGATACCTACTATTCCATCGGCGGCGGTTTTGTCGTCGACGAGGCGCAAGCTTCCAGCGGTGTGGTGGATCTGGATAACACCGTGCTGCCTTACGACTTCTCCAGTGCCGTCGAATTGCTCAGCCTGTGCAAGAAGCACAACCTGCGCGTGGCCGAATTGATGATGGCCAACGAGAAAGTCTGGCGCAGCGAAGAAGAAATCCGCAGCGGCCTGATGAAGCTCTGGCGCGCCATGCAGGATTGTGTGGAGCAAGGCCTCAAGCACGAAGGTATCCTGCCCGGCGGTCTTAATGTGCGCCGTCGCGCGGCCAAGTTGCACCGCAGCTTGCAAGAGCTGAACAAGCCCAACGTGATCGGCTCGACCTTGAGCGCGATGGAGTGGGTCAACCTGTTCGCGTTGGCGGTCAACGAAGAAAACGCTGCCGGCGGGCGCATGGTCACGGCACCGACCAACGGTGCGGCGGGGATCATTCCGGCGGTGTTGCACTACTTTATGAAATTCAGCGAGGCAGTGACCGACGCCAATGTGGTCGATTACTTCCTCAGTGCCGCGGCGGTAGGGATTCTGTGCAAAAAGAACGCCTCGATCTCCGGTGCCGAAGTCGGTTGCCAGGGGGAAGTCGGTTCGGCTTGCGCCATGGCGGCGGCCGGGTTGGCGGAGGTTCTCGGTGCTACGCCGGAGCAGTTGTGCAACGCGGCGGAAATCGGCCTGGAACACAACCTCGGCCTGACTTGCGACCCGGTGGGCGGGCTGGTGCAGGTGCCGTGCATCGAGCGCAATGCGATTGCCGCGGTGAAAGCGATCAACGCCGCGCAAATGGCGCTGCGCGGTGATGGCCAGCACTTTATCTCGCTGGACCGGGTGATCCGTACCATGCGTGATACCGGTGCCGACATGCACGACAAATATAAAGAGACATCGCGCGGTGGCTTGGCGGTTAGCGCGGTGGAGTGCTGAAACCGAGTTGACCTGTGGAGAGGGGGCAAGCCTGCTCTCCACAAAGACCTCATGTGCTACACCAGACCAGTCAAAACTGCGCACCAAGTGAACACGCGCACTAAAACGCGCCACCTTTTGGCGCGTCGCAAACAGGCAAGCCCGGCTCCCCGGTCGGGGATCAAATTCAAACCCTGACCGTTCGTCACCTGTGCCAGCGGTGACACTCTTGACCGCCGCGTCGCAGACCTGTTCCCACAAGTGCTACCGATTTGCTCACACGCAACGGGGGCACGGGTTTGGGGCCTTTGATGGCACTTTTAACCTCTTATCTCTGCGCGCCATATCTAGACGCATCGCGACGTCGTTTTCAGGAGTTATTGAACGCGCATTCAATTTAGGCATGGCAATTGCTCTGTCATTACAAAGCCCGTCTCCCACGCGAGAACGATGGCAATAAAAAGAGCCTCCGCCTGAGGCCATCACCCGCTTTGTGTGAGGAGATACCGCGATGACGACGTTCAACTCCGGGGCCCAACCCCAGAACCGTGCGCCTCAATCCATCGGCTTTCTGCTGCTGGACAATTTCACGCTGATTTCTCTGGCCTCCGCAGTAGAACCCCTGCGCATGGCCAACCAATTGTCCGGCCGCGAGCTGTATCGCTGGACCACGCTCACCGTCGATGGCGGTCAGGTCTGGGCCAGTGACGGCCTGCAGATCACCCCCGACGCCTCCATGCACAAAGCACCACCCATGGACACCGTCATTGTCTGCGGCGGTATCGGCATTCAGCGCACCGTAACCCGTGAGCATGTGTCGTGGCTGCAAAGCCAGGCGCGTCAGTCCCGTCGTCTCGGCGCGGTCTGCACCGGCAGCTGGGCCCTGGCGTGCGCCGGCCTGCTGGACGGTTTCGATTGCAGCGTGCACTGGGAATGTCTGGCCGCTATGCAGGAAGCTTTCCCGCGGGTGGCCATGAGCACCCGTCTGTTCACCCTCGACCGTAACCGGTTCACCAGCTCCGGCGGCACCGCGCCGCTGGACATGATGCTGCACCTGATCAGCCGCGATCACGGTCGTGAACTGTCGGCCGCGATTTCGGAGATGTTCGTCTACGAGCGCATCCGCAACGAGCAGGATCACCAGCGCGTGCCGCTCAAGCACATGCTCGGCACCAACCAGCCGAAACTGCAGGAAATCGTGGCGCTGATGGAGGCGAACCTCGAAGAGCCGATCGACCTCGATGAACTGGCGGTTTATGTCGCCGTTTCGCGTCGTCAGCTGGAGCGGCTGTTCCAGAAATACCTGCACTGCTCGCCGTCGCGTTACTACCTGAAACTGCGCTTGATCCGTGCTCGGCAACTGCTCAAGCAAACGCCGATGTCGATCATCGAAGTGGCGTCGGTGTGTGGGTTCGTGTCCACGCCGCACTTCTCCAAGTGCTACCGCGAATACTTCGGCATTCCACCGCGTGACGAGCGCGTAGGCTCCAATACCACGCAGCAAGTGGCGATGATGCCGCTGCCGCAAGCTTTGGTGCTGTCGCCGTTGTCCGGGCCGCTGTCGGCGTTGAGCCAGGCGCGTAATGAATCGACGTTTGCCAGCGTAAGGCTCTAAACCAGGCAAACTATTGTGGCGAGGGAGCTTGCTCCCGCTGGGCTGCGGAGCAGCCCCAAAACCGGTACATGCATTCTTCATTCACATGTACCGGTTTTGCGACCGCTTCGCGCTCGAGCGGGAGCAAGCTCCCTCGCCACAAAGTGTTCACACCCCGGAAATCAAGCACTATGGCTCTGTTGGTATTGCGCCAATGCCGGTAACAGTTGCTTATCAATAGCCTGACGCACGGCCGGCTGGATTGACGCGCTGCTGGTGTACATCTGCTTGACCATGGTCCGCAGTTCCATTGCCCGCTCGTTGTTCAAGCCCCGTACTGCGCATTCGCAGGCTTGCTCGGCGGTTGCGCCGGGGGGCACTGAAAACCCCAACGCTTTCAGCTGGCTCAACAGGTCTTCCTGGTCTATCAAATCGGCGTACATCATGACGCAATCCTTCTTCAGGGAACGGTGTCGTGGTTCGATTCTGGTAGGGGCTGTGGGTGTCGGCAAGGACGATTTGTCGCAATGGCCGCAATACCTATGAACAGGTCGCTTTCGGCTAACTTGCAAAAGAGGGGAGTAGGCACACTGGACTCAGCTGGCTTCACGAAGGTTTGGTCACCCTCGCGCATCAGCTCCTCAACAGTACCCTCCTCAGCTCCGATCTTGTCACGGCTTGATCGGGGTTTTTTTTGCGTGTTGAAAAGCAAAAGATCGCAGCCTGCGGCAGCTCCTACAGGGGTTGTGTGCACCCGTGAAATAACGGGTACGTAGGAGCTGCCGCAGGCTGCGATCTTCTGGCGGTTTACCGTTGCAACACCAAAATGCGCGACAGCAATTCATCCCGGTCGACATAGCAACCCTGGAAATGCCGTGCACCGGTGGCGGGGTCGAAGGCGTTGCGGGCGTGGAGGGTGCGGCGGTTGTCGAAGCACCACAACTCGCCGGGGTTGAGCCGTGTCATTACCCGGAAACGCGCCTCGCGGGTCATCGCAATGAAACGCCGGTAAGCGCGATACAGCCTGGGCATCTGCTCCACTGAAGCATCGAATGGCCCACGCAGAAAGTTCGCCATGCGGATTTCCGACACTTGCCCGAATGCATCCAGCGCGATGATCGGCGCCAGGCAGCGGTAGTCGCTGTGGCGGTCCTTGTTGCGGAACTCCACGGGGATTTCACACAAGGCTTGAAACGCCTCTGGATCTTCCTGACGCAAGGCTTGGGCGATGGCAAAACCGTCGACGAAAATACTCTCGCCACCGTCGGCGTCATTCACCAGGCAATGCAGAAATTGCAGCCCCGGTTGCAACTCCCGGGTCGGCAAATCGCTGTGCAGTGGCAGGTTGAAGGCGGTGTAGGCATTGCTGTCGGCATCGGCCTTGGATTGCACGTTGAACAGCACGCCGAAATTGCTCTCGCGGATGAACGAAATCCGCTGGGCGATCAGCTTCAGTGAGCCAGGTTCGGTGGGGACTCCGCGCACTTGAGTCAGGCCGATATCGCGCACGGCCAGCAGCCATTGCAACAAGGCGTCGTTGTTCTCCATCAGGGCCTGGTATTCGAATACCGGCAGCCGCAAATCGCTGTGCCAAAGCCTGGCTTTCGGTTTTCCGGCCTGGCGTTCGGCGCGAGATTCATCGTCATAGGCATGGGCCCGCAGCCAGCCCGGATCGAAGCGGCTGAGGTGACCGTCCTGCCAATCGACGCACAGACAACCTTCGGCATCGACCGTGGCGTTTTCAGGCATCAGGTGCTCTGCGACATCGACGATTTCCAGCACTTGCTCACGGGTCACCGTGTAGACGCACAGTGGGCACGGGCAGTTGTCCCGCAGCCATTGATGATGAAAAGGGCTGACCCGACCGTCCGCCCACTTCACTTGAATTCGGTCCGCCAGGGTGTGCACGGCGGTCAACGCGCTGATCAACGGATAGGTGCGGAAATCGGCAAAAGCGGCGGCGGTGTTCATGGCGGATTCCTTATTGTTTTTCGGGCGGTAAAGCGATCACTCGGCCGATCCAGGCGGGTGCGGGCAAGTCGGCCTGTTCGGCGACAATGGCCTGCAGCATGCTCAAGGTTTCTTCGCTGAACGGTGCGGATCGCGGCCCGGCGAGGTCGACGTGCAGCAGCATTTGTTCATTACCCGCCAGCTCCTTGTCACCGCCCACCAGATGCAGGCTGTGGTAGAGGTGCAGGCGCTTGCGGTCGTGGCCGATGATCTGCGTATGCACTTCGACGTCTGCATCGAGTTTCACTTCGTGCAGGTAATTGAGGTGCAATTCGAGGGTAAACAGCGAGTGGCCGCTGGCCTCGCGGTTGTTGCTGTCCATACCTAGCCGATCCATCAACGCGTCAGTGGCGTAGCTGAAAATCAGCAGGTAGAAGGCATCGCGCAGATGGCCGTTGTAGTCGACCCAGTCGGGGATGATTCTGGTTTGGTAGGTGGTGAGGGTGGGCATGGTGGAACTCCACAGATAATCGCTGGTGTACACATTTGTGGCGAGGGAGCTTGCTCCCGCTGGACTGCGAAGCAGTCCCAAAACCGGTGGATGCGAGGTATCAGTCGAATCGCGTTTGCTGGTTTTACGACCGCTTCGCGGCCGAGCGGGAGCAAGCTCCCTCGCCACAGGGTGTGTGTTTATTCGCTGAAGGCCATCCCATGCTTCTCTTTGGTGGTTTTCACCGCCTCCAGCACCGCCAGCAAGCAATCGTCACGATAGCGTTCCAGTGCCGAGATGCTGTGTTTGCCCAACTGATCGCTGGTGCCATCCACCACATCGTCAATCAACTTGTCGGTCAGCTCCGGTGCCGGCAGGTACGTCCACGGCAACTGCAACGCTGGCCCGAACTGCGCCATGAAGTGCCGCATGCCGGCATCGCCGCCCGCCAGGGTGTAAGTCAGGAAGGTGCCCATGAACGACCAGCGCAGGCCTGCGCCAAAACGAATCGCATCGTCGATTTCACCGGTGGTGGCCACGCCGTCGTTGACCAGGTGCAGCGCTTCACGCCACAACGCTTCGAGCAAACGGTCGGCGATAAATCCTGGCACTTCCTTGCGCACATGCAGCGGACGCATCCCTAAGGATTCATAGACTTTCATCGCCGCTTGCACCGCTTCTGGTGCGGTGTTTTTACCGCCGACCACTTCCACCAATGGCAGCAGATAAACCGGGTTGAACGGGTGCCCGACCACGCAGCGTTCCGGGTGCGTCGAGCTCTCGTAAAACTCGCTCGGCAACAGTCCCGAGGTGCTGGAACCGATCAACGCATTGGGCTTGGCCGCCGCGCTGATTTTGCTGTGCAGTTCCAGTTTCAGGTCCAGACGCTCAGGGGCGCTTTCCTGAATGAAATCCGCGTCGCGAACGCATTCTTCGATGGTGGCGACAAAACGCAGCCGATCCTGCGATGCGCCGGGTGCCAGGCCTTGTTTCTCCAGCGCGCCCCAGGCATTGGCGACGCGTTTGCGCAGCGCCGCTTCGGCACCGGGCGCCGGGTCCCAGGCCACCACATCGAGGCCGTGGGCGAGGGCGCGGGACACCCAGCCGCTGCCGATGACACCGCTGCCCAGTGCTGCGAAGGTTTTGATATCAGTGATAAAGCTCATGGCGACTTCCTGAATTGGGTTCAAAAAAAATGTGGGAGCGAACCTGTGTGGCGAGGGGGCTTGTCGGAACGCCGCATCGCCCCGTTCGGCTGCGAAGCAGTCGTAAAACATTGCATGCAGTGTGGCTGATACACCGCGGCAACAGGTTTTGGGGCCGCTTCGCGACCCAACGGGGGCAAGCCCCCTCGCCACACAAGCTCGCTCCCACGGGGGGAAAGGGTGATTTGGGGTCAGCCGCGCTTGGTCAGGCCCATTTTCTTGCGGCCTTCAGCCGGGGTCAGAACGCGGGCGCCGAGGCGGCTGAGGATTTCCGAGGCGCGTTCGACCAGTTGGCCGTTGGTCGCCAACACGCCCTTGTCCAGCCACAGGTTGTCTTCCAGGCCAACCCGCACGTTACCGCCGAGCAGCACCGCTTGCGCCGCCATCGGCATCTGCATGCGCCCGATGCCGAACGCCGCCCAGACCGCGTCGGCCGGCAGGTTGTCGACCATGGCTTTCATGGTGGTGGTATCAGCCGGCGCGCCCCATGGGATGCCCAGGCACAGCTGGAACAACGGGTTATCCAGCAGGCCTTCCTTGATCATCTGCTTGGCGAACCACAGGTGACCGGTGTCGAAGATTTCCAGCTCAGGCTTGACGCCCAGCTCTTGAATGCGTTTGGCGCCAGCACGCAGCTGGGCAGGGGTGGACACGTAAATGGTGTCGCCGTCGCCGAAGTTCAGGGTGCCGCAATCCAGGGTGCAGATTTCTGGCAGCAATTCTTCAACGTGGGCCAGACGGGTCAGCGGGCCGACCAGATCGGTGTTCGGGCCGAATTCCATCGGGTTCTCGCCTGCGCCGATTTCCAGATCGCCGCCCATGCCGGCAGTGAGGTTGACGATGATGTCGACGTCCGCCTCGCGGATGCGCTCCATCACTTCGCGGTACAGCGCCACGTCACGGCTGAACTTGCCGGTTTGTGGGTCGCGAACGTGGCAGTGGACCACGGTAGCGCCCGCCTTGGCGGCTTCCACGGCGGCTGCAGCGATTTGTTTCGGGGTGACCGGCACGTGTGGGCTCTTGGCGGTCGTGTCGCCAGCACCGGTGAGTGCGCAGGTGATGATGACGTCGTGGTTCATGAGGCGGTTTCCTTCAGGCTTGAGTTTTTATGGCAGAGCTTGGGCGTGGCGATCCCGCTCGCAGCCCGCATCGGGCTGCGAATCGGTGGTTCATTTCGGTTCTATTTGCTGGTCAGCTTCAGGTTTTCAGCGGCCGGTTTGCCATCGAAAGTGGTCACGCCTTCGAGCCAGCGTTGCTTGTCTTGCGGGTGATCCTTGAGCCACTGTTTGGCCGATTCGAAAGCGTCCTTGTGATCCAGCAGCGGCTGCATCATCCGGCTCTCGTCTTCGGCGGTGAACGTCAGGTTGCTCAGCAGGCGACCGACGTTCGGGCATTGCTGTGCGTAGTTCGGCGAGGTGACGGTCCAGACCGTGGCCATGCCTTCGTTCGGGCCGAGGGCGTCGTCGCTGCCGGTGAGGTAGGTCATCTTCACGTTGACGTTCATCGGGTGCGGCGCCCAGCCGAAGAACACCACGGCTTCCTTGCGGCGTACCGCGCGATCTACTGCCGCCAGCATGCCGGCCTCACTGGACTCGACCAGCTGGAACTTGCCGAGGCCGAACTGGTTCTTGGCGATCATTGCCTTGATCTGCGTGTTGGCGCCCGAGCCCGGTTCGATGCCATAAATCTTGCCGCCCAGTTCTTTTTCAAACTTGGCGATGTCGGCGAAGGTTTTCAGGCCCTTGTCGGCAAGGTAAGTCGGTACTGCCAGGGTGGCGCGGGCATCCTTGAGGCTTGGCGCTTCAAGCACTTTGACCTGCTTGGCATCGACAAACGGCGTGATGGTCTGGGTCATCAGCGGGTTCCAGTAGCCCAGGAACAAATCCAGGCGCTGGTCGCGAATGCCGGCAAAGACGATTTGCTGGGAGGCGCTGGTCTGTTTGGTGCTGTAGCCGAGACCGTCGAGCAGGACCTGAGTCATGGCGCTGGTGGCGATCACGTCGGTCCAGTTCACTACGCCCATGCGCACGTTCTGGCACGACGCGGGTTCGGCCGCCATGACACTGGCGCTCAAGAAAGCGGTACCGCTGAGTGCAAGAACACAGCTGCTGATCAGTCGTTTCATGTCGGGGTTCCTCGGCAGGTCGTTTATTGTGGGTTCCGGTGTCTGATGCGCCGGTGATGCCCAAGTTACGCAGCAAAGCCCCCGTGAAAACGCACTGCGGCGACCAGCTCTTGCACTGCGGCGACCTGTGCACTTGAATGCTGCTGGCAAGTGGCGTATCAACGTCCACACGCTTCCCGCCCTCTCGTTGCCTGCCAGTCGAGTGCGCTCCATGTCCCAGGATTTCTACTTCTTGTTGATGCCGGGTTTTTCGGCGATCGGTTTTATCTCGGCGATCGAGCCGCTGCGGGTCGCCAATCGCTTTCGCGGCGAGTTGTACCGCTGGCATGTGTTGAGCGCCGATGGCGGGGCGGTTCTGGCCAGTAACGGCATGTCGGTCAACGCCGATGCAGCGCTGGAGCCGCTGAAGAAAGGCGCAACCTTGCTGATAGTCGCCGGTTTCGAACCGTTGAAGTTCACCACCCCGGCCTTGGAGCATTGGTTACGTCGGCTGGACAACGAAGGCGTAACCCTCGGCGCCATCGACACCGGCAGCTTCATCCTCGCCGAAGCCGGCCTGCTCGACGGTCACCGCCTGACTCTGCACTGGGAAGCCATCGACGCCTTCAAGGAATCTTATCCACAGCTGAGCGTCACCCAGGAGCTGTTCGAGATCGATCGCCGGCGCATCACCTCGGCGGGCGGCACCGCGTCCATCGACCTGATGCTCGACCTCATCGCCCAGGCCCACGGGCCGCAACTGGCGATCCAGGTCAGCGAACAATTCGTGCTCGGGCGCATCCGCCCGCGCAAAGACCACCAACGCATGGAAGTCGCCACGCGATATGGCATCAGCAACAAGAAACTGGTGCATGTCATTGGGGAGATGGAACAGCACAGCGAACCGCCGCTCAGCACTTTGGAGCTGGCGGAATCGATCAAAGTGACCCGACGTCAACTAGAACGCCTGTTTCGCCTGCACCTGCACGATACGCCGAGCAATTTCTATCTGCGATTAAGGCTGGAGAAGGCGCGGCAGCTGCTGCGCCAGACGGACATGAGCGTGTTGGAGGTGAGTATCGCCTGCGGGTTTGAATCGCCATCGTATTTCACCCGCAGTTATCGGGCGAGGTTTGAGCGGTGCCCGCGGGAGGATCGCCGACAAAGCCAGAAGGCCTGAAACCGACCTCCTACGGGATTTAAGTCGTTATTTCTTCATCAGCGCCGAGCAGGCCGCTTTGTAAGCCTCGTGCTGATACTTGTTCAGCGTGGCCGGCAGTTCAAAGTCGAACTTTTTGTTCTGCGCATTGATGGTTTGCGGCGACAGCAGCGTCACCTCGCAATTTTCCAGCAACTGGAAAACCCCTTCGATCTTGAACGTGGTTGGCCCACCGGCGAACTCACCTTTCTTGCTGCGCTTCTTGATCGCGATCCGGTCGATTGAATTCTCACGAATAAACGACGCCGCCTGCGCGGCAAAGACTTTGACATTGGCGGCTTCGTCGTCATCGTCGAGGGCGATTTTCTTGGTGGCCAGCGCGACGTGGGTCAGCCCCTGATCGTCGAGGGAGGCCACGGCAAGTATTGCTTCGCTGCCTTTGATTTCGATACCGCAGATTTTCATTTCAATACCTTTTCCTGATGCTGGCGTGCAGCTTACAGCTCTAGTTGATTGGCAGTGATGCCAAAAGCCGCGGCAATTTTCTCACGGGTGGCCTTGCGGGGTTTGGCGACAGTTTCCTGCTGGGCAAAGGCTGGTTGGGAGATGCCCATGCGTTTGGCCACTTCATCCTGCGTAAGGTTCAGGTGTTCACGCCAGGCGCGAATCGGTGTCGCGCCGTCGACGATGCGACTGACCACTTCATGGGGGATCAGATCGGGCTCGATCTTTTGTGCCACATACTGTGCGTACGGAATGACCACGAATGCCGGTTTTCCCTCCGCATCATTGATAATTTGAATGTCAGTAGGTGCGTTCATCGCGTTTTTTGACCTCTTGGATACTGACCACTTTGATCGCGCCATCCCAGTCGAACATGATCCGATAACTACCGACTCGCAGTCGATAGGCATAGTCATGGCCAACCAGTGCTTTGACGTTGCCTACGTCAGGCATGTCAGTTAGCGCCGTGATGGCATCCCTAACCTGGATCTGATGAACGGAATGCAATTTCAAGAGCTGCTTAACGGCCTTTCGAGTCCAGTGAATGCTGTTCATGGAAGAATATAAGTCTTTTATAAGATTTGCGAATCTTTACTTATATTTTTCAGGTGGCCAACAAATGAAATTTGTCAGCATGTTGCTCGAAAAAGCTGTGTTAAGCCTTGCTCGGCGGGGAGTTGTAGTCTTGCTCAGTGAGGCTTGTGGGAAAGGTCTTTATTGGGGGGTAAAAGCTGGTAGGGCTACCAGCTTTCGACGGACGATTCAGGATCACTCCTGCCCAATCGACTCCAAAAACTCCGACCGCTCGTCACTCATCCGCGCCACGCAATCATTTTGCGCAATGTTGAACGCCTTGCTGCCGCTCGTCGCCGGAAACGCTTCCACCGCGCAATCGGCATCCCGGGTTTTCAGCCACTGCTGTTGCGCGGTCTTGATTTTGGCGGTGATGTCGGCCAGTTGCGCCTTGTTACTGCCGTAGCGCGTTTGCATGCGTTCGCTCAGGTTTTGGTAGTTGTCGCTCAGCAGCTGTTCGGCGGTGTTTCTGCTGTAAGCCGAGCACTCCAGGGTCTGGACTTCGTTTGCGACGGCGTCGCAGGGGTTGTCGTCGGCCTCTTCGGCCGCCTGTACGCCGGTCGCTATCAGTGCCAAAGCCAGGAAGATGGATTTCATTGCGTCGCCGCCCTTAATTCAGTGAAACATTCGGTGATGCGACGAATTCTGGCCCATGCGAACGGGCTTGAACAGGTAGGCAATCACGTCGGTTGGCGACCCTTTGTCGCGGATTGACGCTTTCGGCAATTCCCCTGTCGTTTTTGCACCCGGCTGCACCGTCCCTCAGGCATATGCTGGCCCCAAAGCGCCGGCACACGATTCGGCGCATGAATCGCTAATAGGGGACTGCCTGATGAGCCCAGCCGAATTACACGCCGACAGCATCGTTATCGACGGCCTGATTATTGCCAAGTGGAACCGTGAGCTGTTCGAAGACATGCGCAAGGGCGGTCTGACCGCGGCCAACTGCACCGTGTCGGTGTGGGAGGGCTTCCAGGCCACCGTCAACAACATCGCTGCCAGCCAGAAGCTGATTCGCGAGAACAGCGACCTGGTGATCCCGGTGCGTACCACCGCCGACATCCGCAAAGCCAAGGAGCAGGGCAAGACCGGCATCTTGTTCGGCTTCCAGAACGCTCACGCCTTCGAAGACCAGATCGGCTATGTCGAAGTCTTCAAGCAACTGGGCGTCGGTATTGTGCAGATGTGCTACAACACCCAGAACCTGGTCGGTACCGGTTGCTATGAACGCGATGGCGGCCTGTCGGGTTTCGGTCGCGAAATCGTTGCCGAGATGAACCGCGTCGGCGTCATGTGCGACCTGTCCCACGTCGGCTCGAAGACCTCCGAAGAAGTCATCCTCGAATCCAAGAAGCCGGTCTGCTACTCCCATTGCCTGCCGTCGGGCCTGAAAGTGCACCCGCGCAACAAGTCCGATGAAGAACTGAAGTTCATCGCCGATCACGGCGGTTTCGTCGGCGTGACCATGTTCGCGCCGTTCCTGGCCAAGGGTATCGATTCGACCATCGACGATTACGCCGAAGCCATCGAGTACACCATGAACATCGTCGGCGAAGACGCCATCGGCATCGGCACCGACTTCACCCAGGGCCATGGCCAGGACTTCTTCGAATACCTGACCCATGACAAGGGCTACGCCCGCCGTCTGACCAGCTTCGGCAAGATCATCAACCCGCTGGGCATCCGCACCGTGGGCGAGTTCCCGAACCTGACCGAAACCCTGCTCAAGCGCGGCCATTCCGAGCGCGTGGTGCGCAAGATCATGGGCGAAAACTGGGTCAACGTTTTGAAAGACGTTTGGGGCGAATAAGCCGCCGCACCTGAAGAATCCTTTCCCCCGGCCGTCCGTGCCGGGGGCAATACAACAAATTTTCTGGAGTTAAGTTTCCATGGCCAAGATCGCCCCGCAATTGCCAATCGAAGTCGACAGCGAAACCGGTATCTGGACCTCTGATGCCCTGCCGATGCTGTATGTGCCGCGTCACTTCTTCGTCAACAACCACATGGGCATCGAGGAAGTGCTGGGCGCCGATGCCTACGCCGAAATCCTCTACAAGGCCGGCTACAAGTCCGCCTGGCACTGGTGTGAAAAAGAAGCCGAATGCCACGGCCTGGAAGGCGTCGCGGTGTTCGAGCACTACATGAAGCGCCTGTCGCAGCGCGGTTGGGGCCTGTTCAAGATCCAGGACATCGACCTCGACAAAGGCACCGCCAGCGTCAAGCTCGAACACTCCGCATTCGTCTACGTGTACGGCAAGGTCGGACGCAAGGTCGACTACATGTTCACTGGCTGGTTCGCCGGCGCCATGGACCAGATCCTGGCTGCTCGCGGCAGCAAGATCCGCACCGTCGCCGAACAAGTTTACGGTGGCTCCGAAGAAGGCCACGACGACGGTTTGTTCACCGTCAAGCCGTTGTAAGTCGAGGAACCCGCCATGGCTTTCGAAGCAATGTTCCAGCCGATCCAGATCGGCAAACTGACCATCCGCAACCGCGTGCTCAGCACCGCGCATGCTGAGGTCTACGCCACCGACGGCGGCATGACCACCGATCGGTACGTCAAGTATTACGAAGAGAAAGCCAAGGGCGGGATCGGCCTGGCGATTTGCGGCGGTTCCTCCAGCGTGGCCATCGACAGCCCGCAAGGCTGGTGGAAGTCGGTCAACCTGGCCGACGACCGGATTATTCCGCACTTCCAGAATCTGGCCGATGCCATGCACAAGCATGGCGCCAAGATCATGATCCAGATTACCCACATGGGGCGTCGCTCGCGCTGGGACGGTGAGCATTGGCCAACCCTGCTGTCGCCGTCGGGCATCCGCGAGCCGGTGCACCGCGCGACCTGCAAAACCATCGAGCCGGAAGAAATCTGGCGGGTGATCGGCAACTACGCCAGCGCCGCTGCGCGTGCCAAGGCCGGTGGCCTGGATGGCGTCGAGCTGTCTGCCGTGCACCAGCACATGATCGACCAGTTCTGGAGCCCGCGGGTCAACAAGCGTACCGACGAATGGGGCGGCAGCTTCGAGAACCGCATGCGTTTCGGCCTGGAAGTGATCAAGGCTGTGCGCAAGGAAGTCGGTCCGGACTTCTGCGTTGGTATCCGTATCTGTGGTGACGAATTCCACCCTGATGGCCTGAGCCATGAGGACATGAAGCAGATCGCCAAGTACTACGACGACACCGGCATGATCGACTTCATCGGTGTCGTGGGCTCGGGTTGCGACACTCACAACACCCTGGCCAACGTTATTCCGAACATGAGTTATCCACCGGAGCCGTTCCTGCATCTGGCCGCCGGTATCAAGGAAGTGGTGAAGGCTCCTGTGCTGCACGCGCAGAACATCAAGGACCCGAACCAGGCAACCCGTATTCTGGAAGGCGGTTACGTCGACATGGTCGGCATGACTCGCGCTCACATCGCCGACCCGCACCTGATCGCCAAGATCAAGATGGGCCAGGTCGACCAGATCAAACAGTGCGTGGGCGCCAACTACTGCATCGACCGTCAGTATCAGGGCCTGGACGTCTTGTGCATCCAGAACGCCGCGACCTCCCGTGAATACATGGGCGTGCCGCACATCATCGAGAAATCCACCGGGCCGAAACGCAAAGTCGTGGTGGTCGGTGCCGGCCCTGCGGGGATGGAAGCCGCTCGTGTAGCCGCCGAACGTGGCCACGACGTGACCCTGTTCGAGAAGAAAGAATTCATCGGCGGGCAGATCACCACCGCCTCGAAAGCCCCGCAACGGGACCAGATCGCCGGTATCACCCGTTGGTTCCAGCTGGAACTGGCGCGTTTGAAAGTCGACCTGCGCCTGGGCGTGGCGGCGGATGCGGCGACCATTCTCGACCTGCGTCCGGATGTAGTGGTGCTCGCCGTTGGCGGCCATCCATTCCTGGAGCAGAACGAGCACTGGGGCGCGGCTGAAGGCCTGGTGGTCAGCAGTTGGGACGTGCTCGACGGCAAGGTTGCACCGGGCAAGAACGTGCTGGTCTACGACACCATTTGCGAGTTCACCGGGATGTCGGTTGCCGACTTCCTTGCCGACAAGGGCAGCCAGGTCGAGATCGTCACTGACGACATCAAGCCGGGCGTGGCCATCGGCGGTACGTCGTTCCCGACTTACTACCGCAGCATGTACCCGAAAGAAGTGATCATGACCGGCGACATGATGCTGGAAAAGGTCTACCGCGAAGGCGACAAGCTGGTGGCGGTGCTGGAAAACGAATACACCGGCGCCAAAGAGGAGCGGGTGGTTGACCAGGTCGTGGTCGAGAACGGCGTGCGGCCGGACGAAGAAATCTACTATGCACTGAAGGAAGGCTCGCGCAACAAAGGCCAGATGGACATTGAAGCCCTGTTCGCGATCAAGCCACAACCTTCGCTGAGCCAGGCGGGCGACGGCTACTTGCTGTTCCGCATCGGTGACTGCGTAGCCCAGCGCAACACCCACGCGGCGATCTACGACGCGCTGCGGTTGTGCAAGGATTTCTAACGGATTTACCACCATCACCTGTGGCGAGGGAGCTTGCTCCCGCTGGGCTGCGAAGCAGCCCCAAAACCTGCAGTCGAGGTGTATCAGGTGTACACCTGAGACTGTTTTGGGAGCGCTTCGCACTCCAGCGGGAGCAAGCTCCCTCGCCACAAGTAGGTGCGTCGCTCTCATCGGCACGCACATGACCCCGAGGTCTTTGGGAGCTCCACCATGTTGAACACCCTTCTTCCAATCCTGTTGTTTGCTGCCCTGGGCCTGGCTGTCCTGGGCGCGTTGCGGCGGGTGGCTATGTGGCGTCAGGGCCGGGCTTCGAAAGTCGACCTGATCGGCGGTCTGTTCGCCATGCCCAAGCGTTACATGGTCGATTTGCACCACGTCGTCGCGCGGGACAAATACATCGCCAATACTCACGTCGCCACGGCCGGTGGTGCGGTGGCGTCCATTGTGCTGGCGATTCTGGTTCACGGTTTCGGCCTGCATAACCGCATCCTCGGTTATGCACTGCTGTTGATGACGGCAGTGATGTTCGTCGGTGCGATCTTTGTCTTCCTGCGCCGCCGCAATCCGCCGGCCCGGTTGTCCAAAGGTCCGTGGATGCGCCTGCCGAAAAGCCTGCTGGCGTTCTCGGCGTCGTTCTTCCTGTTGACCCTGCCGGTGGCGGGCATCCTTCCGGAAAACTTCGGTGGCTGGGTGCTGGCGGCGATTCTCGGCGTCGGTGTGCTGTGGGGCGTGTCGGAACTGTTCTTCGGCATGACCTGGGGCGGGCCGATGAAGCACGCCTTCGCCGGTGCCTTGCACCTGGCTTGGCACCGTCGCTCCGAACGTTTTGGCGGCGGTCGTTCCACCGGCTTGAAGCCGTTGGATCTGAACGACCCGACCGCGCCATTGGGCGTGGAAAAACCCAAGGATTTCACCTGGAACCAACTGCTCGGCTTCGACGCCTGCGTGCAGTGCGGTAAATGTGAAGCTGCGTGCCCGGCGTTCGCCGCCGGCCAGCCGCTGAACCCGAAAAAACTGATTCAGGACATGGTCGTCGGCCTGGCCGGTGGTACAGACGCCAAGTTCGCTGGCAGCCCTTACCCAGGCAAGCCGATCGGTGAGCACGCCGGCAACCCGCATCAACCGATCGTCAATGGTCTGGTGGACGCTGAAACCCTGTGGTCCTGCACCACCTGCCGTGCCTGCGTCGAGGAATGCCCGATGATGATCGAGCACGTCGACGCCATCGTCGACATGCGTCGCCATCTGACCCTGGAAAAAGGCGCGACCCCGAACAAGGGCGCCGAAGTCCTGGAAAACCTGATCGCCACCGACAACCCGGGCGGCTTCGCTCCGGGTGGGCGGATGAACTGGGCGGCGGATTTGAACCTGAGCCTGCTCAGCGAGAAGAAATCCACCGACGTGCTGTTCTGGGTCGGCGACGGTGCCTTCGACATGCGCAACCAGCGTACCCTGCGTGCCTTCGTCAAAGTGCTGAAAGCGGCCAAGGTCGACTTCGCAGTGCTGGGCCTTGAAGAGCGTGACAGCGGTGATGTGGCTCGGCGTCTGGGCGACGAGGCGACGTTCCAGCTGTTGGCCAAACGCAACATCCAGACCCTGGCCAAATACCGCTTCAACCGCATCGTCACCTGCGACCCGCACAGCTTCCATGTGCTGAAAAACGAGTATGGCGCTTTCGATGGCAACTACCTCGTGCAGCACCACAGCACTTACATGGCGGAGATCATTGGCGAAGGCGCTCTGAATCTCGGTCAGCACAAAGGCAGCAGCGTGACTTATCACGACCCGTGCTACCTCGGTCGCTATAACGGCGAATACGAGGCGCCGCGTGAAGTGCTGCGCGCCCTGGGCATCGAGATCAAGGAAATGCAACGCTCCGGCTTCCGTTCGCGCTGCTGCGGCGGCGGTGGCGGTGCGCCGATCACCGACATTCCGGGCAAGCAACGGATCCCCGACATGCGCATGGAAGACATCCGCGAAACCGGTGTCGAACTGGTGGCCGTGGGTTGTCCACAGTGCACCGCGATGCTTGAGGGCGTGGTCGAACCACGGCCGTTGATCAAGGACATCGCCGAACTGGTGGCTGATGCGCTGCTTGAAGACGCCGCGCCGGGAAAGCCTTCGGCACCGGCCAAACGTGAACCTGCGGAGGTGCATTGATGAGCGACATTATCCGCCGCGACCCTCGCGCTGAATGGATCGCCCGCAACCGTTTGCACCCGCTGCACGCGGCCATGCAACCGGCGCAACACAGCTGGATGGGGCCTAACGGCGTCATCCGCAAGAATCCTCACGGGATCGGTTTTATCGGTCCCAACGGGATCAAACGGATCGACCGCAGTGGCGCTCAGCAGGGCGGGGCGACGAAACGCTCGGCCGCGGTTGAAGTGCAATTGCCGCTGCATCAAGTGGCCGCACCCGCGTTCTACATCAGCGTGGTGCCGGACATGGTCGGTGGCCGCTTGAGCAGCCACGACCGCGATTTGCTCGGCCTGGCCCATCAGTTGGCCGGCAAGGACGGCGCGGTACTGGCGGTGGTCTTCGGTGAGCACAAGGAAAACGCCTTCGCCACGGCTGGCGTTGACCGCTTGCTGGTACTGGAAGGCGACGAATTCAGCGGTTATGCACCGGAACAACGCGTCCAGGGCCTGCGGGCTGTGGATAACCAATTCAGCCCGCGTCACTGGCTGCTGCCGGACAGCCGCAGTGGTGGCGGCGAGCTGGGTCGGCGCTTTGCTGCCGCACTGGGCGAACGCCCGGCCACACGGGTCTGGCAGGTCAAGGATCAAGAGTGCATCGGCCGTGCCGGTGCCGGTTTGCAGGACCTTGCGCGGCCGGTGGCCCGCTTGATTCTGGCGGCTGCCGAATGCGCCGAGCCGGTCAGCGAAACCCGTCACGAAGCGTTGCCGGTGGAGTTATCCACAGCGGTCGCTCGCAGCCTGTCGCGGATCGAAGATCTGGGCGCGGTGGCGGTGGACCCGGCGGCGATTCCGATGGCCGAAGCCGAGTTCATCTTCTCGGGCGGCAACGGGGTCAAGGACTGGGGACTTTTCCACAGGACGGCCGAGGCGTTGGGCGCGACCGAAGGTGCGTCGCGGGTGGCGGTGGACGATGGTTTCATGGCGCGCGACCGTCAGGTTGGCGCGTCCGGCACCTGGGTCACCGCGCGGGTTTACGTGGCGGTGGGGATTTCCGGGGCGATCCAGCACCTGCAAGGCATCGGTGCCTGCGACAAGGTGGTGGCAATCAACCTCGATCCGGGTTGCGACATGATCAAACGGGCCGACCTGTCGGTGATCGGCGAGAGCGCCGAGATTCTTCAAGCCTTGATCGATGCGGTAGAGGCTTACCGCAACGACGCCAAGCGCGATGCGGCTTAAGGGAAGGAAAGGGTTATGAGCACGAAAATCATCAGCCTGGTGTCCATCGGCGCCCACCCGACCTCCGGCCGGCCACGTCGCGCCGAGCAGGACGCGCGGGCCGTTGAGCTGGGTTTGCAACTGGCTGGGGATAACCTGCAAGTGCTGCACGCCGGCGACGTTGCGGAACCGGCGCTACGTGCCTATCTGGGCATGGGCCTGGAACAGTTGCATGTGCTGGAACAACCGGTCGGCGCAGATGCGCTGCCGGCATTGACCGCTTATTTGCGTGACGCCGGGGCACAGGTGGTGCTGACCGGCAGCCAGGCGGAAACCGGTGAAGGCTCGGGTATGTTGCCGTTCCTGCTGGCTGAAAGCCTCGGCTGGCCGCTGGTGGTGGGTTTGGCGCAAGTCGAATCCATCGACGGCGGTTCGGCGCTGGTGCTGCAGGCCTTGCCTCGCGGTCAGCGCCGTCGTTTGAAAGTGCGCCTGCCGTTTCTGGCGACTGTGGATAACGCAGCGCCCAAGCCTCGGCAAAGTGCCTACGGTCCGGCGCGACGCGGGGTATTGCAGGCAGATGAAGTTGAAGTGGTCGACGATGAGCTGCTGGCAGTGGCCACGCTGCAACCGGCCAAGCCACGACCCAAGCGCCTGAAAGTGATCAAGGCCAAGAGCGGTGCCGACCGCATGAAGGCCGCGACGGCCAAGGCCAGTGGCGGCGGTGGGCAAGTGCTCAAGGGCGTTACCGCGCAGGCGGGCGCTGAAGCCATTCTCAAGTTGCTGATTGAAGAAGGCGTAGTCCGCTGACAAGTAGTCACCATAGATGTGGGAGCCTGTGTGGCGAGGGGGCTTGCCCCCGTTGGGCTGCGCAGCAGTCCTGAAATCTCTGATGTACCAAAGATCCTGTGAGTGCTACGCACTCAAACGGGGGCAAACCCCCTCGCCACAAAGTGCTCCTGACGTGCTGGAGACGCAGGTCTGAAAACCATCTCACCGAAGTTAATGGGGAAATAATGGAAGTTGAATTTCGTCCGGCATTGCGCACGGATGCGCGCGAGATTGCCCGTTTGTTCCAGATTTCGTCAGAGGGGGCTTCGGATTACATCTGGAGCCAGCTGGCGGCGCCCGGGCAGGATCTGCTGGAAGTGGGGGCCATTCGTTACGCCCGTGAAGATGTCGATTTTTCCTATCAGAACTGCCTTGTCGCAGAGGCTGACGGACAGGTCATCGGCATGATGCACAGTTATGTGATGCGTCACGATCCGTTGGCGGCTCCGGTGACTGATCCGGTCTTGGCGCCTTACGCCGACATGGAAGTCCCCGATACCCTCTATATTTCGAGCCTGGCCCTGCATGAAGGCTGGCGCAGCAAGGGGCTGGGTGTGCGCTTTCTCGAGCATGCTCAACAGCGTGCCGATCAACTGGAACTCAACGGCCTGAGCCTGATCGACTATGCGGCGAATATCGGGGCCCGGCGCTTTTATGAACGCCACGGTTTTGGGATTGTTAAAACCTGCCAGGTTGTTCCTCATCCGATGATTCGGGTGACGGGTGATGCCTATCTCATGCATCGGCCTTAAGAGGCCGGTTTTGATTGTGTACATATCCTTTACTGCGGTAATGGCGGCTGGCGGTTTCGCTCTTACAGCGAGTCACTTTCGAAAAGCGCGAAAGTAACCAAAGCGCTCTTGCCCCTTTCGTTCGGCCCTTCGCCTAGGCTCAGGGTGCCCTCGCTCCGGTCCTGCTCCGTGGGCCCGCCGCCATCGGCCATCCATGGCCGGGGGCGGCTAACCCGGCATCCA